>DASTKZ010000066.1:0-27842 GCA_035715445.1 Methyloceanibacter sp.
ACCCTCCCCTTGCGGGGAGGGAGGTTAGCCGGTCGAGCCGAACCCGCCCGGCCCTCGCGAGGTAGCGGCAAGCTCCTCGGCCGGAACGATCTCGGCATGAGACACCGGAGCAATGAAGAGCTGGGCGATCCTCTCGCCGCGGCGGACGATGAACGGCTCATCGCCATGATTGACGAGGATCACCATGAGTTCTCCGCGATAGTCTGAATCGATGGTGCCGGGGCTGTTGAGGAGCGTGAGCCCGTGCTTCAGGGCAAGGCCCGAGCGCGGGCGCACTTGCGCCTCGTAGCCGCGCGGCAATTCGAGCGCGAAGCCGGTGGGAATGAGCGCGCGGGCGCCGGGCGGGATCGCGACAGCCGCGCCTTCGGGAACGCCCGCCACCACATCGAGGCCCGCGGCCTCCTTGGACTGATAGGACGGAAGTGGCAGCCCCTCGCCGTGCGGGAGCCGCTTCACCCGAACCGTGACGCTCATTCCGCCGCCGGGCGCTTGGCGGCGAGCGTCGCCGCCGCGCGGGCAAGGAGGCGCATCGCCGTCTCATCTTTGCTCAGAGGCGGCCAATCCTCGACGCCCGCGCCGGTGACGAGATGGATCTGCGTGCCGTCGCCGCCCATCACGCCGGTGCCCGGCGAAACGTCGTTGGCGACGATCCAGTCGGCGCCCTTGGCGATCCGCTTCTCGCTCGCGTTTTCGATCAGGTTCTCGGTCTCGGCGGCAAAGCCGATGACAAGGCGCGGGCGCTTCGGCCCGGGCTTTGCCAGCGTGGCGAGGATGTCGGGATTTTCGGTCAGTCGGAGCGAGGTCGCGGCGCCCTCTTTCTTCAGCTTCTGCGTCGTCGCGCCGGCCGCGCGCCAATCGGCGACGGCAGCAGCGCAAATGGCAATGTCGGCGGGAAGGCTCGCAAGTGCGGCGGCAAGCATCTCTTCCGCCGTCGCAACCCTCACCACGCGCACCCCGTCAGGATCGGGGAGCGACACCGGGCCGGTCACGAGCGTCACCTCGGCGCCGAGCGAGACCGCGGCGCGCGCCAAGGCATGGCCCTGCTTGCCGGAGGAGCGGTTGGCGATGTAGCGCACGGGGTCGATCGGCTCTTGCGTGGGACCCGAGGTGATGAGAACGCGCAAGCCCGCGAGCGATCTGATGGGTGTCGCGCCCGCGCGCGGCTCCGCCCCCTCGCCCAGAATTTTTTCGATTGCCGCGAGTATCGCTTGCGGCTCGGCCATGCGGCCCGGTCCATATTCGCCGCATGCCATTTCGCCCTCGTCGGGTCCGACAAAGCGAATTCCGTCTTGGCGGAGCGTGGCGAGATTTCGTCTCGTCGCCGGATGCTGCCACATCCGCACATTCATGGCGGGCGCCGCGAGCACCGTCTTGTCGGTGGCAAGGACCACGGTCGAGGCGAGGTCGGTCGCGAGCCCTTGCGCCATCTTGGCGAGAAGATCGGCGGTCGCGGGCGCAACGACGACGAGGTCGGACTCGCGCGAGAGGCGGATATGTCCGATCTCGGCCTCGTCCTTGAGGTCGAACAGATCGGTGAAAGTCTTCTCCCCCGTGAGCACGGAGAGCGAAAGCGGCGTGATGAATTCGGCGCCGCCCTTGGTCAGGATCGCGCGCACCGAAGCGCCCCGCTCCTTCAAGCGGCGCACGAGATCGAGGCTCTTATAGGCGGCGATGCCGCCGCCTACGATCAAGAGAATGCGCTTGCCGTCCACGTGTTGTCTCTCACTCCCGCCACACCACTCGTCATTCCGGCGCAAGCCGGAATCCAGAGGGCCAGGCACGGTGCTGCGGCACTGGATACCGGCTTTCGCCGGTATGACGCCAGAGGCGCGACCTAAGCCATAGAATCCCGGCCTGGGCCAATGACAATGAAATAGGGTTAGCGGTCAATGCTTAGAAGAGCAATGCGAGCGCGATGACCGCGAGCGCGAGCGCCCCGACCCAGATGCCGATGCGGCTTGCCCGGTTCTGGCGGCCTTGCGCCTCGGCCAGCCGCTCCACGGTATGGTCGTCGAGCCTGAACCCCTCCTCCGCCATCGCCGACAGGGCCTCGGCGGTGCGCTCGGCCTGGCCGAGGAACTTCGGAATGTCGCCGACGAGACGCCCGACGGTCGCCGCCCCTTGCGCCGCGGCCTCGAACTGGGCGCCCGTGCCGAACTCCTTCTCGATCCACCCCTTCACCACCGGTTCCGACACGACCCAGATATTGAGCTCCGGATCGAGGCTACGGCCCACGCCTTCGACCACGACCATGGTCTTCTGAAGGAGCAGAAGCTCGGGCCGCGTCTGCATGTCGAACACTTCGGTGTATTGGAACAACTGGCCGAGCAGCTGGGCCATGGAGATTTCGCTCGCGGGGCGGTCCATGATCGGCTCGCCGATGGCGCGAAGCGCTTGCGCGAATTGCGCCACGGAGTGCTTGCGCGGCACGTAGCCCGCCTCGAAATGGACCTCGGCCACGCGGGTATAGTTGCGGGTGAGAAAGCCGTAGAGGATTTCGGCGAGGAAGCGCCGCTCTTTGAGGCCGAGCCGGCCCATGATGCCGAAATCGACGGCGACGATGCGCCCTTCCGCGTCCACGAACAGATTCCCCGGATGCATGTCGGCGTGGAAGAAGCCGTCGCGCATGGCATGGCGGAGGAAGGCCTGCACGATGCGGGGGCCGAGCGCCTTCACATCGTGGCCGGCGGCGGCGAGCGCTTCGCGGTCGGCAATCGAAATGCCGTCGATCCATTCGAGCGTGAGCGCGCGGCGCGCGCTCCGCGACCAATCGACCGTGGGCACACGAAAGCCCTCGTCGTTCTTGGTGTTCTGCGCCATCTCCGAGATCGCGGCGGCCTCCATGCGGAGGTCCATCTCGACGGCGACGGATTTGGCAAGCGTGTCGACCACGGCGATCGGGCGCAGGCGCCGCGAGGGCGGATGAAAGCGCTCGATCATGCGCGCGGCGAAGAAATAGCTGTCGAGGTCTTTCTGGAAGCGCTGCTCGATGCCTGGCCGGAGCACCTTGACCGCGACCGGCGTAAGCGCACCATCCTTCTCCCGCACCCTCGCCTTATGCACCTGCGCGATCGATGCCGCGGCGACGGGCGGGCCGAACTCGGCATAGATCTTGTCGATCGGCGCGCCGAGCGCCTCTTCGACCGCCGCCCTCGCCTCGCTTTGCGAAAATGGCGGCAGGCGGTCCTGGAGCGTGGAGAGATCGCGGGCGAGCTCGCGGCCGATGATATCGTCCCGTGTCGCGAGAAACTGTCCGAGCTTGATGTAGGACGGCCCGAGCGAGGTGAGCGCGTCGGAGAGCTTGGTCTCGTTGCGGCCTGCTCCCGTTCCGTTCTTGCGGAGCGGCGCGGTGACACGGGCGAAGAGCGCGAGCGGCCCCGGCAGGTTCGCCTCGTCGGGGAGGACGCGCGCGCCCGACCAGGCGAGAACCACGCCCGCCTTGGTCAAACGCGCCATATTGGCGATCGCGCTCATAACCCCTGCCTCATCACAGCCGCCAGGCGGAATGGATCGCGGCAATCCCACCGCTCAAATTGCGGTACCGCACCCGCTCGAAGCCCGCATTCTCGATCAATTCCGTGAAGTTTTCCTGATCGGGGAAGCGGCGGATGCTCTCGACGAGATAGCGGTAGGCGGCGCTGTCGCCGGCGACGAGCCCGCCGAGAGCGGGTATGGCATTAAAGGAATAGGCGTCATAGAGCCTGTCGAGCAAGGGCATCTCGACGGCGGAAAACTCAAGGCAGAGGAAGCGGCCGCCGGGCTTCAGAACGCGAAACGCTTCCGCGAGCGCCGCCGCAAGATGGGTGAGGTTCCGCATGCCGAAGGCGACGGTGTAGGCATCGAAGCTCGACTTGGCGAACGGCAAGGCTTCGGCATTGCCGCGCACGAAGCCGAGCTTTGCATCCCCTGCCCGTCTCCGCCCGGCCTCGATCATCTCGGCGCTGATGTCGCAGATCGTGGCCGAGGCGCCCGCGCCGCCTGCTTTCAGCGCGCGAAGGGCGATGTCGCCCGTGCCGCCGGCGACGTCGAGAAGGGCGAAGGGCGAGGCGCTTCGGGGCGGGGCAAGCCAGGCGACAAGGTCGTCCTTCCACAGCCGGTGGAGGCCGCCCGACATCAAGTCGTTCATCAGATCGTAGCGCGGCGCGACCCGGGCGAAGACCTCGTTCACGAGGCCCTGCTTCGCCTCCTCGCCGACCCGGGCGAACCCGAAGCTTGTCTTTCCGGCGGCGGCGGCGCGACCTTTTAGGTCCTCGGACATTGGGGGGGACAATAGCGCAAGGGCCGGGTTCAGGCTATTGTTGCGCTGCAACTATGGTTTTTTGCATCGCGGGAAAAGAGGCGTTCAGCATGCCTGAGCTGCCGGAGGTCGAAACTGTGCGGCGGGGACTTGAGCCGGTTCTGGTCGGCCAGGCGTTCGCGCGCGTGGAGCAAAGACGGCCGGACTTGCGCGTGCCGTTGCCCAAGGATTTCGGCAAGCGGCTCACGGGGCGCACGGTCGAAGCGCTCGACCGGCGGGCAAAATACCTGCTCGTCCGGCTCGACAATGGCGAGGTGCTGGTCGTGCATCTCGGCATGACGGGGCGCTTCTTCATCGACGGCGCCCGCATGGCGCTCGGCGAGTTCGACCAAGACGATGTGCCGATGCCGAAACACGAACATGTCGTGTTCCATCTCGGCGACGGCACCTCGGTCCGTTTCAACGACGCGCGACGGTTTGGCTTGATGGACCTCGTTCACGGCGATCGTCTGGAGCAGCACGCTCTGTTCAAGGGTCTCGGCATGGAGCCATTGAGCAAAGCCTTCACGCCCGCATGGCTCGCGCAGCGTCTCAAGGGCAAGACCACCTCGATCAAGGCCGCGCTCCTCGATCAGAGATTGGTGGTGGGACTCGGCAACATCTACGTTTCGGAGGCCCTCCATCGCGCCCGCGTTTCCCCGTTGCGGAAGGCGGGCTCACTCGCCACGAGATCGGGCAAGCCGACCACGGAAACCACGGCGCTTGTCGCCGCGATCCGGGTTGTGCTCGAAGCCGCGATCAAGGCCGGAGGTTCGACCTTGCGCGACTATGCCGGCGCCGATGGGCGGCTCGGACGCTTTCAGCATCGCTTCAAGGTCTACGACCGCGAGGGCAAGCGCTGCGCCAAGAAAGGCTGCGGAGGAACCGTACGCCGCATCGTCCAGGGAGGACGCTCAACCTTCTATTGTCCAACCTGTCAACGATAAGGACGCGAACATGTTCGTGGATAGCATCAGCAGGGAGCAAGACGGCGCCAGAGCCGCAGCCGCCTATGAGACGATCCTGGTCACGACGAGAGGCAAGGTCGGGCTCATAACGCTCAACCGGCCGCACGCCCTCAATGCGCTGAACTCACGGCTTATCACCGAGCTGAACCGCGCGCTCGACGGCTTCGAGGCCGACCCCGCCATCGGCGCCATCGTTATCACCGGCAGCAACAAGGCATTCGCGGCCGGCGTCGATATCAAGGAAATGCATGAGAAGTCCTTCGTCGAGGCCTATGGCAGCGATTTTCTCGCGCCCTTCGACCGCATTTCCCATTGTCGCAAGGCGATCATCGCCGCTGTTGCGGGTTACGCGCTCGGCGGCGGCTGCGAGCTCGCCATGTCGTGCGACATTATTCTTGCGGCGGACAACGCCGTATTCGGCCAACCGGAAATCACGCTCGGCATCATGCCAGGCGCCGGCGGCACGCAGAGGCTCACCCGCGCTGTCGGCAAGGCAAAGGCAATGGAGCTATGTCTCACCGGGCGGCGCATGAGCGCGGCGGAAGCCGAGCGTGCCAATCTGGTAAGCCGGGTCGTGCCCGCGGCCAAATTGTTGGAGGAGGCTTTGGCGGTTGCCGACAATATCGCCAACCTGTCGCAGCACGCGGTGATGATGATCAAAGAAGCGATCAATCGCGGCTTTGCCACGACGCTTGCCGAAGGCGCGCGATTCGAGCGCGGCCAGTTCTACTCTCTGTTCGCGACCGAAGACCAGAAGGAGGGGATGGCGGCCTTCATCGAGAAGCGAAAACCGGCATTCAAGAACCGCTGAGGCGAAGGCACGCTCACGCCCGGTAATAGTCGCGATACCAGGCGACGAAACGCCTGATACCCTCTTCGAGCGGCGTCGAGGGTTGAAAACCAGTCGCCTCCTTGAGCGCATCGATATCGGCATAAGTCGCCACGACGTCGCCCGGCTGCTGCGGAAGAAGCTCGATCTTGGCCTTTTGTCCCAGCGCCTTTTCGATCACGGCGACGTAGTCGAGCAGGGCGACGGGGCTGTGATTGCCGATATTGTAGAGCCGGTAGGGCGCCGCAGAGGTCGCGGGGTCGGGATTTGCGGCGTTCCAGTTGGGATTGGGGGTCGCGACAACATCGAGGGTGCGGAGCACGCCTTCGACGGCATCGTCGATATAGGTGAAGTCGCGCGAGTGCTGGCCGTAGTTGAACACCTTGATCGGTTCGCCGGCGAGAATACTGCGGGTAAACAAAAAGAGCGACATGTCGGGCCGGCCCCAGGGCCCGTAAACGGTGAAGAAGCGCAAGCCGCTCACGGGCATGCCGAACAGATGAGCATAGGAATGCGCCATCAGCTCGTTCGCCTTCTTGGTGGCTCCATAGAGGCTCACCGGGTGATCGACATTGTCGCTGACGGCGAAGGGGAGCTTCTGGTTCGCGCCATACACCGCGCTCGTCGAGGCATAGACGAGGTGCTCGATCCCGTGGTGGCGGCAGCCTTCGAGCACGTGAAGGAAGCCGGTCACGTTCGAGCTGATATAGGCGTGCGGGTGGTCGAGCGAGTAGCGGACGCCGGCCTGCGCGGCGAGATGAATGACGCGGTCGGGCCGCTCCTCGACGAAGGTCGCCTCGACGACGGCCCGGTCGGCGAGATCGCCTTTGACGAAGGAGAACCGCTCCTGCGCCATCAACCGCTTGAGCCGGGCCTCCTTCAACGACACGTCGTAATAGGGGCTGAGATTGTCGAAGCCGATGACCGCGTGGCCGCGGTCGAGAAGCCGCGCCGCCGTGTGGTAGCCAATGAAGCCGGCGGCGCCGGTGACCAAAACTCGCATCAGAACGCTTTCTTGAGCCTCGCGGGGCCCCTCTCCCTAGAGCCGCGAGAGCAGAAGCCACCCTGCGGTCCCGCTGTCAATCGCCTCCGAGGAGCGCCGAGGCCGTTCGCGGCCCCGGTTGACGCTTCCCAAGGCGCTCGTTATACAGCACCCCGATCAGCCCAAACCTCTTGTCGCGCTGGCTTATCCTCCGCGCGCGTTTTTAGGACGAAATCTCATGGCCAATACGAAATCGGCGAAGAAAGCCACGCGCCAGGCAACCCGCCGGACCGCCGTCAACAAGGCGCGGCGGACCCGCCTCAGGAGCTCCGTCCGCAAAGTGGAGGAGGCGATTGCCTCCGGCAACAAGGCGGCGGCCGCCGCCGCGCTGAAGGAAGCGGAGCCCGTCATCGCGCGGGCGGCGCAGAAGGGCGTCGCGCATCGCCGGGCGGCATCGCGCAAAGTCTCGCGGCTCGCCAAGCGCGTCGGCGCGATGGGAGCGCGCTAACAAAAAAACCGCGCCTGTTGCCCCCTGGCAACAGACGACGCGTGGTCTCGCTCTTCTCTCTTGTCGATTCAATGACGATTTCAACCGCTTGTGTCGTCTCGGCAAAGCGGCCGATGAGCGTGGCGCGAATCTCCCGACTCGCCTGCAAAAAGGATTCGTGCAACGCTGCGCTCAAGAGTGATCGTCCGCGCTATGCTGGGCGCAATTGATGCTTCGATGAATCGCGCTTGCCAGACAGAGACTTGTGCGATCAGGTTCGGGACCGCGTCACCGAGGCATATCCCCACGCAGTTGGCGGCCGCTCGCTTGATCGGCGTATTGGCCATGTGTATAGTTCAATCATCAGAACGAGGCGTCCTCCTCCTTCACAATTGAGTACCCTTCACCTGGTAGTTGCCGGGAGAGGTTTTTATTGTCTTCGGTGCAAGGAGAGGGGAAAATTTGTGGAACGTTAGAGCATAATCTGTGGGTGGCCCGGGCCTTGCTCGCCTTCTAGCTACTACCTGTCGTACCGGCCGCCAAATTTGTTCTTACGTCGTGTCTTGTTTCTCGTGAGAGGGCGTTTCCTTGAACTCACAGAACGACGAGAAGGGAATTGACGATGTCGACGTGGAGACGGTCTGGAAGACCCTCCAATCCGATCCTCGGTCCCAACTCGTCGATGTACGAACCCGCGCAGAGTGGACCTATGTGGGACTTCCGGACCTCGGGCCTGTGGGCAAACGGCCGCTCCTCGTCGAGTGGCAAACGTTTCCCGATCAGGCGATCGACCCGCGCTTCGCGGAGCGCCTGGCCGGTGACCTCAAGGCGCTCGGTGTGGGCCTCAATGACGAACTCTTCTTTATTTGCCGGTCGGGAAGCCGGAGTCGGGCTGCAGCCAAGGCAATGGCGGAAATCGGGTACCGCGCGTGCCACAACGTCGCTTGCGGGTTCGAAGGACCGCTCGACGACGGCAGGCATCGCGGGGACCTTGCGGGGTGGAAAGCGGCTGGCCTACCCTGGCAGCAAAGCTAGGGTTAGGATTAAGTCATAGGGACGGTCATGACTGTCCGCGTCGATCTTGTTGACTGCTCATGTGTGAGGCGTGCGGTGCGTAACGGCGCGAACCAAAAGAATGGGAAAGAGCAGGAACCGTGGCACAGCAGGAGCAGGGCGCCCCAGGCGATGCTTGGGCGAGGGTCAAGAGCCGGTTACGCGCTGAGCTTGGAGAAGACGTTTTTGCCAGTTGGTTCAGGGGGGTCGAGGTCGATCAGGTGGATGGCGAGGTCGTCCATCTCACCGTGGCGACTCGCTTCCTGCGCAACTGGCTCCGCTCGCACTATTACGACTTCGTCTTAAGACTCTCGCGCGCCGAGTGGCCCGACGTCGAACGGGTTGAGTTCAGGGTGAGGCAGCCCCATTTCGGCGTCGAGCTTCCCAAAGAACAGCCGCGGCTACGGCGCAACCCCGAGCCGCCGGCGCCGGAAGCCGCGCCGCTGCAGCTGCCGCTTCGGACCGGCTATGGCGGCTTCGAGGGCTCGCCGCTCGATCCACGGCTCAGTTTCGCGAGCTTCATGGTCGGAACCTCGAACCGCCTCGCCTACGCGGCGGCGCAAGAGGTGGCGGGCGCGTTCTCGGCGCCCCAGCCTCTGTTCAATCCCCTCTTCGTGCACGGCAATGTCGGCTTGGGCAAAACCCACCTGCTGCACGCCATCGCCTGGGACGTGAAGAAGCGCAAACCCGAGTCGCAAGTGCTCTACCTCACCGCCGAGCGCTTCATGTCGGGCTTCGTGCAGGCCTTGCGCGCGCGCGATGCGCTCGCCTTCAAGGAGAAGCTGCGCAAGATCGACATTCTCCTCATCGACGACATGGAGTTCCTGCAAGGCCCGACCATCCAGCAGGAGTTTTGTCACACCCTGAATTCCCTGATCGACGGCGGCCGCCAGGTGATCGTCGCCGCCGACCGCGCTCCGACCCAGCTCGACAAGCTCGACATGCGCATGCGCTCACGCCTCGGCGGGGGCCTCGTCGCCGAGATCGGCTCCATGGACTACGATTTGCGCCACAAGATCCTCGAGAAGAGGGCGGTCGAGGCTTGCACCGAGACCAGGGGCCTCTCCATTTCCGAGATCGTGCTTGCCTTCCTCGCCGAGCGCTTGACCGAAAGCGGCCGCGAGCTCGAAGGGGCGGTCCACCGCTTGCGCGCGAGCTTTCAACTCACCGATCAGCCGGTGACGATCGAGACCGCGGAGCAGATCGTGCGCGATTTGATGCGCGGGACGGAGCCGCGGCGGGTTCGCATCGACGATATCCTGCGCACGGTCTCGAAGCATTACGGCGTCAACCGGGGCGATCTCCTGTCGGGACGACGCAACCGATCGATCGTGCGGCCGCGACAGATCGGCATGTATCTGGCCAAGCTCCTCACCTCGCGCTCCCTGCCCGAAATCGGGCGCCGGTTCGGCAACCGCGACCACACCACCGTCCTGCACGCGATCCGCAAGATCGAGCAGTTGATGAACGACGACACCCAGCTCCGCGAGGAGATCGAGCTTCTGAAACGCCTCTTGCGCGAATAATGGGGGAAGACGGGTTGGGGGGCTTGGGTCCCAAGCCAAGGCGTCCCCCCTCCCGCTCTTGCAAATTGCCCGCTCTCGCGTCAAGGTCGAGGCGCTAGGGGACCTCATCAACGCCTTCGTCAGGGTCGGACTGGAGCAGAAGCGCTTCGGCCAAGGCTGAGCTTAGCGGCGGAAATCGTCACTTTTTTGGGATCGGGCACTATGCGGCTCACCATCGACAAACCCGGACTTGCCAAGGCGCTCGCCCATGTGGCGAGCGTGGTGGAACGCCGTAACACCATTCCCATCCTGTCCAATGTCCTCGTCGCCGCCGCCAGGAACGAGCTCAAGCTCACCGCGACCGACCTCGACATGGAGCTGGTCGAGACCGTGCCGGTTCGGACCAAGGGCGAAGGCGCCACCACCGTTCCCGCCCATATGTTCCATGACATCGTGCGCAAGCTGCCTGAGGGCGCCGATATCGAGCTTGCGCGGGACGGGGAACAGGGACGCCTCGCCATCACGAGCGGGCCGGCGCAATTCTCGCTGCAAACGCTTCCGGCCGACGACTTCCCCGCGCTCAGCGTCGATGATCTCGGCCACAGCTTCAGCCTCCCCGCCTCCGAGCTCAAGCGCCTGATCGACAAGACGCGCTTCGCCATCTCGACCGAGGAGACGCGCTACTACTTGAACGGCATCTATCTCCACGCCGCGCAGAGCGGAGGCAAGGCGGTGTTGCGCGCGGTCGCAACCGACGGCCACCGGCTCGCCCAGATCGAATTGCCGCTGCCGCCGGGCGCAAAGGACATGCCGGGCGTGATCGTGCCGCGCAAGACCGTGGTCGAACTCGCCAAGCTCGTCGAGAATGGCGAGGGCGAGGTTCGCGTCGAACTTTCGCCGTCGAAAATCCGCGTATCGACCGCGCGCGTGGTGCTCACCTCGAAACTGATCGACGGCACCTTTCCCGATTACGAGCGGGTCATTCCGCAGGCGAACGACAAGAAGATGGAGGTCGATAACGCCGCCTTCGCCCAGGCCGTCGATCGCGTCTCGACGCTTTCGAGCGACAAGGGCCGCGCGGTCAAGCTCACGATCACCGACGGCAAGCTCACCCTTTCGGTCAACAATCCCGATAGCGGCAGCGCTACCGAGGAGCTTCCCGTCGAATACGACTTCGACCCGCTCGAGATCGGCTTCAACGCCCGCTACCTGCTCGACATTTCGCAGCAGCTCGAGAGCGGCACGGCCGAGTTCCTTCTCGCCGATCCGGGTTCCCCCACCATGGTGCGCGACGGCAAGGATGCGGCCGCGCTCTATGTGCTGATGCCGATGCGGGTATGAAGGCTAAGCGCAAGGGAGAGGGCACAGTTCAGGCGATCGCCGGCGACCCGGCCAAGACCTTGCTCTTCGTCCGCAGCCTGAAGCTCACCGATTTCCGCAACTATGCGCGGGCCGAGCTCGAGCTCGACGCCCGGCCGGTCGTGCTCGTGGGCGCGAACGGCGCGGGCAAGACCAATCTGCTCGAAGCGGTCTCGCTGCTCGGCCCGGGCCATGGCTTGCGCGGGCGCCACTATGACGAGCTTTGCCGCAAAGACGGCGCCGGCGGCTTCGCGGTCGCGGCCCGCGTCGTGTCGCGCGGGGACGAGGTCGAGATCGGCACCGGGCTCGCCGCGGGCGAGCGCGAGGAGATGGCGGGCCGCACCGTGCGCATCGCCGGCAAGGAGCGGAGCGCGGGCGCGCTTGCCGAATATGTCAATCTCGTCTGGCTGATCCCGGCCATGGACGGATTGTTCACGGGCCCGGCGTCCGAGCGGCGGCGCTTTCTCGACCGGCTCGTGCTTGCCGTCGATCCCAAGATGCGGAGCCCTCTTGGCCGCTACGACCGGGCGATGCGGCAGAGGAACCGGCTGTTCCAGATGCGCGAGGGCTCGCGCGCCCTGTTCGAGGGGCTGGAGGAGCAGATGGCGGAAGCCGGGGTTGCGATCGCGGCGGCCCGGCTCGAGGCGACGGCGCGGCTCGCGGGCTTGGTCGAGCGCATGCGCACGGAGCGCGGCGATGGCCCCTTCCCTTGGGCCGCGGTCGCGCTCGAAGGACGGCTCGAGGGAGCCCTTGGCACGCGCTCGGCGACCGAAGTCGAGGACGAATTTCGCCGCCGTCTCGAAGAGGGCCGCGAGCGCGACAGGGCGGCCGCGAGAGCCCTTGAAGGACCGCATCTGAGCGACCTTATTGTCTTTCATGGGCCGAACGAGGCGCCTGCCGCGCAGTGCTCCTCGGGCGAGCAAAAGGCCCTCCTCGTCGGCCTCATGCTCGCCAAGGCCGAGCTCATCAAGGCGCTCGACGGGATCGCCCCCCTCGTTCTCCTCGACGAAGTCGCGGCCCATCTCGACGAGGCGCGAAGAGAGGCCCTTTTTGGCCAGATTCTGGCCCTCAAGTGCCAGGCCTGGATGACCGGGACCGACCGCGACTTGTTCGCACCCCTCATCCAAGAAGCGCAAATTTTCGGCGTGAATCGGGGTATGATCGGAGCCTGATTCATGGGGCCTCGGGCGGCCCCGCCAAGATGCCAAAAACGACTTCCAGGGAACCATGACGACAGCCTCAAAACGCAAGGATGCCGCTTCCTCCGAGTACGGCGCGGAATCGATCAAAGTGCTGAAGGGCCTCGACGCCGTGCGCAAGCGGCCGGGCATGTATATCGGCGACACCGATGACGGCTCGGGTCTGCATCACATGGTCTACGAGGTCGTGGACAACGCGATCGACGAGGCGCTCGCGGGCTTCTGCGACGAGATCACCGTCACCCTGAACGCCGACGGCTCGGTCACTGTCGAGGACAATGGGCGCGGCATCCCGACCGAGATCCACAAAGGCGAAGGCGTCTCGGCCGCCGAAGTCATCATGACGCAGCTCCATGCCGGCGGGAAGTTCGACCAGAACTCCTACAAGGTGTCGGGCGGACTGCATGGCGTCGGCGTCTCGGTCGTCAATGCGCTCTCCTCCAAGCTCGATCTCATCATCTGGCGCGACGGCAAGGAGCATTTCATGCGCTTCGCCGACGGGGTGGCGCAAGCGCCGCTCAAGCCTGTCGGCGACGTGGCCGCCAAGACCGGCACGCGCATCACCTTCGTGCCGAGCGGCAAGACCTTCACCATGGTCGAGTTCGACTATTCGACGCTCGAGCATCGCTTGCGCGAGCTTGCGTTCTTGAATTCGGGCGTGCGCATCGTGCTGTCGGACAATCGCGGCGTCGAGCCGAAGCTCGAGGAGATGCGTTACGAGGGGGGCTTGCGCGCTTTCGTGCGCTACCTCGATCGCACCAAGCACCCGCTGATCCAAGAGCCGATCGTCGTGGCGAAGGAGCAGCAGAAAATTTCCGTCGAGGCCGCGCTGTGGTGGAACGACAGCTACCACGAGAACGTGCTCTGCTTCACCAACAACGTCCCGCAACGCGACGGCGGCACGCATCTTGCGGGCTTCCGCGCGGCGCTGACCCGCACCGTGAACACTTATGCCGCGGAGTCCGGCATCGCCAAGAAGGAGAAAGTGGCGCTGACCGGCGACGATGCCCGCGAGGGGCTCACTTGCGTGCTTTCGGTCAAGGTGCCTGATCCCAAATTCTCGAGCCAGACCAAGGACAAGCTCGTCTCCTCGGAAGTGCGCCCCGTGGTCGAGAGCGTCATGGCCGACGCGCTGTCGGGCTGGTTCGAGGAGAATCCGGGCGAGGCGCGCAACATCGTTCAGAAGATCGTCGAGGCGGCGGCCGCGCGCGAGGCCGCGCGCAAAGCCCGCGAGCTGACCCGCCGCAAGGGCGCACTCGACCTCGCCTCGCTTCCCGGCAAGCTCGCCGATTGCCAGGAGCGCGATCCCGCCAAGTCCGAGCTGTTCCTGGTCGAGGGCGACTCGGCCGGGGGCAGCGCCAAGCAGGCGCGCGACCGCGCCTTCCAGGCCGTGCTCCCCTTGCGCGGCAAAATCCTCAATGTCGAGCGGGCGCGCTTCGACAAGATGCTGTCGAGCGCCGAGATCGGAACGCTCATCACCGCGCTCGGCACCGGCATCGGCCACGACGAGTTCGATCTCGGCAAGCTCCGCTATCACAAGGTCATCATCATGACCGACGCCGACGTTGACGGCGCCCATATCCGCACGCTGCTGCTCACCTTCTTCTACCGGCAGATGCAGCAGCTGGTCGAGGCCGGGCATTTGTTCATCGCCCAGCCGCCGCTCTACAAGGTGAAGCGCGGTCAGTCGGAACGCTATCTCAAGGACGAGAAGGCGCTCGAGGACTATCTCATCGGCGAGGGGCTGGAGGACGCCGTGCTCGTCACCGGCGCGAGCGCGACGCGCGCATCGGCCGATCTCCGCGACATCGTCGAAACGGCACGGCGGATCGGGGCGATCCTAAAAGGTCTGCACAGCCGCTATCCACGCTTCATCGTCGAACAGGCGGCCATCGCCGGCGCGCTCAATCCGAAGGTGCTGAAGGACCTCAAGCAGGCGCAAGCGGCGGCCGCCTATATCGCCAAGCGGCTCGACGCCCTGTCGGAGGAGACAGAGCGCGGCTGGCACGGCGTGGCCCTGCCGGAGGGCGGTTTGCGTTTCTCGCGCGAATTGCGCGGCGTCATGGAGACCCACCTGATCGACGGTCCGTTCATCGCCTCGGCCGATGCGCTGAAGCTCGACGGCTTCGCCGAGCACCTGCAAGAAGTCTATGCCAGGCCCGCGGCGCTGAAGCGCAAGGACACGAGCCTTGCCGTGCACGGCCCGAGCGAGCTCCTCGATGCGGTCATGACGGCGGGGCGGAAAGGGCTGACGCTCCAGCGCTACAAGGGCCTCGGCGAGATGAACCCCGGGCAGCTGTGGGACACCACGCTCGACCTCGACACGCGCACCATCCTCCAGGTCAAGATCAAGGAGGGCGAGGACGCCGACGACATCTTCTCGCGGCTGATGGGCGACGTGGTCGAGCCTCGTCGCGAGTTCATCCAGGCGAACGCCCTCCAAGTCGCCAATCTCGACGTCTAGCCTGCGGCGTTCGGGATACTTCTCAGTACCTCAAGCCCGGCCATGGCGGAGTTTGGTTCTTGAGGGGACAGGAGACGCTGACGCTGCACAACTGAACCTGCGTGGTTAACGCCGTATCAAGGCGGAACGCCTAGGCTCGCCACCGTCGGTCGGGAAACGGGGCGGGAGCCAGATGAAGGGCGCGCGGGCGAGGGGGAATTCCGGAGCGAAGAGTCAGCGCCGGATCGAGCCTCATTTTGAAACCAAGAGCAAGCCTGCCTCCCCGCGCCGGAAGCCTTCGCGCCTCAAGCGCTGGGCGCGGCGCCATCCCTGGCGCGCCCGCGCGCTGCGCCATTCGGCGCGCGCCGCGGCATGGAGCATTGCCATCATCGCCGCGGCGGTGACTTTCATCGTCGTGCAGATGCCCGACCCTCGAAGCGCCGCGCTCGACGACCGGCCGCCCAATGTCACCGTGCTCGCCCAAGACGGCAGCGTGCTCGCTGAGCGGGGCTTGCGCCGCGGGCACATGCCGCTTTCCGAGCTCCCGCCTTACCTGGTGCAGGCCGTGCTCGCGACCGAGGATCGCCGCTTCTACGCCCATTTCGGCGTCGATCCACTCGGGCTTGTCCGCGCCTCGCTTCGCAATGCAGTCTCAGGCGCCGTGGTCGAGGGCGGCTCGACCATCACCCAGCAGCTCGCCAAGAACCTGTTCCTGACGCCGAAACGCACCCTCTCGCGCAAGTTCGAAGAGGCGGTCTATGCGGTGTGGCTCGAGCGGCGCTTCTCCAAGGACGAGATCCTCGAACTCTATCTAAACCGCGTCTATTTCGGCGGCGGCACTTACGGGGTCGAGGCGGCATCGCGCCGCTATTTCGGCAAGTCGTCGCGCTACGTGACGCTGCCCCAGGCGGCGCTGCTTGCGGGACTGCTGAAAGCGCCTTCGCGCTACGCGCCGACACGGAGTGAAAAGCGCGCCGAAGCCCGCGTCGATGAGGTGCTCGATAACATGGTCGAGGCGGGCTACCTCACCGAGGAGCAGGCCGGAAGCGCAAACAAGGAGACGCTCAGCCTCTCGGCCAAGGACGACGACACGGGCTATTCCTACGCGGTCGATTGGGTGGCCGAGCTTCTGCCGGAGCTTATCGGCGAGCATCACGGCGATCTCTTCGTCGAGACCACGATCGATCCCGCCCTCCAGCGCGCCTCGCAGCAGGCGCTCCGGCGCATCCTCGACAGCGAAGGCGAAAAGCTGGCCGCGAGCGAAGGCGCCGTCGTCGTGCTCGATCCTCAGGGCGGCGTCAAGGCGCTGGTCGGCGGCCGCGCCTATTCGACGAGCCCGTTCGACCGGGCGGTGAAGGCCCACCGCCAGCCGGGCTCGGCTTTCAAGCCTTTCGTCTATCTTGCCGCTCTCGAGGCCGGCTATTCGCCCGACTCGCGCGCCTATGATGGGCCGGTGACGGTCGCCGGTTGGTCGCCGCGCAACTACACCGGCAAGTATCGCGGCGAGATCACCTTACGCGACAGCCTCGCTCATTCGGTCAATACTGTCGCGGTCAGGATCACGGCAAAAGTCGGACCGGCGCGGGTCGCGAACACGGCGGAGCGGCTCGGCATCCATTCCAAGCTGCACGAGCAACCCTCCATCGCGCTCGGAACGTCGGAGGTGACGCTGCTCGAACTGACCGGCGCCTACGCGCCCTTCGCCAATGGCGGACGAGGCGCCCTGCCCCATATCATCGCGCGCGTCCGCGACGGCGACGACAAGGTGCTCTACGCGCGCAAGCGCTCGACCACGGGCCAGGTCGTCGCGCCGGGCAATGTTGCGGCGATGAACGACATGTTGGGCGGCACGCTCAGCTTCGGCACGGGGCAGAAGGCCGCGATCGAAGGACATGAGGCAGCCGGCAAGACCGGAACGACGCAGAGTTTTCGCGATGCCTGGTTCGTCGGCTACACCGCCCACTATGTCGGCGGGGTCTGGATCGGCAACGACGACGGCAGAAAGATGAAGAAGGTCACGGGCGGAACGCTCCCGGCGCTTCTGTGGCATGACGTGATGGCCTACGCGCACGAGGACATGACCCCGCTGCCGCTCCCTGGCGCGCACGGCGCGCGCTATCCCGAAGCCATGGCGGCGCTGCCGTGGCAGGACACGGGGAACTCCGGCGAAACGCCGTTCCTCGGCCGCATGTTCGGATTTTTCTCCGGGCGCTAGCCCCAAACTATTCGATGCTGCGCTTCGGCGAAGTGCGCGAGGAGGGCTTGGTCCCTTCCCCGCCAAAGCAATGCAAGCTCCCGCCGTGCTTGCCGAGCCAGGCCTTCGCCTGTTCGTAGCGGGGCATGGTGCTCGCGACGAGAGCCCAGAAGCGGGGCCCATGATTCATGTTGGCGAGATGGGCGACTTCGTGCGCGGCGAGGTAGTCGAGCACGAAGGGCGGCGCCAGCACGAGCCGCCAGGAGAAGGAGAGCGCGCCCGAGGTCGAGCACGATCCCCAACGCGTGGTCTGGTCGCGGACGAAGATGCGCTTCGGCGCGAGGTCGAGACGCCGCGCATGGAATTCGACGCGCGCCTTCAGGTCGAGATGGGCCTGACGCTTCAGCCAGTCGAGCAGCCGGCGCGGCGCATGCTCCTCGGCGCCCGACACGTAGAGGCGCGGCAAGCGCCGCACGCCGACGCGCGCGCCGTCCGGCCAAGCGGGAGCCGCCCTCGCGTCCTCGGCGGCCTCGATCCACACCACGCCGCGGCGGTGCACGACGCCCGCGAAGCGCAGCACGTGCGCCCTGCCGCGCAAGGGAATGATCGCGCCATGAGTGAAGGGCACCGGCGCCGACAATTTGGCGACGCGCTCCTTCAGCCAGTCGAGATGGCGCGAAAGAAACTCATCGGCGTCGGCGAAGCTCGAATAGAGCGGCATGGTGAGCGTGGCGCCGCGGCGCGCTTCGTTCACTTGCAGGCTGAAGCGTCGCGCCCGCGCGCTTCGCCGGAGAAGCATGGGGATGTCCAACCCGCGGATCTTGACCTCGATGGTCTCGCCGCGCGCGAGATTAAGCCGCCTTAACATCGATACGCTCCCTACTGCCGACGATCCCCCGATTCGGCGGGAGCCAGAGTAGCACAGGGTGTTCGGGGAACGCTCGCCTGAGCTTTAGGCAAAGGCGCGGAAGACCCGCGACATGAAGCCTCTGGGGCGCTGGTTGACCGCGATAAAATCGCGGATTTTCGGGAGAATCTCGCCCCGGAAGCGCGATCCGTTGAAGACGCCATAATGGCCTACCCCCGGTTGCACGTGGTGCGCGCGCAAGGCTTCGGGGAGGCTGGTGCACAAGGTTTGGGCAGCCTCGGTCTGGCCCACCCCCGTGATGTCGTCCTTTTCGCCTTCCACCGTCATCAGCGCCACCCTCTTGATCCTGCTCGGATCGACCGGGCGGTTGCGGTGCAGCATCTCGCCCTTGGCAAGCTTGTGCTTGAGAAACACGGTCTCGATGGTCTGAAGGTAGTACTCGGCCGCAAGGTCCATGACGGCGAGAAACTCGTCGTAGAACTCGCGATGCTTGTCGGCGGAATCGCCGTCGCCCCGGATCAAATTGTGAAACAGGTCGCGATGGGCCGAGACGTGGCGGTCGAAATTCATGCCCATGAAGCCGCTGAGCTGGAGGAAGCCCGGATAGACTATGCGCATCACCCCGGGGTAGGGCCACGGCACCTGAGTGATGACGTTGCGCTCGAACCATTCGATGGTGCGGGCCTCGGCAAAGCGATTGACCGCGGTCGGGTTTGCGCGCACGTCGATCGGGCCGGCCATGAGAATCATCGAGCGTGGGCTTGCGGAGTCGCCCATCGCTTCGAGAAGCGAGACGGCGGCAAAGACGGGAACGGCCGGCTGGCACACCGCCATCACATGCACGTTTCCCCTAAACACTCGAAGAAAATCAATAATATAATCGATGTAGACGTCGAGGTCGAAGGGCCCTTCCGCGCGCGGGACGAAGCGCGCGTCCTGCCATTCGGTGACATAGACCTCGTAATGCGGAAGAAGATCGCGGACCGTCCCGCGCAGAAGCGTGGCGAAATGCCCGGCCATGGGCGCGACGAGGAGGATCTTGGGGTCGCTGCGGCGCCAAGCCGACACCTCGCGCTCGAAATGGACGAGAGTGCAGAACGGCTTTGAGAGGACGATCCGCTCCCTGACGGCGGTCTCGCGGCCCCTCACCTCGACGCTGTCGATACCCCAGGACGGCTTCCGGTAGCGGCGCGTAGTGCGCTCGAAGAGTTCGAGCGCGGCCGCAGCGCTTCTGCCGAGGGGCGTGTGATAGGCGGGATTGAGCGGATTGCGGAAGAGCAGACGATAGGCGTCAGCCGCCGCCCGCGCAGGGCTCAAGGCCGCCCGGTTGAGCTCGTAGAGATGGTACAGCACGAATCGTCCCTCCCCCTCCGAAGATAGCATGAATGCTGCATTGCAGAATCAAATGGCGATTCTATGCTGCACTGCAATGACAGGATGTCGCGGGGCGTCCGCGGCTAAAGGTAGCGCTTGAGCTCGTCCGTCATCTTGTCGGGCGGCGTGCCGTAGGCGAAATGGGTGACATATTCGCCGTCCTTGCCCATCAGATAAACAAGCGCCGAGTGGTCGATGCTGTAATTGCTCGACGCCGGGTCGTCCTGGAATTTCGAATAGGCGATGCGATAGGCCTTGGCCGCCGCGGCGACGGCTTCCGGCGAGCCGGTGAGGCCGAGGAAGCGCGGGTCGAAATTCTTGACGTAGGCGCCCACGACCTCGGGCGTGTCGCGCTCGGGGTCGAGCGTGATGAAGATCGGCGCCACCTCCTCCGCCTTCGGCCCGAGCGCGGCGAGGCTCTGCGACATGACCTGGAGTTCGGCCGGGCAGATGTCGGGGCAATGGGTGAAGCCGAAGAAGACGAGCATGAAGCGCCCGCGGAAATCCTGATCGGTCACGGTCTTTCCGTTCTGATCGACGAGAGTGAACGGGCCGCCGATCAGCGCCTTGCCCGATGTTGCGACCAACTGCTCCGATCCCTTCTCGGTGAGAGCGAGCAGGGCCGCGCCGACGATGGCGCCGATCAGAAGGCCCGCGACGATGACGACAAGGAAGCGGCCGCGCATCTATTCACCCAATTGCAGAAGCGTGCCGTTGACGCGCGCGCTGGCGAGAAACCGGCTGAAGACGACATAGCCGATGACGAGATAGACGACGTTCAGGCCGAGCGCCCACCACAGATCGTTGGCATCGAAGCGGTGCTCGAGCAGGATCGCGCGCATGCCCTCGAACACGTGGGTCGGCGGCAGGGCGAGCGCGATCGGCTGCAGCCAGTCCGGCAGCACCGACACGGGATAGTACACGCAGCAGATCGGCAGAAGCAGAAAGGCGAGCGACCAGGCGAGCTCCTCGGCGCCGAGGCCATAGCGCAAGATCACGCCCGCCGAAATGAGCCCGAGCGACCAGCTCGTGAGAACGAGGACGGCGAAGAAGGCGGCAAGCGAAAGCCCGAGGTCGAGGAGATTGAAGCCGAAGATGAGATAGGCGGCAAACGCGACCGGGATCATGCTTACCGAAAGACGGATCACGCTCCAAAGAGCGAGCGCGACGACGAGTTCGAAAGGCCGCAACGGGCTGATGAGGAGATTGCCGAGATTGCGCGCCCACATTTCCTCGATGAAGGTGGTCGAGAAGCCGATCTTCGAACGGAACAGAATGTCCCAGAGCAGGACCGAGCCGATCAGGACGCCGGCGGCTTGCGCCACCGGACTGTTGGTCTGCGCCAAGTAGGTCTGGAGGAAGCCCCAAGTGAGCATCTGCAGGAACGGCCAGTAGAGCAGCTCGACGAGGCGGATGCCGGAGCTCCGCAGGAGAAACATGTAGCGCTCGAGCAGAGCGCCGATGCGGCGAAGCGAGGCGCCAAGTCCGGTCGGAACCAGCACGATCGGCACCGCGCCTTCGGTTCTGTCGCGCGCCGTGCTCACGATGCTTTCCGTTCTCTTTCGGCGCGATCGGACTCCCCTCGCGCGCGGCCGCGCACCACGTCGAGAAACACTTCCTCCAGCGTCTCCCGACCGTAAGTCGCAATCAGCGCGGCCGGTGTCTCGTCCTCGATGATGCGGCCCTGATCGAGCAGGATGACGCGATCGGCAAGCCGCTCGACCTCGGCCATGTTGTGCGAGGCAATGAGCAGGGTGGCTCCGCGCGTCTCGGCATAGTTCTTGAGCTTGTGCCGGATCCAGTCGGCGGTGTCCGGATCGAGGGAGGCGGTCGGCTCGTCGAGGAGGAGAAGGTCGGGCGCGTTGAGAAGGGCCTTGGCGAGGCCCACGCGCGTCTTCTGTCCGGCCGAGAGCTTGCCCGTCGCCCGATCGAGCAGCGGCGCGATCTGCAAATCTTGCGCGATATAGGCGATACGTTCGGCCGCATTGGCAATGCCGTAGAGACCGGCATAAACCGTGAGGTTCTGCTTGACTGTCAGCCGCGCCGGGAGATCGACATAGGGGCTCTGGAAATTCATGCGATGGGCCACCCGGCCGCGATGGCGGCTCACGTCCTCGCCGAACACGCGGACCTCGCCCGAACTCGGCACGACGAGGCCGAGCAGCATGGCGATGGTCGTCGTCTTGCCGGCGCCGTTGCCGCCCAGAAGCGCAACCGTCGTTCCCTCCACGAGCGTGAAGCTGATGCGGTCAACGGCGGTGAC
Organism: Methyloceanibacter sp.; assembly: GCA_035715445.1. Taxonomy (GTDB): domain Bacteria; phylum Pseudomonadota; class Alphaproteobacteria; order Rhizobiales; family Methyloligellaceae; genus Methyloceanibacter. The sequence continues at coordinate 21,801 of DASTKZ010000066.1, forward strand.
GGCGCCGTAAGTCTTGGTCAGGTCGCGCACCTCGGCCGGGACGCGAGACTGTGCGGCCCCGGTCGGAGCCGCGCCGCTTCCTGCGGCAAACTTGCTGACCTTCTCGTTCATGGCTTTGCGCTGCGCGCTCGCTTTGTCGGAATTATGACTGCTTCGCCGTGGTAGAATTCAGGTATGGCTGCCGTCGACAATAGTCAAACCATCCGCCGCACCGTTCCTGCCTGGCTCAGGCAGGGCGAGACCAGGCTCAGGCTGCAAACGATCGTTCGCTTGCGCTGGCTCGCCGTGCTCGGTCAGGGATTCACCGTGATCGGAGCCTTTTGGGTGCTCGGTATCGATTTGCCGATCGCGGGCTGCCTCGTCTTCATCGCATTGTCGGCTGCGCTCAATGTGGTTCTGCGCTTGCGCTACCCCGCGAGCAAACGGCTTGCGAGCAATTTCGCTTTCGCCATGCTCGGCTACGATATTCTCCAACTTGCCGCGCTGCTCTACCTGACCGGCGGCCTGCAGAACCCGTTTGCCTTCCTGCTCATCGCTCCGGTCACAGTGTCGGCCTCGACGCTTCCGCTCCGGATTACGGCGGCGCTCGGGGGACTTGCCATCGTCGCCGCCACGGTGCTCACCAGTTTTCACTATCCGCTTCCCTGGTTCCACCACACCAGGCTCCTGCTTCCCTTCCCCTATGTGATGGGGGTGTGGGCAGCGGTCGTCTCCGGAATCTTGTTCATTGGCTTCTATTCCTGGCGCACGGCGGAGGAAGCGCGGCGCATGGCCAAGGCGCTCGCCGCCGCCGAGATGGTGCTTGCCCGCGAGCAGAAGCTCTCCGCGCTCGACGGTCTCGCCGCCGCCGCGGCGCATGGGCTTGGCACGCCGCTCGCGACCATCGCGGTCGTGACCAAGGAGTTGATGCGCGGCGCAAGACCCGACGATCCGCATTACGAGGATCTCACGCTGCTCAGGGCGCAGGCCGAGCGCTGCCGCCATATCCTCGCCGAGATCGGCGGCGGCGGCGAGCAGCGCGATCTGATCGTGTCGCGGCTCACGCTCAGTCACCTGATCGAGGAGGTCGTGTCGCCGCACCGCCTGTTGGGCGTGCCGATCGAGATAAGGCTCGGGCCGGCTGACGATGAGATCGCCCGCGGCGCCGCCCGTCCCGAACCGGTGACCGAGCGCAATCCGGGCGTGCTCTACGGCCTCGGCAATCTCGTTGAGAACGCCGTCGATTTCGCCGCGAGCGCGGTCGATGTCGAGGCAGAGTGGTCGGACGCCGAGGTGAGGATCGTCATCGCCGACGACGGAGCGGGCTTCCCGCCGAACGTGCTCTCGCAGCTCGGCGAACCTTTCGTCACGACGCGGCCCGTCCATGGCGATGGACCCGAATCGGACGACGAACATGTCGGGTTGGGCCTCGGGTTCTTCATCGCCAAGACGTTGCTCGAACGTTCGGGCGCCCGGCTCGAGCTTGCCAACCGGCCCAAAGGCGGCGCGGCGGTGACGGTCGCTTGGCCGCGGGCGAAGTTCGAGCACGCTCCCGAGAAGGAGCCAAAAGGCACGAGCCGGCCGCCTGCGTCCAAGGGACGCGATGGGCTTGCCGTTCTCGCAAAGAATGCCTAGGTCTAGGCGGCTATCGCGGACGGAAGCGACAATTGCCGGATTTTCCGCGCTTTGCGGGTCGTTTGCCTAAGGATCGTGCGAGATGGGAACTCAACAGGCCTTGTCTGCGACCAGTCCCGACGCTCTCCCTGACAATACTCTTCTCATCGTAGACGACGATCGCGCCTTTCTTGCCCGGCTCGCTCGCGCCATGGAAGCGCGCGGCTTCGAGGTCGAGGCGGCGGCCTCGGTCGAGGACGGCCTCTCTTCGCTCAAGCGCCGTCCACCCGCTTTCGCCGTCGTCGATATGCGCCTTGACGACGGCAACGGCATCGACGTCATCGCCGCGTTGAAAGAGGTGCGCCCCGAGGCGCGCGCCGTGGTGCTGACCGGCTACGGCAATATCGCGACCGCGGTCACGGCGGTGAAGCTCGGCGCAGTCGACTATCTCGCCAAGCCGGCCGATGCCGACGACGTCTACAACGCGCTCGTCGCATCGACGACGCACGTGAAGGCGCCGCCGCCGGAGAACCCCATGTCGGCGGACCGCGTGCGCTGGGAGCATATCCAGCGGGTCTACGAGCTTTGCAATCGCAATGTGTCGGAGACGGCGCGGCGCCTCAACATGCACCGCCGCACATTGCAGCGGATCCTCGCCAAGCGCGCCCCGAAATAACGTTTAAATCTTCTCGTGTCATCGCCCGGCTTGACCGGGCGATCCAGTAATCACCGTCTCCCACCCGAGTATACTGGATGCCCGCCTTCGCGGGCATGACGCTTCTTTCTTGTCATCGCCCGGCTTGACCGGGCCATCCAGCAGTCCGCCTTCGCAACGAATGTAACGGATTGCTGGATGCCCGCCTTCGCGGGCATGACATTGTTGGCCGCGGGCTTACAGCTCGAAGCCGCAAGAGGGATCGAGGTGAAGCTGCAAGCGGAGCGCGGCTGCGCGCGCGAAGCTCAGCATCATCGCCTTCCGCCGTGCGGCCGATAGGCGCTCTTCGACCGGATCGCGCACGAGTTCCGCACCGTAACGATCGGCGAGCAAGAGCCCGGCGCAGGCGGGAATGACCTCGCAGGGGAAATCGGCCGCGACAGCGAAATAGAGGCGGTCGCAGAAGGGAAGATAGTCTTCCCACTTGCCGTCGGTGCGAAAGTCGAGGAGGCAAGATTTGATCTCGACGATGACGATATCGCCCGCTCCCGACAGCGCCACCACATCGGCGCGCCGACCATTGGCGAGCGGGAGTTCGGTGACGACGGAGTGCCCAAGCGCGCGAAGGGCGCGGCATACGCCGCGCTGCAACGCGGCGGCTGCCGTCGATTGCCTGCCGTCAAACGGAATGATGGTATCGTCCCTGGCTCGATTTTCTTGCATATAGCGGATTGTGACGGAATCAATTCTCCTCACGGAGTTGTGCGAAGCTTAACCATTCCGCGCGGTGGAACAAGCTGGTAAATCTCGCGTTCGGTCATGGTGGCGCGGGTTCGGCGAATCCGGGCGCTTCATCATGCGGCAGCCGAGCCAGAGGGCGATCATGAACCTTCACAGCGCAGCCTTTGCCACAAGCAAAACCTCAAGCGATTCGTCTTCGCTGCGGGAGCGGCTCTTCGCCACGCGCGCACTATCCTCGGACCTCGCCCGGCCCTTGAGCGACGAAGACCAGGTCGCCCAGGCGATGGACGACGCGAGCCCGACCAAATGGCATCTCGCGCACAACACGTGGTTCTTCGAGGCGTTCCTGCTGAAGCGCTTCCTTGAAAACTATCGCGTCTTCGATGAGCGCTTCGAATATTGCTTCAATTCCTATTACGAGAGCGTGGGGCCGCGGCAGCCGCGCCCGAAACGCAGTCTCCTGACGCGCCCCGGCGCCGAGGAGGTGCGCGCCTATCGCGCCTTCGTCGATGCCGCGCTCGACCGCCTGTTCGCGACCGACCTTGCGCCCGCGGCGGCGGAGCTGATCGAGCTCGGAATCAATCACGAGCAGCAGCATCAGGAGCTTCTCCTCACCGACATCTTGAGCCTGTTTGCCGCCGAGCCGCTCAAGCCCGCTTATCGCGATGCCGGTCAAGGCGTCGCGGCCGGCGAAACCGCCCCGCTCGACTTTGTCTCTTTCGCCGGCGGCGTCGTCGCGGTCGGGCATGACGGCAACGGTTTCGCTTATGACAACGAGGGCCCGCGCCACGAGGCGCTGGTCAGGCCGTTCAAGCTCGGGAGCCGCTGCGTCACCAATGCCGAATGGATGGCGTTCATTGCCGACGGCGGTTACGCGACGCCGACGCTGTGGCTCTCCGACGGCTGGAACGTCGTGCGCGGCCAAGATTGGAACGCGCCGCTCTATTGGGAGGAGGCGGAAGGCGGCCCGGCGCAGATGAGCCTCAACGGCTATCGCCCGGTCGATCCCGCCGCGCCCGTCACCCATATCAGCTATTACGAAGCTGACGCGTTTGCCCGCTGGGCCGGCGCGCGCCTCCCGACCGAGTTCGAGTGGGAGACGGCGGCCGCGAGCGTGCCGCTCGAAGGCCGCCTGCTCGGCGCGGGTCATTTGCGGCCGCTTGCGCCTACGCGCGGCAAAGGCCTTGCCCAGATGATCGGCGATGTGTGGGAATGGACGGCAAGCGCCTACCTGCCCTACCCGGGCTTCAAGGCGGCGCCGGGCGCCGTCGGCGAATATAACGGCAAGTTCATGTGCAACCAGTTCGTGCTCAGGGGCGGCTCGTGCGTGACGCCTGAGGGGCACATTCGCCGCACCTATCGCAATTTCTTCTATCCGCATCAGCGCTGGCAATTCACCGGCTTGCGATTGGCCAAGGACGCGTGAACGGGGCGGCGTAATGGAGAGTGACGTGTCGCTTTACGCCCCGCCGCGATCGGCCTCGCACCGCGCCGAATTGCGCGAAGACGACGCGAGCGTATCGAGCGATTTCGCCGACGCGGTGCTCGCCGGATTGTCGCGCAAGCCGCGCAGCATCCCTTGCCGCTTCTTCTACGACGCGCGCGGCTCCGAACTGTTCGAGGAGATTACCAAGCTCGACGAATACTACCCGACGCGGACCGAGACGGCGCTGCTCGAAACCTACGGATCGGAGATTGCCGCGCTCGCGGGCGGGGGCCGCGTGCTGGTCGAGTTCGGTTCGGGATCGAGCCGCAAGACGAGCCTGTTGTTAAGCGCGCTCGAAGACGTTCCCGCCTATATTCCGATCGACATCGCCGCCGAGAGCCTGCAGGAGGCGGCCGCGTGGCTCAGGGGGCGACATCCCTCTCTCGCCATACTGCCGCTCATCGCCGATTTCGCTGCGACCCGCACGCTCCCTCAGGCAGCGCGAGGGCGCGAGCTTCTCGGCTTCTTCTCCGGCTCGACCATCGGCAATCTGACCCAGGACGAGGCGCGCACGTTTCTCATGAATGCCGCGCGGCTCCTCGGCAAGGGAAGCACGTTCCTGCTCGGCGTCGATCTCAAGAAGCCGGCATCGATCCTGCTCCCGGCCTACAACGATGCGCGCGGGGTGACCGCAGCGTTCAACCTCAACCTTCTTTCGCGCATCAACCGGGAACTCCGCGGCACGTTCGATCTCTCGCGCTTCGCCCATGACGCGGTCTGGAATGCCAAGACCGGGCGGATCGAGATGTATCTTGAGAGCCTTGCCGACCAGACGGCGCATGTGCTCGGCCGCGGCTTCGCCTTCGCCAAGGGCGACACCATCCATACCGAGAACTCGCACAAATACACGGTGGATGAGTTCCAGGCGCTGGCCCGCGCGGGCGGCTGGCGCCCGGTCACGGCCTGGACCGACCCGGACCGCCTCTTCAGCCTGCATCTCCTCCGCCTCGACTGATCCCGGCCTGGTCTTGCCCATCGTTTCCGTCACCCCGGCGAAAGCCGGGGTCCAGGGGATCAAGTCCCGACCTAGCGATTCTGGATTCCGGCTTACGCCGGAATGACGAGGCTGGGAGCCTTGCCAGGGCGCGCGCGTCCCTGGCATGGTGCCCGCTCTTTGCCACAGGGGTGATCCGTGCCCGACATCGTCTCCGGAAATGCGGTCATCGGCCAAGCCGGAGGGCCGACCGCCGTCATCAATCAGTCGCTTGCGGGTGTGATCGAGGGCTTGCGCGCCAATCTCGCCGGGAGCGGCAAGGTCGGGCGCATCTTCGGCATGCGGCATGGGGTGCGCGGGCTGCTCAAGGCGGGCGCGGACGGGCTCCTCGACCTCAGCGCCATCGACAAGGCGAAGCTCGAGGCCGTCGCCCGCACCCCGTCGGCGGCGCTGGGTTCGACCCGCGACAAGCCCGACGAGGCCTATTGCGAGAAGATCCTCGATGGCTGCCGCCGCAACGACATCCGCTATTTCTTCTATATCGGCGGCAACGATTCCGCCGATACCTGCCGCATCGTGAGCGAGAAGGCGCGCGCTGCTTCATACGAGCTCCGCTGCTTCCACGTGCCGAAG
>DASTKZ010000067.1:0-13814 GCA_035715445.1 Methyloceanibacter sp.
TCAAAGATCACCTCGTCCATCCTCGACCCGGTGTCGATCAGCGCCGTCGCGATGATCGTCAGCGAGCCGCCCTCCTCGATGTTGCGCGCGGCGCCGAAAAACCGTTTCGGCCGCTGCAGCGCGTTGGCATCGACGCCGCCGGTGAGCACCTTGCCCGACGACGGCGCCACGGTGTTGTAGGCGCGCGCCAAGCGCGTGATCGAGTCGAGCAGGATGAGCACGTCCTTCTTGTGCTCCACCAGCCGCTTGGCCTTTTCGATCACCATCTCGGCGACCTGCACGTGGCGCGAGGCCGGCTCGTCGAAAGTCGAAGAGATCACCTCGCCCTTCACCGAGCGCTGCATGTCGGTCACCTCTTCGGGGCGCTCGTCGATGAGCAGCACGATGAGGTAGCACTCGGGATGATTGGCCGTGACCGAATGGGCGATGTTCTGGAGAATGATCGTCTTGCCGGTGCGCGGTTGCGCCACGATCAGGCCGCGCTGGCCCTTGCCGAGCGGGGCGACGATGTCGATGACGCGCCCGGTCAAGTCTTTGTTGGTCGGCTTCTCGATCTCCATCTGCAGCCACTCGTCGGGGTAGAGCGGCGTCAGATTGTCGAAATGGATCTTGTGGCGCTGTTTTTCGGGGTCCTCGAAATTGATGGTGTTGACCTTGAGCAAGGCGAAATAGCGTTCGCCGTCCTTCGGGCTTCTGATCTGGCCTTCGACGGTATCGCCGGTGCGGAGACCGAAGCGCCTGATCTGCGACGGCGATATGTAGATATCATCGGGGCCGGCGAGATAGTTCGAGTCGGGCGATCGCAGGAAGCCGAAGCCGTCCAGGAGAACTTCGACGACGCCGGTTCCGGTGATCTCGACGTCGCGGGCCGCGAGCTGCTTCAAAATCGCGAACATGAGCTCTTGCTTGCGCATGGCGCTCGCGTTCTCGACTTGAACCTCCTCAGCGAAGCTCAAGAGCTCCGTCGGCGATTTCGTCTTCAAATCTTGCAGCTTCATTTCCTGCATGCGCTGCTACTCCAAAGGGGGAATGGTCTTAAGTGGTTCGAGTTCCGCGCGGGCGGTTAAGCGCGGCTCTACGGGAAGGGGGTCGGAAAATGCGTCGGCGGGCGGAGTAAGCCTGCTCCAGTCCGGGTGACCCGATTCTTTTGGGGAGAAGCGGGCCGCGACAGCGTCCCGAATTGGATGCGACTCGCCTTATAGCAGACAAGGACCGGGCGCGAAATAGCTTTGGCAGGTCCCTAGAAAGGTCGGGCGACGGCGAGAATCACGATGAAAATCATCAGGATAGTCGGAATCTCGTTGGCGATGCGGTAGAACCGCGGAGGACGCGTGTTACGGTCGAGCGCAAAGTCCCGGGTCCAGACCGCGCACAATCCGTGAAAGGCCGAGAGCGCCAAGACGAGAATGAGCTTGGCGTGAAACCAGCCGTCGCGCGACCAGTCGATCGCCCCGGAAAAGGCGAGCCATAGCCCGAGCACCCAGCTTGCGATCATGGCGGGCGTGGTGATGTAGCGCAAAAGCCGCCGCTCCATCACCTTGAAGGTCTCCGACTGCTCGGAACCGATCTTGGACGCGGCGTGATAGACGAAGAGGCGCGGCAAATAAAGCAGCCCGGCCATCCAGGCAATGATCGCAATGACGTGGAAGGCCTTGATGTAGGCGAGGAGCATCGACAATGCCAGGAGACGATCAGGCGGACCCCGCCTTCACCAGATGAACGACCCGCGCGACATGATCGAGCGGCGTCTCGGGCAGAATGCCATGCCCAAGATTGAAGATGAAGGGGCCCGAGGCGAGCGCGGCGAGGATCGCTTGAACGCGCCGGTCAAGCGCTTTACCGCCGGCGACGAGAAGGACCGGATCGAGATTGCCCTGCACCGGGACGAGCGCTTGCAGCCTGTCCTTGATCCAGCCGAGCGGCTGGCCGGTATCGCAACCGATTGCATCGACGCCCGTCTCCCTGGCGTAGCGCTCGGCGAGGACGCCAGCGCCGCGCGGGAAGCCGATCACGGGCGTGCCCGGCGCCGCTTCCTTGACCCGCTCGACGAGCCGCTTGGTCGGAGCGATGCACCAGCGATCGAATCCCTCCTCTGAGAGGCTTCCGGCCCAGCTGTCGAAAATCTGCAAGGCCCGCGCACCGGCCTTGACCTGTTGCACGAGATAGCCGGCGGAGACATCGACCAGGAGGTCGATCAGTCGCTCGAAGGTTGCGGGATCGCTATAGGCGAGGAGCCGCGCCTTGGCCTGGTCCTTGCTGCCGCCGCCTTCGACCATGTAGGTCGCAACCGTCCACGGCGCGCCGCAGAACCCGATCAACGGCACGGCTTTCGGCAACTCTGAAACCACGCGCTCTATCGTCTCGTGGACAGGCGCCAAGGCCGTCCCCGCAGCCTTCCGTTCGAGGCTCGCGATGGCCTTGCCGTCGCCGACCGGCTCAAGCCTCGGCCCTTCACCCTCCACGAACTCGACCTTCTGGCCCAAGGCGTGAGGAACGATGAGGATGTCCGAGAAGACGATCGCCGCGTCGAACTGAAAGCGCCGCAAAGGCTGCAACGTCACTTCGGCCGCAAGCTTGGGGTTGAGGCAAAGATCGAGGAAACTCGCGACCTTCGCCCTCACGTCCCGATACTCCGGGAGATAGCGACCTGCCTGCCGCATCAGCCAAATCGGTGGAGGCGAGACCGTCTTGCCGGCAAGCGCCGAGAGGAGTGGGTTTTCCGATGGCCGTACGCGCAACATTGGCAGGTTCTAAAACACTAATAGAGAGTCTCTAAATGGTTTCTGTTATTTCAGTTATGGCGTGAATAGCGGACATTCCGTTCTGTCACCAGGCTCTCTACAGAGCTTTAGACCGGGCTCAAGCCAACGACATGAACGCGGCAAGACAGTTGTGACTATCGCCCCCGTTCGGCGCGGTTTCCGCCGAAGATTATCCGGCCATTTTGCCCGCGTCCGCCGCTTGGCAAATCCCTGGATAGTTTGTGGACAGAGGCCGCGCGGAACTGGGGAAGGGCGAAGGTATTGCCGGCCCGGCTGAAAACAGCGTCACTTTCTCGACATAAGCGAATCTGTGCAGAACTTGCTCCTGTTTTCAGCCAGGGGAGCGGACAGGGTCCGGCGCTTACCGTGGTTGCTCCCTTAACCCATCACGGTTATCCAAAGGATGGCCATGGATATCCTGCGAACTTTTCACCTGCATATGATCTCCGACTCGACCGGCGAGACGCTGATCACCATCGCCAAGGCGGTCAGGGTTCAGTATGCCCAGGTCCGGGCGATCGAGCACCTGCACCCCTTGGTGCGTAGCCGGCGCGAGCTCGAGCGGGTGGTGCGGGATGTCGAGGCCGCCCCCGGAATCGTCCTCTACACCTTGTTCAACCGCGAGCTCGCCGAGGAGCTCGAAAGCGCCTGCAAGAGACTGAACGTGCCGTGCGTGCCGGCGCTGAAGCCCATCCTGCAAGTGTTCGAATCCTATCTCGGCACGCCCGCCACGCCGACGGTCGGCGGCCAGCACGTGCTCGACGCCGATTATTTCCGGCGCATCGAGGCGCTCAACTTCACCATGCTCCATGACGACGGCCACCTGCCGCCGAACCTGAGCGACGCCGATATCGTGCTCGTCGGCATCAGCCGCACCTCGAAGACGCCGACCTCGATCTATCTCGCCAATCGCGGCTTCAAGACCGCGAACGTGCCGCTCGTCGCGGGAATGCCGCTGCCGGCGCAGCTCGAAGCCCCTACCAGCGCCTTTGTCGTCGGCCTCGTCGCGAGCGCCGAGCGGATCGCGCAGGTGCGCCAGAACCGGGTGATCGAGCATGCTCACAATCACCTCGAGGACTATGTCGACCGAGAAGCGATCGCCGCCGAGATCGCCCAGACGCGGGCGCTCTGCGCGCGCCATGCCTGGCCGATCATCGACGTCACGCGCCGCTCGATCGAGGAAACCGCCGCCGCAATCATCCGCCTCTACCATGACCGCGAAGCGCCGGCGCTCGAGGCATGACGAGCTTTCTCCAGGCCGGGCGGCCGCCGCTGATCCTTGCTTCGGCGTCGAAGTCGCGGGCGCGCATGCTCCAAGCGGCGGGGCTTTCTTTCATCGTCGAGCCGCCCGGCCTCGATGAGGCGGCCATGCGCCAGGCCGTCAGCGGCGAGGGGTCGCTTAACCCCCACGATGTCGCCGAAGTCCTGGCAAGGGCCAAGGCCGAGGCGGTGAGCGATCTTGCGCGAACGGCCTATGTCATCGGCGGCGATCAGGTGCTGGCGTGCGGCGAAACCGTATACGCGAAGCCCGACAGCATGGAGGCGGCGCGGCGGCAGCTGCTCGACTTAAGCGGAAAGAGGCACACGCTTCACACTGCGGCCGCGGTTGCGACGGGCGGCGAGACCATCTGGGCCGAAACGACGGTGGCGACGCTTACCATGCGAAAGCTGTCGCCGACCTTCATCGGCCGCTATCTTGCCGCAGCCGGCGAAGAAATCCTTAGCTCCGTCGGCGCCTATCAGATCGAGTCTCTCGGCGTGCAGCTGTTCGAGGCGATCGACGGCGACTATTTTTCGATTCTCGGCCTGCCCCTCATTCCGCTCCTCGATACGCTTCGGCGCGAGGGCATCATCGAAGGCTGACAGTCCATGCGACGCGCCTGTGTCATCGGCTGGCCGGTCGAGCATTCCCGCTCACCCGTGATCCACCGCTACTGGCTGAAGCAGTACGGCCTTGACGGCGCCTACGAGAAGGAGGCGGTGAAACCTGAAGATCTGCCGGCGTTCCTCGGCGGGCTCGCGGCGCGCGGCTATGCCGGCGCCAACGTCACCCTCCCGCACAAGGAGGCGGCGTTGCGGCTTGCGACGGTCGCCGACGAGGCGGCGCGAACGATCGGAGCGGCGAACACGTTGTGGCTCGACGAGGCGGGGCGGCTCAACGCGAGCAACACAGACGCCTATGGTTTCATGACCAATTTGAACGCTGTCGCGCCCGGCTGGAACGAGGGGCGCCGGCCAGTGATGGTGCTTGGCGCAGGCGGCGCCGGCCGCGCCGTGTTGCACGGGCTCCTCGCGGAAGGGGCAAGCCGGATACTGCTCGCGAATCGGACGCCGGGCCGCGCCCAGGGGTTGGCGGACGCCTTCGGCCCGGCTGTGACCGTGGTCGATTGGCGGGAGCGGGACCGCGCGCTTCTGGGCTGCGGGCTCCTCGTGAACGCGACGAGCCTCGGCATGACCGGCAAGGAGGCTCTCGACCTCGATCTCGCGTTGCTGCCGTCCGACGCCGCGGTCGCCGATCTCGTCTATAGCCCGCTCGAAACCCGCCTTCTCGCCGCGGCGCGTGGGCGGGACAATCGCGCCGTCGATGGGCTCGGCATGCTGCTCCACCAGGCCGTGCCCGGCTTCGAACGCTGGTTCGGCGTCCGCCCGGCGGTGTCCGACGAATTGCGGGCCCATGTCGCGGCCTCGCTCGGGGGCGCATGATGCTTGTCATTGGGCTCACCGGCGGTATCGGCACGGGCAAATCCGCGGCGGCCGAGCGCTTTGCCGAGCACGGCATCCCGGTGTTCAACGCCGACACTTGCGTGCATCGCCTTTATGAAGGCGAAGCGGTCGCGCCCATCGAGACCGCCTTTCCCGGCGTCGTCAAAGACGGACGGATCGACCGGAAGCTGCTGTCGGAGAAGATCGCGGGATCGCCCGAGCGCTTGCTCCGGCTCGAACGCATCGTGCATCCGCTGGTGGTTGCGGCCGAGCTCGACTTTCTCCGCGCCGCGGAAAAGGACGGCGCGCCGCTCGCGGTCCTGGAAATACCGCTCCTGTTCGAGACCGGAGCCGATTCCCGCGTCGATGTCACGGTGGTCACGAGCGCGCCGCAGGAGGTGCAACGCGCCCGCGTGCTCTCCCGTCCCGGTATGACCGCCGAAAAGCTCGAGCATCTTCTTGCCCGCCAGCTTCCCGACGCCGAGCGACGGGCCCGAGCCGACTACGTTGTGGACAGCGGCACGAGCCTCGCGGACATGCGAATCGAGATCGATAAACTGATCGAATCGCTTAAAAGCAGGGAAGGGCGCGTCATGGACCGGCTGCGCCGCAAAGACTAGCGAGATCATTTTGCGCGAGATCGTTCTCGACACCGAGACCACGGGGCTCGACCCGTTCGACGGCCACAGGGTGGTCGAGATCGGCTGCGTCGAGCTCATAAACCGCATCCCTACGGGCCGGGTGTGGCATTGCCACCTGAACCCCGAGCGCGACATGCCATATCCGGCTTTCGAGGTGCATGGCCTTTCGGCGGAATTCTTGCGCGACAAGCCGCGTTTTGCCGAACTCGCCGACGACATGCTCGCCTTCCTCGAGGGCGGCATGCTGGTGATGCACAACGCCACCTTCGATTTCGGCTTCCTCAATGCCGAGCTCGACCGCATCGCGCGGCCGCCTCTCGTCTGGGACCGTGTCGTCGATACGCTGGCGCTCGCGCGACGGAAGCATCCCGGCGCCCCGTGCAGCCTCGATGCCTTGTGCAAGCGCTACGGGATCGATCTGTCGCTGCGCGAGAAGCATAGCGCGCTGCTCGATTGCCGCCTTCTCGCCGGGGTCTATGCCGAGCTTGTCGGCGGCCACCAGACGCGGCTCGAATTCGCCGTCAACGGCGCGCAGGCGATCATGTTGAGGGCTTCCGCCGGAACGAGCTCGCAGCGGCCGCGGACGCTCCCGCCGCGGCTGACCGGGGCGGAAATCGAGGCGCACGCCGCGTTCGTGGCGACGCTCGGCGCCGAAGCCCTGTGGCTGCGCTATTAGCGAGCTCGCCTAGTTCTTTGCCGGAAGATTGCCTTCCGCCGGCGTGAATTTGTGGGCGTAGAGCTTGGCGAAATCGATCGGATCGAGCAAGAGCGGCGGGAAGCCCCCGTCGCGGATGGCGTCGGCGAGAACGCGGCGGGCGAACGGAAACAGGATCGTCGCGCAATCGACGAACAAGACCGGCTGCAGCAGATTCTCCGGAACGCCACGCAGACGGAACAGGCCGCCATAAGACAGCTCGACATTGTAGATGACGCCGAGGTCGCTGCTGGCGTGGGCCTCGAGCTGCAAGGCGGTCTCGTAGGTGTCGTCCCCGCGCGGGCCCGCATTCACATTGACGTTGACCCTGAGCTGGGGATTCTGGCCTGGGCCTTGCAACGATTTCGGGGCGCTCGGACTTTCGAACGACAAATCTTTGACATAGAGGGCGAGCATCGTGAGTTGAGGCGAAGGCTTGGCTTGAGCGCCTTGCTCGGGCTCGGCTTGCGCCGATCCCTTGGCCGGCCCGTCGCCGTTCGTCTTCTTGGGCTCTGCCTTGTCTTTCGCCATCGGTTCGATCCCTTCGCATCTTGGCTAGCATGGGATTGAAGCGGCCTGCAATTCCATGAAGCCGGCATGACCTCGGGGCAAGACCCGATTAAGCGCAAAGGGGTTTTAGGTTGGCTTCGCGCCTGCGAATGCCGTAAGCTTAAAGACGCAGGCAAGTTTGGGACTTTTCTCGCTTCTGGCGAGGATCCGCTGGCGAATCTAGAGGCACGTCCCAATATCCCGCCAAGAGAGGTCGCCGCCGGAGGCGGGAACATCAAAATGCGGCTGTTGGTAGGATTATGAGTGAAGCCTTCGACATCTATACGCTTCTGTTCCTGGTGCTCGCCGTCGTGATTTTCATCCGGCTGCGCAATGTGCTGGGACGGCGCACGGGCAACGAGCGGCAGCCTTTCGATCCCTATGCGCGGCCCGATGCCAAGCGTGCAGGCGCGCCCGAGGGCAACGAGCAGGTGGTGGCCTTGCCGCGCAGCCGCACCGCGCGCGCCCCGATCGAAGCGTCAGGTCCGTCGAGCGAAGATATCGAGGCCCGGCTCGGCCGCCACGCCGCCAAGGACAGCCCGCTCGGGCAGTCGCTCACCGGGCTCATCCGCGCCGACCCCGGCTTCGACCCGAACCAATTTCTCGAGGGCGGCAAGGCCGCCTACGAGATGATCGTCATGGCCTTTGCCGAAGGCGACGAGGCGACGCTGAAGAATCTCCTCGGCGACGAGGTCTATCAAGGCTTCCAGCGCGCGATCCGCGAACGCGAGGGCCGCGGCGAGAAGATGGAGTCGAGTCTCGTCGGCATCGACAAGGCCGATATCATCGAGGCCGAGATCAAGAACCGCACCGCCTTTGTCACGGTGAAGTTCGTAAGCGAGCTCGTCTCGGTCACGCGCGACGCCGAAGGCGAGGTGATCGAAGGCGACCCCAAGAAGGTGCGCGAAGTCACCGATATTTGGACGTTCGCGCGCGAGGTTGCCTCGCGTAATCCCAACTGGAAGCTCGTCGCCACCGAAGCCGCCAATTAGCGAACCTCGGCCGACCGGTATTCGGTCCCTCACGTTTTCACGATTTGTCATCACCCGCGGAAGCGGGTGATCCAGTAGCCACCGTGCTAGGTTTATCGGCTGATGCCGGGTTACTGGATTGCCGGGTCAGGCCCGGCAATGGCGAGTATTGGTGGTGGACAACCAGCCCATCAGCTTCCGACCAGTTCGTTTCGCCGATCTCGAAGGTTGGGCGGAAGACGACCACGCTGCCGCCTTCCGCGCCTTGTTGCGGTCCTGCGCCGCCGATTCGAAATCGCCGCATGCCGCCGATGCGCGGGCACTCGGGCCCGGTGCAAGCTCAGGCGCCGCGCGCGCGTTCTTCGAGGACCGGTTTCTCCCGCACCTCATCGCCGACAGCGCCCGCCCCGGCTTCGTCACCGGATATTACGAGCCCGAGATCGAGGGGTCTTACGTGCGCGGCGGGCCGTTCCAGGTGCCCGTCTATCGCCGGCCTGAGGATCTGATCACGCTCGCGCCCGAGACGGAGCGCGCCCGCTTCAACGACCGCATCACCGGCTTCCGGCAGGCCGCCGAGGGCCAAGTTCCCTACTACACGCGCGGCGAGATTTGGGATGGCGCGCTTTCGGGGCGCGGGCTCGAGCTGCTCTATCTGAAAGACATGGTCGAGTTGTTCTACATGCAGGTGCAGGGATCGAGCCGGGTGCATCTGAAGGAAGGCGGCGCGGTCAGGCTCGGCTATTCCGGCAAGAACGGCCATCCCTACACCTCGATCGGCAGGCTCCTCATCGAGCGCGGCGCGATCGCGCCCGAGGCCATGTCGATGGCGGCGGTGAAGGCGTGGTTGAGAGCCGACGAGACGCGCGGGCAAGCGCTGATGGAGGAGAACCAATCTTACGTTTTCTTCCGCGAACTCGACGCGGACGAGGGGCGCGACGGGCCACGCGGGGCGGACGGCGTCGCGCTCTCGCCGGGACGGAGCCTTGCGGTCGACACGGCGTATCACCGCCTCGGCCTGCCGGTCTTCGTCACGGCGGCGGACCTCGTGACCGAGGGACAGCCGTTCCGCCGGCTGATGATCGCGCAGGACGTGGGCTCGGCGATCAGGGGGCCGGAACGCGGCGACATTTTCTGGGGAACGGGCGAGGGCGCGGGCGCGATTGCCGGCAGCACCCGCCACGCGGCGCGGTTCTCAATCTTGCTGCCGAAATAGCGACCGTGCGGTCCATCCGGAACTTGTCATTGCCCGGCTTGACCGGGCAATCCAGTAACCCCTGTGGTGTATGGATCTACGGGCACAAGCGTTGCTGGGTCCCGCCTTCGCGGGAATACGAGGTCATGGGCAGGCGGAGAGACGAGAGCGACGAGGGGCTGTGGGAGCGCGTGGCCCGCAGCGCGAAGCCGCTTGACAAAGGCAGAGCCGCGCACGCGGATCGCCCCAAGAAGGAGCCTCAGCGCGAAACGGCCAAGGGCGATAAGCCGGCGCCGAGGCTGGCGCCCAAAGTCGCGCCGAAGCCTCCTCCACTTGCGCGCGGGGAAGTCCTCAACCGCCAAACGGCGCGGGCGCTCGAACGCGGTCGGCTCGCGGTCGAAGCGCGGCTCGACCTCCATGGCATGCGCCAGCGCGAGGCGCATGCCGCGCTCAGGCGCTTCCTCAAATCGGCGCAAGGAATAGGCCAACGCCATGTGCTGGTCATCACCGGGAGAGGCACCGAGCCCGACGTGCGGCGAAGCTTCTACGAGGCCGATGAACGCGGCGTGCTGCGTCAGGCGGTGCCGCACTGGCTGGAGCAGCCCGACCTTGCCAATCTCGTCCTGAGCTATTCGGAAGCGCCGCGCCGGCTCGGTGGCGGAGGCGCGCTCTATGTGCGGCTCCGGGCGGCCAAGCGCCGCTAGCTGGCGCCCGAATCGCTGAGCCTAGAGAATGAACTTGGATAGATCGGCGTTCTTGGCGAGGTCGCCGATATGGCCGCGCACGTAAGCGGCGTCGATGACGATCTTCTCGGCTTGCTTGTCGGCGGCGTCGAAAGAAATGTCCTCGAGAATGCGCTCCATCGCCGTGAACAGGCGCCGCGCGCCGATATTCTCGACGGCCGTGTTCACCTCGACCGCGATATCGGCGATGGCGTCGATCGCGTCGGGGGTGAATTCGAGATCGAGGCCTTCGGTCTTCATCAGCGCGACATATTGCTTGATAAGGCACGCCTTCGGCTCGGTGAGGATGCGGCGGAAATCATCGCGCGTGAGCGGGCGGAGCTCGACCCGGATGGGAAGCCGGCCCTGAAGCTCGGGCAGGAGGTCCGAGGGCTTGGCGATGTGGAACGCGCCGGAGGCGATGAAGAGAATGTGGTCGGTCTTCACCGGCCCGTATTTGGTGCCGACGGTCGTGCCTTCGATCAGCGGCAGGAGGTCGCGCTGCACGCCTTCGCGGCTGACATCGGCGCCTACGCGCTCCGAGCGCGCGCAGATCTTGTCGATCTCGTCGAGGAAGACGATGCCGTTATTCTCGACGTTCTTTATCGCCTCCTGCACGATCATGTCGTTGTCGATCAGCTTGTCGGATTCCTCGCTCAAGAGAATGTCGAAGGAATCGCGCACGGTGACCTTGCGTGGCTTGGTGCGCGTGCCGAAGGCTTTGCCGAGCATGTCGGAAAGGTTGATCATGCCGACTTGGCTGCCGGGCATGCCGGGGATTTCGAACGACGGCATCGACGGCGTGTCGGCGACCTGGATCTCGATCTCGCGGTCGTTGAGCTCGTTGGTGCGCAAGCGCTTGCGGAAGGCCTCGCGGGTCGAGACCGCGGCGCCTGAGCCGACCAGCGCATCGAGCACGCGCTCCTCGGCATTGAGCTGGGCCTTGGCGGAGACCTCCTTGCGCTTGGCGTCGCGCACGAGCCCGATGCCCGCTTCGAGCAGGTCGCGCACGATCTGATCGACGTCGCGGCCGACATAGCCCACTTCGGTGAATTTGGTCGCCTCGACCTTGATGAAGGGCGCGCCCGCGAGCTTGGCGAGGCGTCGCGAGATCTCGGTCTTGCCGACGCCGGTCGGGCCGATCATGAGGATGTTCTTGGGCAGAACCTCCTCGCGCATGTCGTCATCGAGCTGCTGCCTGCGCCAGCGATTGCGGAGCGCAATGGCGACGGCGCGCTTGGCGTCGCGCTGGCCGATGATGTGGCGGTCGAGCTCGGAGACAATCTCGCGGGGGGAAAAGCTTGTCATTGCTCTGTTACGCGCTACTTGCCTGTGTCGAGCGTCTCGACCACGACCTCGTCATTGGTATAGACGTGTTTTGGGGTAAAGCCCGCTAAACCAACTGCCTTGAACCACCTTGGAAACTGCCAAAAATTAGCATATGTTAGCCCAATGATAGCAGGGCTTAGTGGGATATTTTGTTAGCCCATTGATAGCCGGGCTGACGGAGGGCACCATGCGGAAGATGCGTTTTACCACCGCGTCGATTTCCAGACTGAAGCCAAAGGACACTCGTTACCTCGTTCGCAATGCAAACCTTGCAGGCCACTATCTGCGCATTTATCCCACGGGGAACAAGACCCACTATGCCCTTACGCGAGACCCTGGGGGTAAACAAGTCTGGCATCCAATAGGTGACGCCGGGTTATTGACGGTTGAGGAAGCGGAAGAACAAGCCCGCACCGCTCTAAAGAACATCAAGTCGGGGAGTGATAGATCCGGGCCTGAGAGCTTTCAGGCAGTCGCACAACAATGGTTTGAACGTCATGTGATGAAGCGGGGCCTACGCTCTCACGCGCACACACGCTACTATCTCGACCGCCATATCCTGCCGCTGTGGGCGGGACGCGAGTTCACCACGATACGCCGTCGTGATGTCACCGCGCTCTTGGATAAAGTCGAGGACAGTTCGGGTCCGGTTGCCGCTGACAAGGCCCTCGCAATAGTTAGCAACATCATGAATTGGTATGCGACTCGGAGTGATGATTATTCCTCGCCGCTCATCAAGGGAATGCGTCGGTCGAATCCGAAGGAACGGGCACGAACCCGAATCCTTAGTGACGATGAACTCCGGGTGATTTGGAAGGCTGCCGAAGGTAACGGCGAGTTTGGCGTCCTGGTTCGCTTGCTGCTGCTCACGGGCCAGCGCCGAGACAAAGTTAGCTCCATGCGATGGGAAGACGTGCAAGACGGCGTGTGGACCATTCCCTCGGAAACTCGAGAAAAGGGTAACGCCGAGGAGTTGCCGCTGCCAAAGATCGCTCTCGACATTATCAATGGCCAACCCCGATTCGCGGGCAGCCCATTCATCATCGCCAGGAAGAACTACCACACGAAAGCCAAGGCCGACTTCGTGGCAAAGCTACCCCCGATGCCGCAATGGCAGTTGCATGATCTTCGCCGCACGGCTCGTAGTCTAATGGCCCGAGCTGGTGTTCGCCCCGATGTTGCCGAGCGGGTGCTAGGCCATGCGATCCGGGGCGTAGAAGGCACCTATAACCGCCACCAATACCGGGAAGAAAAGGCCCACGCGCTAAAAGCCCTGGATGGGCTAATTTCTAACATCGTCAATCCGCCCGCCGACAAGGTGGTGTCACTCTCGAATGCGAGGGCACAGTGAAAAACGACTGGCGCAAAATCGGCTGCGAACTTTACGGTCGGCTGAAGCCCACTCCTGCTAGCACCTACAAAGTCTCAAAGCGCCCATTGACGCAGGAAGAAGAACTAGCCTCCGCACTTCTCCAGAGTGCAGGGGGGAATTCATTGCGGACGATTCATCGCTCAACAGATTGCAGCCTTTGAGACGGAGTGGCTTGCGGTTGAAGGTGGACTGCAACGTCTCGACAAACTTCACGCGATGGCAGAACGCGAGACCAAATTGATGATGGCTCTCGCCAGGTCGATGCGATTGACGCATCAAAGCCAATACAAGGCTGAGACTGCCTACACCGCTGCTCGCTCTGTATCTAATCTTGAGCCGCCTTGGGATAAATACGGCGCTGCCTAACTGAAATTCCGCGCGAGAGAGAGGGGAGCCTTCCGCGTTGTTGGTGCGGTATCGCATTGAGATTGCTATCATCGGCAAATGGACAAGACGGCGATGCTGCTCGACCACCTAACACAAGCGCAACAGCTTGTTGCTGAGGGTGAGGCTCGGATTGCCCGGCAGAAACGACGCATTGCCGAGTTGCGACGCGACGGCCACGACACCAGTAGGGCAGAGGAGTTGCTAAAGACCTTCGTGGAAAGTCAGCGCCATTACGAAGACACGCTAGCGAGAGTCCGTGCGGAGATTTCCGAACTGAAACGCTGATGTTTCAGAGCGGACGTCGCTGCATCATTGCGGAGAGGTCAATGGCGGTGAAAGCGATTAGGCCGAATGCCTACGCCTATCTCACCAACGTGACCCTTGGCGAAGATGCCGGTTCACCGGCTGGCCTGTAAGGAGGTGAACCATCGGTAGCAATGTATTTACGAAAGACGAGATTGCGCGTCAGCTCGACAACGAAATCGAGTACCT
>DASTKZ010000068.1:0-5280 GCA_035715445.1 Methyloceanibacter sp.
CGAAAAGATGATCCGTCATGTCCTTCCGATCATTCCGGCAGCACGAGCTGGCCGTCGCTATCCAGTTGCCAATGCGGGTTGTGAACGATCTCCCAGAGATGGCCGTCCGGATCGGCGAAATAGCCGTTATAACCGCCCCAGAAGGCCTTTGTTCCCGGCTTCAAGATGCGCGCTCCGGCTGACTTCGCCCTGGCTAGTACCGCATCGACTTCGCCCGCGCTCGTGACATTTTGCGCAACGACGATGCCGCCATTGCCGTCCCACAACGTGCCCGCCTTCGCATCCTGGATCTGTTCTTTCCGATCCCAAAGCGAGAGCACGATCCCTCCGGCGCGGAAGAAGCTCACTTGTTCCTGACTCTCCGACTTCGATTTGACAAAGCCCAAGCTTTCGTAGAAGCGCGTCGCTTTCGCGATGTCGGCAACGGTGAGCGTTATCAGAGTGACATTGGCTGACACCATTTCCTCCTTTTCGTCATTGCCGGCGCCCGGCAACCATTCCAAACTGCGCTTCAGCCCGCTGAAATGTAACGGCATGAATGCCGGGATCAAGTCCGGGCATGACGGGAAAAGGTTGCCTATCCTTCGATCCTGGAGAAATCGGCGACGGCGAGCGTCGTGGCGCGGATGCGGTTCAAGAGCCGCAAGCGGTTGGCGCGCAAGTCGAGTTCTTGCGTATTCACCGTGACCGAATCGAAAAACGCATCGACCGGATCGCGGAGCTTCGCCATCTCCGACATTGCCGCGGCGAAGTCCTCGCGCGCGATCGCAGCGGCCGCTTCCCGCTCCACCTCATCGACGGCCTTGGCTAGTGCTTGTTCCTCGGGGCGCTTGAGGAGACCGGCGTCGGGCGCTTGATCGTAAGCGACGCCGTCCTTCTTCTCCTCGATGCGCAGGATGTTGATCGCGCGCTTGGTGCCGGTGAGGAGATGCTCGCCGTCTTCGCTGTCGAGGAAGCGGCCGAGCGCATCGACGCGGCGGACGATCATCAAGAGATCGTCGCCGCCAAGCGCGAAGACGGCATCGACCAGATCGTGCCGCGCGCCTTGATCCCTCAGATGCACTTTGAGCCGGTCGGCGAAGAAGGCGAGGAGCTCGACGTTCTTTGCGCGGACTTGCCGTCCAGACCAAGTGACCATTCCATGACCAATCGCTCCTGCCACATTCGTGGCCAGCGTCTGGTCAACTTTGGGGGCATGCTTCTCAAGCATCTCCATAAGATGCAATCGCAGTTCGTTCTCGAGCACGATGCGGATGACGCCGAGGGCGGCGCGGCGAAGCGCGTAAGGGTCCTTCGACCCGGTCGGCTTCTCGTCGATCGCCCAGAAACCCATCAGCGCATCGAGCTTGTCGGCGAGCGCCACCGCGATCGCCACCGGCTCGCGCGGCACCTCGTCGGAGGGGCCGAGCGGCTTGTAATGCGCGGCAATCGCGTCGGCGACGGCGGGGTTCTCTTCTTGGTCGAGCGCGTAATAGCGGCCCATCACCCCTTGCAGCTCGGGGAACTCGCCGACCATGAAGCTGACGAGATCGGCCTTGGCCAGGATCCCCGCGCGCTCGGCCAGATCGGGATCGGCGCCGACGCGAGGCGCAACCTCGCGCGCGAGCTTCCAGGCGCGTTGCACCCGCTGATATTGCGATCCGAGCTTTTCGTGGAAGGTGATGTCCTTGAGCCTGGGCACGCTGTCGGGCAGAAGCGTCTTGCGATCCTGATCGAAGAAGAACTTGGCGTCGGCAAGCCTCGCCCTGATTACGCGCTCATTGCCGGCAACGATCGCTTCACCGCCGTCCTTCGCCTTTAGATTCGCCACCGTGATGAAGCGGTTGGCGAGCTTCTCTCCCTCTCGCAGCGAGAAGCATTTCTGATGCGCCTTCATCGCGGTCGCGAGCACCTCCGGCGGCACCGACAGAAATTCCTCGTCGAAGGCGCCGATCAGCGGCACGGGCCATTCGGTCAGCCCGACATTCTCCTGGAGCAGTCCCTCATCCTCGACGAGCGCGAGCTTCTCCTTCTTGGCGAGGATGCGCGCGCCATCGAGGATCAGCTTCGCGCGCTCCCCGCCGTCGAGGATGACTTTGGCGGCGCAGAGCTTTTTCACATAGTCAGAGAAGCCTTTCACCGCGAAGGGCTTCGGCGCCATGAAACGATGGCCGCGCGTCTCCTTGCCGCTCCTGATGCCTTCGACTTCAAACGGCACGACCTTGCCGTCGAGCAGGCAGAGGATGGCGTGGAGCGGCCGCACCCAGCGAAGCGTGCCCGAGCCCCAGCGCATCGATTTCGGCCAGGGGAAATTCGCGACGATCTCCGGCACGATCTCGGCCACGACCTCCGCGGCCGGCCTGCCCCGTTTCTCGATCAGCGCGACGTAGAAGGCGCCCTTCTTGTCCTCGCGCCGCTCGGCCTCAGCGATAGAGGCAAGACCTGCCGATTTGACGAAGCCGTTGATGGCGGCTTCGGGCGCATCGACGCGCGGCCCCTTCTTCTCCTCGCGCACGGCGGGCGAGCGCGCCGGCAGCCCTTCGACGACGGCGACGAGCCGGCGCGGCGTAGCGAAGGTCTTGAGGTCCTTGAATTCGAGGCCCGCGCCTGCGAGCGCTTGCCCCAGCAAGCGCGCGAGGTCCTCGCGCGCGCGGGTCTGCATGCGCGACGGGATCTCCTCGGAGAACAGTTCGAGCAGAAGCTCAGCCATCGGCGCCGCCAGCCTCGGTCTTGAGCCAGGCGGCGCACGCCGCCTTGGCGAGGTCGCGCACGCGCAAGATATAGGCCTGCCGCTCCGTCACCGAGATCACCCCGCGCGCATCGAGCAGGTTGAAGATATGCGAGGCCTTGATCGCCTGGTCGTAAGCGGGGAGCGCCAGGAGATGGCGCGCGCCCTTGTCGCCTTTCGCCAGCAGGGCCTTGCACTCGGCCTCGGCGTCGCGGAAGTGCAGGAGCAGGAGCTTCGTGTCGGCGTGCTCGAAGTTGTAACGGGAGTATTCCTGCTCGGCCTGGAGAAAGACGTCGCCGTAGGTGACCCTGTCCTTGCCCGTGCCGCCGTTGAAATCGAGATCGAACACGTTGTCGACGTTCTGCACATACATGGCGAGACGCTCGAGCCCGTAAGTCAGCTCGCCGGAGACGGGATTGCAATCGAAGCCGCCGACTTGCTGGAAGTAGGTGAACTGCGTCACCTCCATGCCGTCGAGCCAGACTTCCCAGCCGAGCCCCCAGGCGCCGAGCGTCGGGCTCTCCCAGTCGTCCTCGACGAAGCGGATGTCGTGCTTCAGGGGATCGATGTCGAGCGCGAGAAGGCTGTCGAGATAGACGTCCTGGATGTCGGGCGGCGACGGCTTCAGGATCACTTGGACCTGGTAGTAATGCTGGAGCCGGTTCGGGTTCTCGCCGTAGCGGCCGTCCTTGGGGCGGCGGGAGGGCTGCACGTAAGCCGCGCGCCACGGCTTCGGTCCAAGCGAGCGAAGCGCGGTCGCGGGGTGAAAGGTCCCGGCCCCCATCTCCAAATCATAGGGCTGGAGGATCACGCAGCCCTGGTCGGCCCAAAAGCGCTCAAGCTTGAGGATCAGGTCCTGGAAGGAGGGCGGCCGCGGCTTTGCGGCTTTCTTTTTCTTGGCCATAGGTTCGGATCGCTCGGTCGGGTGAAGCCTGGCGCGGGATCGCGGGGACGCTAATGCAATTCCGGCTCGAATAGAACCGTCAAGGCGAGGAAGCGAGGGAAAGGCTTCAAGCTAGTGCCGCGTGCCGCCGGCCTCTTGCGCCATCCGTTTCGGCCGGTAGATGCCGGTCGCCGGGTCGCGTTCGAGCGGCACGGCGCTCGCGCGCGCGCGCCGCTCAAGCGCCTCTTCAGCGGCTTTGAGCTCGGATTTGATCCGTCTTTGCATCTCGCGATAGAACCGGCCCGCGAGGACTAAGCCGGCGCCGACGGCGGCGAGTATCAAGATCTGCGGCATCGCTTAGAACCCGAAGCGCGACCAAAGCGCGCGCGCTTCGATCGCTGAGATGAGATCGGCGGCAAACCCGCCGGGCGAGAAACCGAACCCGAAGCCTTCGCCTTCGGCAAATACGCCCCGCCTGCGGCGGAACCAAGACGTGCCGGACGCAACGGGCTTCAGCCGAACTTCGTCGCCGTAGATTTCCCGCATCTTGCTGCGGAGGTCGGACAGCCCGTCGATCAGCCCAAGCTCTAGCGCCTTTCGCCCGGACCAGAACTCGCCGGTGAAAAGATTGATGCCGGCCCTTTCGATCTTGGCGCCGCGTCGCGACTTGACGAGATCGATGAAGGCTGTGTGCACGTCTCTTTGCAGCGCCTTGATGCGCTCGACGTCCTCGGCCTTCTCGGGCAGGAACGGATCGAGCGTGTCCTTGCTCTCGCCCGCGGTGTAGACCCGGCGCTCGACGCCAATGCGGTTGATCAGCTCGTTCACGCCGAAGGTCGCGGTGATGACCCCGATCGAGCCCACGATCGAGCTCGGATCGGCATAGATCTCATCGCCCGCGAGCGCGAGCAGATAGCCGCCGGACGCGGCGAC
Organism: Methyloceanibacter sp.; assembly: GCA_035715445.1. Classification (GTDB taxonomy): domain Bacteria; phylum Pseudomonadota; class Alphaproteobacteria; order Rhizobiales; family Methyloligellaceae; genus Methyloceanibacter. The sequence continues at coordinate 4,524 of DASTKZ010000068.1, forward strand.
GTCCTCGGCGAAGACATAGACTTTGACGTTGTTCTCGGCGGCGAGCGCCCGCACCCGCTTGTAAATCAGCATCGACTGCACGGCCGAACCGCCCGGCGAGTTGATCTGAATGGCGACGGCCTTGGCGCCGCGCACGGTGAAAGCCTTCTCGATGGCCGAGGCCAACGCGGCGAGCGAGAGGCCGGGCCGGAGCGGCGTGACCACGCCGATCGCGCCGGAGAAACGCAGGACGGGAACGATGGGCCCGCTCTTCGTCCACGACGCGGGGAGATAGCTCTTCCAGCCGCCGCTGCCGGAGGTGCCGGCTTCGTCCAGTTGAGTGCTCATGGAGGTAAAACTATAGCTCGGTCGCGCCAAATCAAAGCCTAAGCAGCGAATTCTGTGCCAATTAAGACGGGCGGAGGGGCACCCTTTAAGCCTTTTGTTAGCGCAAACCCCGAGACTGACACCTCGAAACTCGAAATGCCGGTTATAGTCCCGCTCGTGCTGCGCTTCGGCGGCAGCGGCGCGCGATCTCAAGGAGGAATGAATGAGCAAGCTTGCGGTTATGGCGGCGGGGGCGCTCGCGCTTACGCTCGTCTCGCTCGCTCCGAGTTCGGCTGAAGCCGGATGGCGTCGGGGCTATTGGGGGTGGGGCGGCGGCCCCAGGGTCGGCGTCTATGTCGGGCCGCGCTACGGTTGGTACGGTCCGTCTCGCTATTGGCGCCCGCGCTACCCCGCAGGCTACCCATACGCCTATTATCCCTATTGGCGTTAC
>DASTKZ010000069.1:0-5129 GCA_035715445.1 Methyloceanibacter sp.
GGGCATGGTGTCGTCGCAGACCGAATCGCCGGACTGCACGTGCAGAAACGCAGCGGTCAAGGGATCGAGAACGTCGCGGAGCTGCTGCGTCGTGACCGGCACGCGCTTCTTGCCCGGATTCTTCGGCGGGTCGATAGTGAAGTCCTTGACGTCGCCGCCCTTGAAAATGATGCGGCGCTCTTCCCCCTTGTCGTCGCTCTCGTAGTTGACCTTGAAGCTCGCAGGCTCGGGTCCTTGGCTCCGCAGACGGCCGGCGCTCACGACCGTACCTCCCGATTTGTAAGTCTTGCCGAGGAAAAGCGAGAATTTGCCGTCGCCCTTCATTTTGTAGGACGGCCCCTCGAACGTTGCGTCGAGTTGAAGCTCTCCGAGACTGAAGCCGGCGACGGCGACATCGTAGGTCGCGACAAGGCGGCCCCCAGCCGGAAAGGCCTCGGCCGCCTCCGCATCGCCCACGAGCCCGCCCGAGAAAAGCAGGGTCCCTGCCAACGCAACGCCGAACGTCCTCACGATCCCTCCCCTACCCCGCCTCCGGGATTGCCAAGTCTGCCTAGCGGCATGACTATAATATGACCGGCGCCCGGCAATATGACGGCCCCCAATGTGATCAAGGCGGTGGTCGGCGAAGACTCGAACGGACAAAATCGGGCAAGTTCGCCTTCGTCATTCGTTCCACCACACCTTCCGGATTCGGCCCCGCTCAAATTCTAGGTCCGGCCGAAGAACACGCTCGACTGTCTTGCGCTCGGCGTTTCGGCTTGGCACAAGGGCGCGTTGCGATTGAGGTAGCCGATGAAAGCACGCGTCAAATGGGTTGAAGACCGCACCTTCGTTGGCGAGTCGGGGACTGGGCACAGGATTGTGCTTGGGGCGGCGCACGGGCCGGAAGGCCGCACGCCCGGACCGAGCGCCATGGAACTCGTTCTGATCGGCCTTGGGGGCTGCTCCGCCTACGACGTGGTCGATATCCTCCAGAAGGGCCGCGAGGCGATCGAAAGCGTCGTCGTCGAGCTTGACGCCGACCGGGCCGAGCAGGTCCCGAAAGTGTTCACCCGCATCCACCTGCACTACGTGGTTAAGGGACGCGGGCTTAAGCCCGAGAAGGTCGAGCGCGCCATCGCTCTGTCGGTCGAGAAATATTGCTCGGCTTCGGCGATGATGGCCAAAACCGCTGCGATCACTCACGACTTCGAGCTCGTCGACACGGCCGCCTAGCCGCCCCCCGATGCGCTGATTCGTCCTATCCGCCTATGCCGGTCTGGCTGTCGAAGGGCGCCTAATTCGGCAATAATCCAGTAACGCTTTCTTGGGAAGGTTGCTCGTCGCCTTCGACATCGAAGGGAACCGCATAGTCGCCAGGACAGTTCCAATTTCCGTGCAGCACAACAGAAGTATGAGGACTCCCATGATCGCCAATCGTCTGTGCGCCTTCACTCTCGCGACCGCATTCGCCGCCTTCTGGTCCGTTCCACCCGCAACCGCCGCCACCTATGATGGCAACTGGAACATGCTCGCCGTGACCACCAACGGCCATTGCGGGGTGATCAAGATCGGCATGGGAATAAACCGCGGCCGCATCTATTCGACGGGCGGAAAATTCGTGATGCACCGGATTCAGTTGGCGGGCCGCGTGTCCGGCTCGGGGCAAGCGCTGATAACGGCAGTCGCCGGCCCGCGCATCGCCAAGGGCAAGGGACGGTTCAACCGGTCGCGGGCGACTGGGACATGGTCCGGCACCGGTCCCTCCGGAGTCTGCACCGGCGTCTGGAGCGCCGTTCGCGCCTAACGCGGCCGCACAACAAAACAGGTCTGATTCGCGAAGGTGACGCGACCGGGCCTGGTTAGCAATTTCAGGTAAAAAATCGGGGCGCGGCTCAAGCCCGCGCCCCGATTCGAGAACTACGATTTCTTTTCCGAACACTTGCTGGTGTTAGCGTCCCACACGCCACCCGCTTTCTCGCAGTCGGCCTGATTGGTCGCAGCAGTCACGTCTCCAGCAAAGGCGGGGCCCGTAAAAGCGAGTGCCACTGCCAAAGCCAACATGGACATAAGCGTCTTCATTTCCTTGCTCCTATATGGATGCAGGTGCGCATGACAACGCTGCATGGCCCGAAGGTTCCCGAAGCGGAACGCGGACAAATCAACGAAGCCAATTCTTCGGCAGCTTTCTCGAAGGGAGCGGCTCTACAGCCGGTCCATGAATTACGCTGCCATCGGCCGCGAAGATGGAGCCGTGGCAGGGGCAGTCCCAAGTTCGCTCAGCGTTGTTCCACGTCACGATGCAGCCTTCGTGGGTGCATGATGCAGAAACAGCTTGCGGGACACCCGCGTGGTCCTTCCATACGGCAATCTTGCCCTGGCCAAGATTCATCACGCCGCCACTGCCTGGGTCGATGTCGTCGAGACTATGCACCAAGGATTGGCTGTCGCCGCCCTTGTTGAAGTCTTTCGCAACCTTGCGATCCGGATCGTAGATCGGTTCCCATGCCGGTGCCTTGCCAAGAATTTGTTGGGCGATGAGAATCCCCGCCGCCGTGCCGTTGCTTATGCCCCACGCGTTAAAGCCGGTGGCAACGTAGAGATTTGGCGCCAGAGAGGACGCTCCGACAAACGGAAGGCGATCGGGACTATCATAATCCTCGTTGACCCACCGCCAGGCGGCCTCCCCAACCTGCAAATTACGCCGCGTCCAAGCTTCGAGCGCGCGGAAATGCTCGGCCACATTGCCCTCCAGTCCTGTGCCGAATTTTGCGCCCAGAACCACCAACAGCAAGCCGTCGTTGTCGCGTCCCATTCTGAGAGAGTGCGTAGGTTCGTCGATACCGATGAACATGCCGTCGATCGCCGCATGCGAATCGACGCGAAAAGCCATGGCGATGTGCGACCGTGGTCGCGTGCGTTGGTCGTAGCGTATGGGACCTGCGATGGGCAGGTTCGTTGCCAACACCACATTGTCGGCGTGCACTGACGCTTGGTCAGCTACGACTTTCCAGCCATCGCTTTCCTCAACCGCCGTTACCCGCGTTTCCTCAAACACCCGCGTTCCTGCCGCTTCGGCCGCTTTCGCAAGACCGATCACATATTGAGCCGGGTTGAATTGCGCCTGGTTTCGAGATCGCAACGCGCCGGCAGTCGAGAAGGGAAGCGGCGCGGCTTCGAGCAGTTCTGAATCGAGCCCAACCGCATGGGACGCGTCGGCCTCAGCCTCCAGCTCCTTCAGGCGCGATCGATTGGTGCAATAGACATAAGCGTCTTTTGTCTCGAAATCGCAGGCGATGCCAAGCCCATCAACCCATTGCCGTATCTGGTTCATCCCAAGGCCATTCGCCTCGGCATAGTGCTCCGCGGTCTCCAGACCGAAAGAGTCAATGAGATGTCGATAGATGAGGGAATGCTGCGTGGTGATCTTGGCAGTGGAGCGCCCCGTGACTTGGCGTCCAATGCGGCGCGCCTCTAGAAGCACAACCGATAGACCGGCGTCACTTAGCAGATATGCGGCGGTGACGCCCACGATTCCGGCGCCGACAATGGCGACGTCGGCGGCATGCGCGCCTGCCAGTGGTGCGTATGCCGTTTCGGGCGCCGTCGCCGTCCAGCAACAATCCGGCTTGCCGGAAAGCCCAGAAGCGTGGAGCCAGTCGGGACGGATTGCTAACTCATCGGTCCGCAGAGCACGTCGGGCCACCCAAAGCTGCCTTCCTGGCAGTGCCCCTACTATCAACGTTCCAGGACTCTTTTTGTGCCTTGGATATCGCGAACAAGGATTCGCGCGAACCAGACGCAGAATTGGAAAAAGAAGGGCCCCGAAGTGGGGCCCTTCCATCAGCGCTTGTTAGACACGCGCGTTAGTAGACACAGGCGTTGTACCGGTCCCACCAATAGGGGCTACCGGTTGCCTGAGCACGCCGCAGCAGCCACCAGCAATCATCGCCATAGGCGTAGGTGTCGGGACCGTAGATCCAGACCCACGCGCCATTGCGAAATACCCGATGGCGATTGCCATGTTTTCCATCGTGATCGCGATCACGATTTGCCATGTGCCGCTTGTCGTTATCGCCTCTGTCGAAGTTCGAGCCACGGCGGCCTTTCGCTCCGCCGTCATTGGCATAGCGGTCGCCGCCTCTCAGTCTGGGACCTTCGCCCATGTCGCCGCTTCTGATTCGCGGTCCTTCACCGCCGTAGCGACCAGCAGAACGATCGCCCCCACTGAGACTGCGGGCAGCGCCGCCACTCCACCCCCCGCCTCCGCCGCCATCAGCGCGGCTAGCGCCGCCGGCCCATCCGCCTCCGCCGCCGCCAGCATTACCGCCGCCGGCCCATCCGCCTCCGCCGCCGCCAGCATTGCCGCCGCCGCCAGCATTACCACCGCCGCCGCCAGCGTTACCTCCGCCGCCACCGCCACCTCCGCCGCCCCCACCGCCATCGCGGGCAAGATCCACAAAATTGGAGCCGGCGTTGGCTGAGGGCTTGAGGTTCGGCACCGGCGCCGCATTGGCGACCGCCGCGCTTAGCGCGAGGGTCCCGGCGAGAGCCGTCATCGTTTTCCAATTGATACGCATTGTGACCTCCATCGGATTTGGTCCACAGGTCAGCACTACCCGCCTATAGGCGAGCACTGCTTCACTCATGAGAGAGTAACGTGTTACCGAAGGGCCTGTTCCTCCAGTGCCAAGATGTCGCGCGAGACGCCAAATGTTGCGCGAGGACACGCAGCGTTTTGCGAGAACCACTGCAAGCCCAATGCAGCGGCGTGGCGCGACCTCTTATTGGACGGCTCTTAGTTCGCCCGTGGCTTCGAAAAGCCTTTGCCCTTTGGCGACACCACGAGCCCGGAGAGCGACCTTTGATTCCGGTGCTCCATCCGCAGCTTAGCTTGGAAGCTGTTAGCGGGCCAATGGCTTAGGTCGGTGGCCTAGAAAGGAACCATTCTTACAAATCGGCGTTCTAAGGGCTCCAACCCCTTTGTTCATATGGAGGAAAACGCCATGAAAGCTCTCTTGTCTTCAGTTGCTCTGGCCGTTGCCCTTGCCGTAACCGGACCCGCTTTCGCGGGAGACGTGACGACAGCGAAGACCCAAGCCGACTGCGAGAAAGCCGGTGGCACGTGGGATGCTGCCACGAGCAAATGC
>DASTKZ010000070.1:0-3311 GCA_035715445.1 Methyloceanibacter sp.
GTGAACGCGCCGATCATCCACCACCACGACTCGGTCCGGTCGGCGAGCTCCTGGAAGCGCACGCCCGCATAGCGGAAGCGCAGGAACAACACGATGAGCGAGGCGAGGATCAGGACCGCGTAGACCGCGGCCGTGGCGTAGGCGACATTCTGCGGAACGCCGAACATGGCGCTCATGTCCGCTTCTCCCTGGTTTCGGCGACGGCGCTGCGCGCGCGGTTGAGCACCGTCAGCGCCGACAGCACGAGAAGCGCGGCGAGATAGAGCGTGCTCCATAGTCCGGGTGCGAGACCGGCGCCGATCAGCACGGCGAGTAGACCGAAGGCAAAGGCACGATCGCTCTTGCCGAACGGCCCGGCATAGCAGCGCGAGGCGTCGATCATGGGACCGAGCGCGCCCGCCATCTCGGCGACGATGCCGGCGATCGCCACGAGCACGACAAGCGGCGCGTTGAGCCCCGGAATCAGCGCGAACGGGAGATAGAGCGCGGCGTCGGCGATCACGTCTGAGAGTTCGTTCAGCACGGCCCCCTTCGCGCTCGCCTGCCCGTGCTCCCTCGCCATCATGCCGTCGATGGCGTTGAAGGCCATGCGGACAAAGAGCGTGACGGGAAGGAGAAGCAGCGGCCAACGCGAGGCCGGCATCAGCGCGAGCCATGCGCCGTGGGCGGCGTTCAAGAGCAACGCGCCGAGCGTCACGTCATTGGCGGTGAACCCGCGCTTCGCCAAATTCGCGGCGACAGGGCGGAGCAACTTTTGGAATTGCGGCTTGAGGTCGTAGATGGTGGCCAAAGCGTGAGCCGGCGCGCAAGGTGAGGCGCTGCTGTTGTAATGCTTTCGCCGGTTCCGCGCGAGCGCGAAGACCGGCTATCCCTTACTTTTCACCCTGGCGAGAAGCTCTTCGACCTTCGGCAGGATATTCGTAACGATCGCCGCCACACCCTTGGCGTTGGGATGAAGGCCGTCGGCCTGCATCATCTCGTCGTTGAGCGCGGCGCCGTCGAGGAAGAAGGGATAGAGGACGAGCCCGTACCGCGCCGCGAGATCGGGATAGATCGCGCCGAAAGCCTCGACATAGTCGTTGCCCATGTTGCGCGGGGCTTCCATCCCAGCGAGCAAAATCGGCAGTCCCCTCGCCTGCACCTTCGCGATGATTGCCGCAAGCGCGGCCTTCGTGCCTTCGGGCGGCAGGCCTTGCAGCGCATCGTTGGCGCCAAGCTCGATGATGACTGCGCTCGCGTCGGGCGGCAACGCCCAGTCGAGCCGCGCAAGACCGGCGGATGCCGTATCGCCGGAGACGCCGGCATTGACGACCCGCGCCGCGATGCCGCGCGCCTTGAGCGCGGCCTCGAGCTGCGCCGGGAACGCCTGGTCCTGCGCCAGACCGAGGCCGGCAGTCAGGCTGTCGCCGAGCGCCACGATCACCGGCGCTCGACCCTCCGCGCCCCCACGATCGAGCGCGGCGAAGACGAGGCTCAGCGCAATGGCAGCGGCAATTGCCACGGGTTTCATCATTTCGACCTCTTTGCCCTTCTCTATTGCCGATCCCCGTGCCATCTGTCAGGGACTCTTTTTTCGCCCATGGATCGCCCACTGAAACCGCGCCAAAGCCCGGCAATCAAGCTTGAAGGGGTCGAGGTGACGCTGCCGTCGCGCGCCGGGCCGGTCGCGGTCCTGCGCGGCATCGACCTCAGCGTGAACGAAGGCGACGCCATCGCCGTGGTCGGCCCCTCGGGCTCCGGCAAATCGACCCTGCTCATGGTGATTGCCGGGATCGAGCACGCGACACGCGGCAGCGTCGAGGTGATGGAAACGAGCTATGCGGGCCTCGATGAGGACGGGCTTGCCCGGCTTCGCGCCGCAAATATCGGCATCGTGTTCCAGTCCTTCCACCTCGTCCCCACCATGACGGCGCTCGAAAACGTGGCGCTGCCGCTCGAATTCCTCGACCGCGACGACGCGTTCGCGACCGCGCAAGGTGCGCTCGGCGAAGTGGGACTGTCGCATCGCGAATTGCATTTCCCCGGCCAGCTGTCGGGCGGCGAGCAGCAAAGAGTGGCGATTGCGCGGGCGCTCTCGCCGCGGCCCGCTCTCATTCTCGCCGACGAGCCCACCGGGAATCTCGACCTCGCCACGGGCGCCGAGGTGATGGATCTTCTGTTCGGACTGAAAGAGCGCACGGGCGCCACGCTCCTTCTCATCACCCATGACCGCTCGCTCGCCAAGCGCTGCGACCGGATCGTAAGTCTCGCCGATGGCCGCATTGTGAGCGGTGCCAAGCGCAAGGTCGCGGCGTCATGACGAGCGCGCGAGCTTCTGCCGCTTCCCGCTTCGACCTCAGGCTTGCTTTCGCCATGGGCATGCGCGAACTCCGCTCGGGCGCGGGCGGCCTTGCCGTGTTCGTGCTCTGCATCGCGCTCGGCGTCGCTTCCGTGGCGGCCATCGGTTCTCTTTCTGCCGCTTTCGACGAGGCGCTGGCCCGGCAGGGCCGGCTTTTGATCGGCGGCGACCTTTCCTTCGAGCTGATCCACCGCCAAGCCGATGCCGCCGAGCGCGCCGCGCTTCAGTCTTTCGGCCAACTGAGCGAATCGGCCGGCTTCCGCGCCATGGCAAGGAGCCCGGCCGGCAAGAGCGCGCTGGTCGAGGTCAAGGCCGTTGACGACGCCTATCCGCTCTATGGCGACGTCGCGATCGCCGACTCGGACAAGACCGGCAAGCTGTGGCGCGACCCCGCAATCGTCTTGGCCGAGCGCACGCTGCTCGACCGGCTCGGCCTTGTCGTCGGGAGCACGCTTGCGATCGGCGAGACGAGCGTCACCATCGGCGGCATCCTCGGCGAACAGCCGGACCGGCTCGCCGACCGGCTCGCTTACGGACCGAAGCTGCTCATGTCGCGCGAGACGCTGGCGAAGACGGGCTTGGTGCAGCCCGGCAGCCTCATCCGCTGGACCTACCGGGTGAAGCTTCCCGCGGAAACTGCAACCGACAAGGGAGCATTAGCCGCTGCCCGCGCCAAGATCGCGCGCGATTTTCCCCAAGCCGGATTCGACATCCGCGATTGGACCGACCCTGCGCCCTCGCTTCGCCGCGAGGCGGACCGCTTCACCCAATTCATCAATTTCGTTGGGCTCACCGCTCTCCTTCTCGGCGGTATCGGCGTCGGCAACGCGATCCAGAGCTACATGACCAAGAAGCGCGAAATCATCGCCACGTTCAAATGCCTCGGCGCCTCGAGCCGCCTCGTTCTCGCCGTCTATCTCATCCAGGCGCTGCTGCTCACCGCCATCGGCATCGCCATCGGGCTCATCATCGG
>DASTKZ010000071.1:0-3048 GCA_035715445.1 Methyloceanibacter sp.
GGCGTTCACGCCGTTCGAGCGGATGCCCTCGGCGCCGTAGTCGAGCGCATATTGACGCATAAGCAGCATGGTGGCGGCCTTGGGCAGGCCGTAGGGGCCGAAATTCGCGCCGGGGTTCACCGACTGCTTGGAGAGATTGAATAGGAGCACGCCGCCGGTGCCCTGCTTCCGCATGATGCGCACCGCTTCCTGCGCCACGGTCTGATGGGCGAAGAAATTCAGCTCGAAGCTCTGGCGCAAGGTCTCGTCGGAGACATCGCCGATGCGTCCCTGCCACGCGGCGCCGGCATTGGACACGAGAATATCGACCCCGCCGAAATGCTCCGCGAGCGCGGCGAAAACCGCTTTTACCCGATCGGGCTTGGTCACGTCGCATTGCAGCCCGAGGCCCTTGACGGCGGCGGCCGCGCTTTCCGCCTTCTCACCGTCGATATCGACAATCCCGACAGCGGCGCCTTCGGCGGCGAGCGCGTTCGCCGTCGCGGCCCCGATCGCGCCGGCGCCGGTCACAAGCGCGACTTGACCGGTGAGCGGCTTCGCCACGGCGCCTTTGAGCTTCGCCTGTTCGAGGCTCCAATATTCGAGCGCGAAGAGGTCGCTCTCTGGCAATGGCTCATAGCGGCCGATCGCTTCGGCATCGGTGACGACCCGGATCGTGCTCTCGGCGAGGTCGGCGGCCATGCTCGCGTCCTTCGCCGTGCGGCCGAGACCGAACAGGCCGACGCCCGGCACGAGCACGACGCGCGGGGCTGAGTCGAGCTTCGTCTTTGCCGCTCCCGCGGCCGCGTTCTCGCGGTGGAAATAGGTATCGTATTCGCCGGCGAACTTGGACACAGCCTCGCGCACGGCATCGGCGAACGCGTCGAGGCGGCCTGTCTCGGGGTTCGGCACGACCAGCGGCTTGTTCTTGGTGCGGATGATGTGGTCCGGCGTCACCACGCCGCGCTGGCTGTAGGACGCAAGCTCGGCGCCGTTCACGTAACTCAGGATCTCGGGCGCGGTGCGGAAATTCGCGATGAAGCGGATGGGCTCCGCGCCGTCGCCCTTGATGGCGACCGCGCCACGGATGATTGGGGCGATCTCCGCCGCCGAAGCGCTCGCCGCGGCGAGCGCGCGCGCCGCGAAAACGACGGGCCGGCCCTGGCGCAAGCGGCTCTCGGCCAGCGACACCATCTCGATCATGCGCTCATAGGCCTCGCGCGCGCTCTCGCCGAAGGTGAAGATGCCGTGCTTGTGCAGGATGAGGCCCGCGACGTCGGGCTTCGCCTCGAACACTTCCGCCGCGGCTTTGGCCAGGCCGAAGCCCGGCGCGATATAGGGCACGATGCCCATGCGCCCGTCATAGACTTCGCGCGCGAGCGCCTCGCCGTCGCGCTGATCGACGAGTGCGAGCACGGAAGCCGCATGGGTGTGATCGACGAATTTGTGCGGCAGGAAGGCGTGCAGCAGCGTCTCAACCGAGGGATTGGGTGCGGCGGAATCGAGTAGGTTAAGCCGCTGCACGTTGACCATGGCCTCGTCGGAGAGCGCTTGCAGCGTGCGGAGCCGCCTTAAGGGCTCAAGCTTCACCGCCGGCAGGCCCCAAGGCTCGATATCGGCCATGTCGGCGCCGGAGCCCTTGACGGCGATGACGTCATGCATCTCGCCAAGATCGTCGGCGGCTCGCGTCTTGACCGAGGTGTTGCCGCCGCCATGCAGCACGAGCAGCGGATCCCGGCCGAGGAGGCGCGTGGTGTAAACGCGGAGCGCGATGTCGGCGGCGACGCCCTTGGCGGCGTAGACCTCGACCATCTCTTGCGCCGTGCGATCGTTCCACTGGCCTTTCATGGCGCGCGTTGTTGCAAGTTTCGCACCCCGGGGCAAGGATTCCTTGACGAGGCGCTGGCTAGCGGGTCGCGGGAGCGCTAAGCGCGGCCCTGGCCGCGTCGAGCACGCGGTCGAAGCCTGAAAAGATCCAATAGTGGCCGCCGCCCTGGATCACGTCGAGCCGGCAATTGGGCAAGGTCTCGGCAAGATCGTAAGCGGCCCCCGGCGGCACGATGACGTCGTCGCTGCCCTGCCAAAGAATTGCCGGCACGTCGATGTCGCGAAGCGAAAGCTGCCATTTGCCGCAGTAGAGACGCAAATCCTGCCGCGCGCCGTCAATGCCGGGCCTCAACCCTTCGCGCAAGGCCGCCTGAAGGCTGACCCTCACCTCGTCGCGCGCGAGCACCGTCCGGTCGGATGCGGGCACACGCAGCTGAAGCACGCGATAGGCAAGCCCCGGCGCAGAATTCACGAGCCTCCGCAGCGGCCAGAAGAAAGCGGTGCAGGCCGCATCGGAGCGGCCAAGCCGGTTGAAGATCAGGCGGTGGGCCTTCGAGATGCGGATGCGGCGATCGCACTCGGCAATCGGACCGACCGGATTGACGAGGGCAAGCAGCGCGATCCGGCGCGGCATGGCGGCCGCCGCGGCAACCGCATACGGGCCTCCGCCCGAAACGCCGATCAGGGCGAAACGGCGCAAGCCGAGCGCATCGGCGCATTGCTCAAGGTCGGAAGCGGCTTCGGCGAGGCTCCTCTGAAAGTGAAAATCGGAGAACCCGTAGCCCGGGCGCTCGGGCGCCACGATCCGCAATCGCCGTTCGCGCGCCGTGGCGTCGGTGAGCGCGAACATGAGGCGCGAGCCCGGCGTGCCGTGGATGGCGAGCACCGGCTGCCCTTCAGGGTCGCCATACTCGGCAAAGCCGATCCGCCTCCCGTCGGCAAGGCGCAGGACCTGCGAGTTTCGCTCGGTTGCGGACGGAAGTTCGGTGGAGACATTGCCGCCCGCCGCCATCGGACGACCAAGCTCAGCCGGCCACGCCATCGCCATAATGCTCCGCATCTTCCCGGTTAAAATCGACCTTCATGGTATGACCGAGGCATGCCAATGACAGAATGGGAGATCAAGGGGCGCGAATTCGGCAATTGCAATTGTTCCTACGGCTGTCCCTGCCAGTTCAATGCCCTACCGACCCACGGACACTGCCACGCCTTGGCGGTGTACGATATCGAGCGCGGCTTCCA
>DASTKZ010000072.1:0-15652 GCA_035715445.1 Methyloceanibacter sp.
GTCGCGCCGGTGTCGTGGCAGAGCGCGCGGCAGAAGATGTCGTGCGTGCCGATATCGCCGAGAACGCAGCCGCCGCCATGCGCGAAGAGGATGGCGGCTCGTGCCTCGCGTCCGCCCTTCGCCGCCACGTATTTCCGCAAAGTCATCGCACCCGCAGGTCCCGGCACGGCGAGATCGCTTGCCTCACTGATTTCCGGCGGGACGATCTCCGTCTTTGAGAGCGTGCGGCGATATTCCTCGCGCGCGGCCTGCGGCGAAAGGGTCCAGAGCGGCGTCGCCGTCGCCGCCGACGCCCAATAGAGCAGCGCCTCTGTTTCGCGATCGAGCTTCAAGGCGTTTCAGTCCAGGGCTTCTTTGCCCGTTCTCTCGCGTATAGCGCGGTTTTGAGATTGGTGCCCCAGGCCGGACTCGAACCAGCACGTCGTTGCCGACAACAGATTTTGAGTCTGCCGCGTCTACCAATTCCGCCACTGGGGCTGGGGCCGGAACATGGGGTAAGCGTAGGCCGTGGTCAACCGGGGTCTAGTATCCGTCACCCTGAGGATGAGCGTAGCGAGCCTCGAACGGCGACGGCTCGACGGCCATCCTTCGAGGGCCGCTTCGCGGCCACCTCAGGATGACGGTGAGGCCTTGTCGCTGGCCCCCCGACCCGGATGGACAAGGCCGGGCCGCCCGGCTAAGCAAGCGGGATGCTGCGCAATCTTTACGACAAGGTCATCGCTTTGTCCGAAAGCCGCCACGCGTTGCCCACGCTCGCGGCCGTGTCGTTCGCCGAAAGCTCGTTCTTCCCCATTCCGCCCGACGTAGTGCTGGTGCCCATGGCGCTGGCGAGGCCGGAAAAGGCGCGGCTCTATGCCCTTGTCTGCACCATTGCCTCGGTCGCCGGCGGCATCCTCGGCTACGCCATCGGCGCCTTCCTCTACGACACGCTCGGCAAATGGCTGATCTCGATCTACGGCTATGGCGAGGGGGTCGAGGCCTTTCGCGCGGCTTACGCCGAATGGGGCGCGTGGATCATCCTCATCAAGGGCATGACGCCGATTCCCTACAAGATCGTGACCATCGCCTCGGGCTTCGCCGGCTACGACTTCTTCATGTTCGTGGTGCTCTCCATCATCACGAGGGGCGCCCGCTTCTTTCTCGAAGCCGAGCTTCTCCGCATTTACGGCGAGCCGATCCGCGGCTTCATCGAGAAGAGGCTGACCCTCGTCACCACCGCCTTTCTCGCGGCTATTGTCGGCGGCTTCCTGATCGCCAAATATGCTTTCTAGGATGGATGCGACGGCAAGCCCGAGCCTGGCCTCCCGGCGGAGCCCGGCATTGAGCGCAAGCGCGCTCGTGTTCGTTGGCGCCGCGGCGACGATTCTCGCCGCGCTCGCTTTCGAGCATCTCGGCGGCTATGCGCCATGCCCGCTCTGCCTCGAGGAGCGTTACGCCTATTATTTCGCCGTCCCTGCGAGCGCGCTTGCGCTTCTCGCCGCGCGCCGCGACGCCACCCTTGTCGCGCGCATCCTGCTCGCTCTCGTCGCCGCGGCCTTCATCGCCAATGCCATCGCCGGCATCTACCACGCGGGCGTCGAGTGGAAATGGTGGGAAGGGCCCGGCGAGTGCGCGGGCGGCTTCGAGCTGAAATGGGGCGAGGGCGGGGTCGCCGAGACGCCGATCATTCGCTGCGACGAGACCTCATGGCGCTTTCTCGGGCTTTCGTTTGCCGGCTGGAACGCCGTCATCTCCGCCATGCTCGCCGGCATCGCCGCCTACGGCGCGGCGAAGCGGCACTAACCGAGCGTCATGCCCGCGAACGCGGGCATCCAGTAAACACTGGCGCTCGCAATCGCTAAGACTGGATCGTCCGCCTGCGCGGACGATGACGAGAGGAAAAAGCGAGCGCCGAGCCATCTCTCACCGAGACTTCAAGCGATGGTGATTGGCGGGTCCCTGTCCGCCGCTGCTATAGCGGCAGGATCCTGGGTTAACGCAAGAGGTCCGACGGATGGCTCGCCTGCGCTCTCTCTTTCTTGTCATCGTTGCCACGGCCGCGCTCATCGGCGCGCTTCCCGCCGCCGCCGAAAAATGGAAGCCGTTCGATGCGGCCGCCTTCGCCGAGGCGCAGAAAGCTGGCAAGCCGATCCTGGTCGATGTCTTCGCCGCGTGGTGTCCCACCTGCCGCGCGCAGAACCCGATCCTGGTCCAGCTGACGCGGGAGCCCAAATACAAGGACATGGTTGTGTTCAAGGTCGATTTCGACACGCAAACGGATGCGCTCCGCGCCTTGAACGCGCAGTCGCAGAGCACGCTGATCGTGTTCAACGGCGAGACGGAGAAAGGGCGTTCGGTCGGCGATACCGACAAGGATTCCATCGCCGCGATGCTCGACAAGGCGCTCTAAGGCAAGACGATGACGGCCGGAGCGCTCGGTCTCGCCTTCCTTGCCGGCGTGCTTACGGTCCTTTCGCCTTGCGTGTTGCCGCTCTTGCCGATCGTTCTCGGCGCGGCCGCGAGCCAGCACCGGCTCGGGCCGCTGGCGCTCGCGGGCGGGCTCGCGCTTTCCTTCACCGCGATCGGCCTCTTCGTCGCCACGATCGGTTTCGCCATGGGCCTCGATACGGGCGTCTTTCGCACCGTCTCGGCGGTTGTTCTGATCGGGGTCGGCCTCGTGCTGCTGGTGCCGCGCTTGCAGGAGCAATTCGCGCTCGCGGCGGCGCCGGTCAGCAACTGGGCCGGCTTCTATGCCGACAATTTCACGCCGGGAGGCTTGGCCGGCCAGTTCGGGCTCGGCCTCCTTCTCGGCGCGGTGTGGAGCCCATGCGTCGGCCCGACGCTCGGCGCGGCCTCGGTGCTCGCCGCCAAGGGCGAAAATCTTCCGCAAGTCGCGCTCACCATGCTCGCCTTCGGCGTTGGCGCCGCTCTCCCGCTGCTCTTGCTCGGCATCCTCTCGCGCGAAGCGTTGATGCGCTGGCGCAGCCGGCTGATGGAAGGCGGCAAAGCAGGAAAGACGGCGCTCGGTCTTATTCTTGTGGCTGTCGGGCTTCTCGTCGCGACCGGCCGCGACAAGCGTCTGGAGGCGATCCTGGTCGAAGCTTCGCCGGATTGGCTGACGCAATTGACGACACGGTTCTGAAAGACGCAGCGCATCGATTCGCCATGCCCGCGAAGGCGGGCACCAGCAACCACCGGGGCTCGTAGTCGCGAAGACAGGGATTACTCGCCCGCCTGCGCGGACGATGACAAGGCCGCCTCGGGAAGGCTTACGGCTCGAGTTCGGTATCCCAGTAGAGATAGTCGAGCCAGCTCTCATGCAGGTAGTTCGGCGGGAATAGCCGGCCGTTGCGGTGAAGCTCGAACACCGTGGGACGGTAGGGCCGCTGCGAGGGATACATCTTGGCCTCGTTCGGCAGCTTGCCGCCCTTGAGCAGATTGCACGGCGCGCACGCCGTGGTGACGTTCTCCCAGCGCGTCATGCCGCCGCGCGATCGCGGCACGAGATGATCGAAGGTCAGGTCCTGATCGTCGCCGCAATATTGGCAGGTGAATCGGTCGCGCAAGAACACATTGAATCGGGTGAAGGCGGGGTAGAGCGCGGGCCGGATGTAGGTCTTGAGCGAGACCACGCTCGGCAGCTTCATCTCGAAGGAAGGCGAGCGGACAGCGCGATCGTATTCGGAAACGATGTTGACGCGGTCGAGGAACACGGCCTTCACCGTGTCCTGCCAGCCCCACAGCGAAAGCGGGTAGTAGGAGAGCGGCCGGAAATCGGCGTTCAGCACCAGCGCGGGGAACGTACCTGGGGCGACCGATGCGGTTGCGACGTTCAAGAGAGAATCCTCAAACCTTGCCCGTCGCACCCGGGACCCTTCTTGCCGGGCCGGATACTATCGGGGCATGTCAGGAATGTGAAGGGGGCTCAGCCGCGCCGCCCTCACGTGGCCACTTGAACCGCTGCAAAAGCTTGCTGGAGAAAGGCGCCGCCGAGTTCAAGCCCGTAGGGATCGATGCCGTGCCCGATCCCTTCCGCCACGTGCCATTCGACCGCAAGCCCCGCCCGCGCCAGCGCCTCGCGCGCCATGAACATGGCATCGACGGGGATCATCGTGTCGGCGTCGCCGTGAACGAGCAGGATCGCGGGCGCGGCGGAAGGCTCGCCCGGCAGCATTTCGAGATTCGCCAGCGCTCCGGAATAACCGACGATCGCCGCGGGCGCGGGCTTGCGCGCAAGGCCGACGCCGAGCGCCATCATCGTTCCTTGACTGAAGCCGACGAGCGCGAGCGCGCGGGAGCCAAGACTGTGCCGTTTCAACTCCGCGTCGAGAAAAGCCTCGAGTGCGGGCGCCGCCTGCGCAACCCCGCGCGAAAGCTCGCCCGCTTCGCGAAAGGTGAGGTTGAACCACTGCCGGCCCGTCGGCGCCATGCCGCAAGGCTCGGGCGCATGCGGCGAGACGAAGGCGGCATGGGGAAGGGCCTGCGCCCACTGTCGGCCCAAGCCGATCAGGTCGTTACCATCGGCGCCATAGCCATGCAGGAACACGACGAGCTGGCGCGGCTGCCCGCCCGCCGCCGGCGGAAGCCGCGGTCCGTCAAGCAGCGCCAAGCTTAGTCTCCTCCCTCTTCGGGCACGTCATCGGCGGAATGGGCGTTGAGCTGGCCGTAATTCTCCTTGCCGATGTCCTTGAGCAGGTTGAGTTGCGTC
This sequence comes from Methyloceanibacter sp., assembly GCA_035715445.1. Lineage (GTDB taxonomy): Bacteria > Pseudomonadota > Alphaproteobacteria > Rhizobiales > Methyloligellaceae > Methyloceanibacter. Next base: position 4,688 of record DASTKZ010000072.1, read on the forward strand.
TCGATGAAGTTGATGTGGCCTTCCTCGTCTCCGAGCAGCTCCTCGAACAAATCCATCGACACATAGTCTTCTTCTTTGCGGCACGCGGCGCGCGCTTCCATGTAGAGCGCGCGGGCCGAATATTCCGCCTTAAGGTCGCATTCCAGCACCTCCTTGACGTTCTGGCCGATCATCAAGGGGTCGATATGCTGCATGTTGGGGAAACCCTCGAGGAATATGATGCGCGTCACCAGCTTGTCGGCGTGATGCATCTCCTCGATCGACTCTTCCCGCTCTTTCTTGGCGAGCTTGGTGAAGCCCCAATCGTCGAGCAGCCGGTAATGCAGCCAATATTGATTGACGGCGGTGAGCTCGTGCGTCAGCGCCTTGTTGAGATATTCGATGACCCGCTTATTGCCCTTCATTACATCCTCCTCTCAACCCTTCAGCCGGATCATGGCCTGTTCTTCGCCCGCAAGCTAGCCGTCCGTGCTCGACCGACGCACGACCGAGACCGGCGAGCCCGACCCCTCCTTGTCATAGGCGACCATGAGCTCGGTGACGAGGGGCAGGCAGTTGCCGCAGGTAGGTCTCTTGCCGAGCCGGCGATAGATGAGGCCCGGCGTCAGCACAACCAGAGGGTCCTCGGTGCGGAGCTCCGCCACCGCTTCGGCAATGTCCTCCGACGTGATCAAGGTGCAGGAACAGACGATCATGCCTCTCTCTAAGCCAAGAGAGGCACGCTTGTCGCCATGTCAGCTAGCGTTTGGTTGACCGCTTGTGCGTTCCCGCCGGGCGCCGAGAGCTAGAAATTGTCCATCAGCACGCCCGCGAGCAGGACCAGATAAGCGATCAGCAACAGGCCGAGGCCGTAGCCGGTGAAGAACGGCAGCGGCACGATCATGCCGATGACGACAAGTGCGGCGATGACGACGGAGACGAGAAAGGTCTCGCGCCGCGGCGTGCTCAAATGAATGTTCATTGGTCCCCCCTTTTTTGGTCACGTCACGCCGCGAACGAAGGCATGATTCGGAAAGTCTAGCGGCAAAGCCCTGCGGCTTCCATGCCCACGAGCCGCGCCTAGAGCCGCACTTTCTCGCGGGCGCGCAGCGGCGGCACCGGAACGCCTTGGTCGACGAGCGCGGCGGCCTTGGCCTCGACCAGCGCGACGATGCTGGCCATGATCTCGTTGAGCTGGAAATCCTTGGGCGTATAGACGGCGGAAGCGCCGCACTGCTTGAGGATGTTGACGTCATCGGCGGGGATGATGCCGCCGACGACGACGGGCACGTCGCCAAGCCCCGCCTCGCGCAGGCGCTGCGACACCTCGCGCACCAGCGACACGTGCGAGCCCGACAGAATCGACAGCCCGACGACATGCGCGCGCGCTTCCTTCGCCTGGGCCACGATCTCGGCCGGCGTCAGCCTGATGCCGTCATAGACCACCTCCATGCCGACATCGGAGGCGCGCACAGCGATCTGCTCGGCGCCGTTGGAATGGCCGTCGAGCCCCGGCTTGCCGACGACGAAGGTCAGCGTTCGGCCGAGGCGGCCCGAGACTTCTTCCACCTTGCGGCGCACATCTTCGAGCCTTGCCGTGTCGATGACGTGCTTGGCGTGGATGCCGGTCGGCGCGCGATATTCGCCGAACACTTCGCGCAAGACCTGGCCCCATTCGCCGGTGGTGACGCCGGCCTTCGCTGCCGCGATCGAAGGCGGCATGATGTTGCGGCCCTCGGCCGCCGCGGCTTTGAGCTCGGTGAGCGCCTGCCGCACCGCCTTGTCGTCGCGCCGCTGCCGCCAGGCCTGCAAGGCAGCGACCTGCTCGATCTCGACCGATTCCGGCACGGTTAGGATGCCCTCGATGCCGGTTGAGGCAAGCGGCGACGGCTCTGTCTCGGTATAGGCGTTGACCCCGACCAGGACCTGCTCGCCCTTCTCGATGGCCGCGACCCGCGCCGCGTTCGAGGCGATCAGCGCCTCTTTCATGTAGTCGATGGCGGCAACCGCGCCGCCCATCGCCTGAATTTTGGCGAGCTCGGCCCGCGCCTCTCCCTTCAGCGCCTCGCCCTTGCGGTCGATCTCGCCCGATCCGTCAAAGATGTCGCCGTATTCGAGCAGGTCGGTCTCGAAGGCGACGATCTGCTGGAGCCTGAGCGACCATTGCTGATCCCACGGCGTCGGCAAGCCGAGCGCCTCGTTCCAGGCGGGGAGCTGCACCGCGCGGGCGCGCGCCGTCTTCGACAGCGTGACCGCCAGCATCGACAAAAGAATGCGATAGACATTGTTTTCGGGCTGCTGCTCGGTGAGGCCGAGCGAGTTCACCTGCACGCCGTAGCGGAAGCGGCGAAGCGCGGGGTCCTCGACCCCGTACCGCTTCTCCGTGATTTCATCCCACAGATCGACGAAGGCGCGCATCTTCGCGACTTCGGTGATGAAGCGCACGCCGGCATTGACGAAGAAGCTGATGCGGCCGACGAGCTCGGGAAAATCGGCCGGAGGCACTTCGCCCGAATTCTTCACCGCATCGAGCACGGCCTCGGCGTTGGCGAGAGCGAAGGCAAGTTCCTGCGCCGGCGTCGCGCCCGCTTCCTGCAAATGGTAGGAGCAGACATTGGTCGGGTTCCATTTCGGCATTTCGCGCGCGGTGTAGACGATCACGTCCTTGACCAGCCGCAAGGACGGCGCCGGCGGGAACACGTAAGTGCCGCGCGACAGATACTCCTTCAAAATGTCGTTCTGCACGGTGCCGGTGAGCTTCGCCTTGTCCGCGCCCTGCTCTTCGGCGAGCGCGGCATAGAGCGCGAGCAGCCAGGCCGCCGTGGCGTTGATCGTCATCGAGGTGTTCATCTCGGCAAGCGGGATGCCCTCGAACAGCGCGCGCATGTCGCCAAGATGGGAGATGGGCACGCCGACTTTGCCGACCTCGCCGCGGGCAAGCGGGTGATCGGGGTCGTAGCCGGTCTGGGTCGGCAGGTCGAAGGCGACCGAAAGCCCCGTCTGACCCTTGGCAAGGTTCTTCCGGTAGAGCGCGTTCGAGGCCTTGGCCGTGGAATGGCCGGCATAGGTGCGGAACAGCCAGGGCTTGTCCCGCTTTGACGATTTTCCGCTCATAGTCCTGCTCGATGGCGTGAACGGCTTGCATCGAAGCATGCCCGCCGTGCAAGGGCAACATAACCGCCGCTGCTCAGGAAACTATGAAATGGCGGCTGCGGGCGAAGCGCATCCGGAGCGATCGGACGAGCCCTTGGACCCGGGGGCCGAGCGCCGCCGGCAGGGCGCGAATCACCTGGGCAATGCGGGCAGGGGTCGGTCATTTTGCCCTGGGCAGGGGCACGGGTTTTTGCTACCGCTCCTGCCGGCCCTCTGGCCGAGGCCGGAAGGTGAGGAATTTTGGGCAAGAAATGGCGCCTTTGGGGCGCTTTTGCGCATTAGGGGTAGATTGCGCAAATTTGTTGCAGACGCGAGATGATTAGAACAGAATTGCGGCAGTGCAACAGAGTGCCGCCCGTCAGGTCTGGGGGACTAAATCCGGATGAACGAGATGTCTTTAGCCGCAGTGTCTCAAGCAACGACTGCGAGCGCGGTCAAAGATCTCTACGAGATCGGCGAGATTCCGCCCCTCGGTCACGTGCCGAAGAATATGTATGCCTGGACCATCCGGCGCGACCGCGAAGGCCCGCCCGAAACGGCCATGAACGTCGAAGTCGTCCCGACCTGGGAACTCGATTCGCACGAAGTGCTGGTTTTGGTGATGGCAGCCGGCGTCAATTACAACGGCGTGTGGGCCTCGCTCGGCAAGCCGGTATCGATGTTCGACGTCCACAAGCAGCCTTATCACATCGCGGGCTCGGATGCCTCGGGCATCGTCTGGGCGGTGGGCTCCAAGGTCACACGTTGGAAGGTTGGCGACGAGGTCGTCGTCCACTGCAATCAAGACGACGGCGACGACGAGGAATGCAACGGCGGCGATCCGATGTTCTCGGTCTCGCAGCGCATCTGGGGTTACGAGACGCCCGACGGCTCGTTCGCTCAATTCTGCCGCGTGCAAGATCGTCAGTTGCTCGAACGGCCGAAGCACCTCACCTGGGAAGAGGCCGCCTGCTACACCCTTTGTCTTGCAACTTCGTACCGCATGCTGTTCGGGCATCGGCCGCATACGCTGAAGCCGGGTCACAACGTTCTCGTATGGGGCGCTTCCGGCGGTCTCGGCTCCATGGCGGTTCAGCTCTGCGCCACCGCCGGCGCGAATGCGATCGGTGTCGTCTCGGACGAAGACAAGCGCGACTACGTCATGTCGCTCGGCGCCAAGGGCGTCATCAACCGCAAGGATTTCAATTGCTGGGGCCAGCTGCCAAAGGTCGGCACGCCCGAATTCGACGCCTGGCTGAAAGAGACGCGAAAATTCGGCAAGGCGATCTGGGAAATCACCGGCAAGGGCGTGAACGTCGATTGCGTGTTCGAGCATCCGGGCGAGTCGACGTTCCCCGTGTCCTGCTTGGTGGTGAAGCGCGGCGGCATGGTCGTCATCTGCGCCGGCACCACCGGATACAATCTCACCATGGATGCCCGCTATGTGTGGATGCATCAGAAGCGCATCCAGGGCTCTCACTTCGCCCATCTCCTCCAGGCGAGCCAGGCCAACAAGCTCGTTGTGGAGCGCCGCATCGACCCCTGCATGAGCGAAGTCTTCCCTTGGGAGCAGATCCCCAAGGCGCATATGCGCATGTGGAAGAACGAGCATCGGCCGGGCAACATGGCCGTTCTCGTCAGCGCACCGTGCACCGGTTTGCGGACCTTCGAGGATGTGGTGGAAACGAGCCGCCAGATGCACGGCGGCTAGGGCGAGCACCCCAATTCTGGTTTGACTCCTGAGGCCGAGCAGGCTTCGGTGTGCCCGGATTCGCAAACGTCAAAGCCAGGAGTTTGATCCGTGACTGTCGCCGAAACCGCGGCCGGAAAGGGTGCGCGGGCCGCCTCCGATCTCATTCCCCTCCTTGCCGAGGCCGCTGAAGCCGCCGCCGCGTTGCGCGCTAGCGCCGTCGAGGGCGTCGCGGCCAAAGCCTCGACCGGCGGCAAGATCGACGCCGACGCGCTCGAACGCGAGCAGCACGCGGCCCACGGACTTGCCTGGATCGCGACCTACGTCGAAGCGCTGCAGCAGCTTGCGAACTATGCCAAGCGCCTCGACGGCGAGGGCAGGTTCGGCGAGATGGAACGGCTGCTCGCCGGGATCGGCGCCGCCGAATATCTCTCCCAGCTCGCGGGCGGCGTCGTCATGAGCCAGGGCGAGACGGTGCGGCTGCACGAGCTTGGGGTCAGCGAGAGCGGCCAGGGCGCTTTCCTTACGCCTTCGGTCCGCGCTCTGATTGCGGCGGCGGCACCGCAAGCCCGCGCTCGCCTGGTCGAACTGATCAAGGCGAGCCAAGGCACGGCGACTTACGGCGACACCGGCCTCGACGAAACGCTCCAGGCCATCCGCGACGAGATGCGCCGCTTCTCCGAGGCCGAGGTCATTCCTCACGCGCAAGACTGGCACCTGAAGGACGACTATGTGCCGATGCCGCTCATTGCGAAGATGAGCGAGCTCGGCGTGTTCTCGCTCACGCTGCCCGAAGAATACGGCGGCCTCGGGCTCGGCAAGGAAGCGATGTGCGTTGTCTCGGAAGAACTCTCGCGCGGTTACATCGGTGTCGGCTCGCTCGGCACGCGCTCCGAGATCGCCGAGGAGCTGATCCTCAACGGCGGCACACACGCGCAGAAAGAAGAGTGGCTGCCGAAGATCGCCTCGGGCGAGATCTTGCCGACGGCCGTGTTCACCGAACCCAACACCGGCTCCGACCTCGCCTCGCTCTCGACTCGCGCCGTCCGCCACGGTGACGTCTATCGGCTCACCGGCCAAAAGACCTGGATCACGCATGCCGCCCGCGCCGATCTCATGACCGTGCTCGCGCGTACCGATCCCAAGGAGAAGGGCTATCGCGGATTGTCGATGTTCCTCGCGCCGAAGCCGCGCGGCACCGACGACAATCCCTTCCCGGCCGAGGGCATGACCGGCGGCGAGATAGAGGTGCTCGGCTATCGCGGCATGAAGGAGTTCGACATCTCCTTCGATGGCTTCGCCGTTCCGGCCGCCAATCTTTTGGGCGGGGTCGAGGGCCAGGGCTTCAAGCAGCTGATGCAGACCTTCGAGGCGGCGCGCATCCAGACCGCGGCGCGCGCGATCGGCGTGGCGCAATCGGCGCTCGACCTCGGTCTGCGCTACGGCATGGAGCGCAACCAGTTCGGCAAGCCGATCGTCCAGTTCCCGCGTGTGTCGGACAAGCTTGCGATGATGGCGGCGGAAATCCTCATGGCGCGGCAGCTCACCTATTTCGCGGCGCGCGAGAAGGATGCCGGCCGCCGCTGCGATCTCGAAGCCGGCATGGCGAAGCTCCTTGCCGCGCGCGTCGCCTGGGCCGCTGCCGACAACGCGCTGCAGATTCACGGCGGCAACGGCTTTGCGCTCGAATATCCGGTGAGCCGCGTCCTGTGCGACGCCCGCATCCTCTCGATCTTCGAGGGCGCGGCTGAAATCCAGGCCCACGTGATCGCGCGGCGCCTGCTCGAAGGGTGAGCGGAGCAGGGAACGAAGGCCGCGGTAGATAAGTTTCGCGGAAAGTGCAAATCTCTACGCAATAGAGCGTCGCAAAGCCCAATTCGCCGGCCTAAGCCCCATGAATTTCCTCGCCAATTACGCCATTCCGATCGCGCTTTTTGCCGTCGGCACGGTGCTCCTTCTCGGGCTCTGGAACATGATGCGTGGGGGAAGCCCCAATACCAGCCAGCTCCTGATGCGCTGGCGCGTGGTGCTGCAGTTCATCGCGCTTTGCCTGGTCATGGCGGCCATCTATTTGTCCGGGAGGTAGGTGCCGGTTGAAAGGCGCTTCGCGATGGTAGTCCTCAACAAGATCTATACGCGCACCGGCGATGACGGCACGACCGCGCTCGGCTCGGGTCGGCGCGTGGCGAAATACGATCTCCGAGTCGAGGCCTACGGCACGCTGGATGAGACCAACGCCGCAATCGGCCTGGCGCGGCTCCATACGCGGGGCGGCCATCCCGCGCTCGATGCCATGCTCGCGCGCATCCAGAACGACCTCTTCGATCTCGGCGCCGATCTCTGTTACCCCGAAGAGAGCAGGGACGCCCGCGGGCGCTTGCAAGTGACCGACGCCCAGGTCGAGCGGCTAGAGCGTGAGATCGATGCGCTCAACGGCGAGCTTGAGCCCTTGCGCTCCTTCGTGCTGCCGGGCGGCTCACAAGCCGCGAGCTTTTTACATCTTGCCCGCACCATCTCGCGCCGGGCCGAGCGCCTGATCGTTGCTCTTGCCGCGCGCAAGGGCGAAACCGTGGGCGCGCCCGCGCTTCGCTATATTAACCGGCTGTCGGATTTCCTGTTCGTGGCGGCGCGCTTCGCCAATGACAAGGGAAGGTCCGACGTGACCTGGGTACCGGGTCAGAACCGCTGACGGGGAGCGAACGGAGTATCCGTGTTCATTCCGCTTCACGACACGAACCCTCTGAAGCGCATCCACTACCAATACGTGACGGTGGCGCTGATCGTATTGAACGTCGCCATCTACATAATTTTCATCTCGGGCTGGATGTACGCGCCCAATGAGGCGGAGGCGGCATCCTTCGCGGTCATCCCCGCGAAGTTGATGACCGCCGGCATGGGCGGAGAAACCATGCTCGCGACCGGCGCCTACATGCCCGAGCGCTTCACGCTCGTCACTTATATGTTCATCCACGGGAACTGGATCCATCTCCTCGGCAACATGCTGTTCCTGTGGGTGTTCGGCGACAACATCGAAGACGCCATGGGGCATCTGCGCTTCATTATGTTCTATTTGATGTGCGGTATCTTCGCCGCCCTGTTCCATACCTGGATGAACCCCGAGTCCGAGATACCGCTGGTCGGAGCCTCCGGCGCGGTCGCCGGCGTGATCGCGGCCTACCTCATCCTGCATCCCAAGGTGAAGGTCTGGGTGCTTGCGCTGTGGCGCATTCCGATCAGGATCACGGCGGCGTGGGCGATCGGCATTTGGATCGCTTACCAGTTCGTGAGCCTCCTGTTTGAGGGGGAGGAGAATGTGGCCTGGTGGGCCCACATCGGCGGCCTGCTCGCCGGCGCGACCCTGATTTTGTTCATGCGGCGGCGCGGCGTAGTGCTGTTCGACCGAACCCGTGGCGGGGCCTAAAGGCCGGTGGAAACCCCTGGAAACCATTGACTTGCCGCCCCCCCGGCAGTACGGTCGCGGCCATTTCGCAGTTGCGAGATAGCAGGGCTCGAGGCCCGCAAGCGTGCGGGGAACAGTGCCGCATGAAAATTCTCGTTCCCGTCAAGCGGGTCGTCGATTTCAACGTCAAGGTCCGAGTTAAATCGGATGGAAGCGGCGTCGACCTCGCCAACGTCAAGATGTCGATGAACCCCTTCGACGAGATCGCCGTCGAGGAAGCGGTTCGTATCAAGGAACGCGGCGAGGCGAACGAGGTCGTCGCCGTCTCGATCGGCGGCGTGAAATCGCAAGACACGTTACGCACGGCGCTTGCCATGGGCGCCGACCGCGCCATCCTGGTCAAGACCGAGCAGAGCGTCGAACCGCTCGCCGTGGCCAAGCTGTTGAAGCGCGTGGCCGAAAACGAGAAACCGGATCTCATCATTCTCGGCAAGCAGGCAATCGACGACGATTGCAATCAAGCGGGCCAGATGCTCGCCGGGCTGCTCGGCTGGCCGCAAGGCACGTTCGCTTCCAAGATCGAGCTCAACGGCGTTAAGGTGAAGGTGGTGCGCGAAATCGATGGCGGTCTTGAGACGGTCATGCTGATGAAGCCTGCCGTCGTCACTACCGATCTTAGGCTCAACGAGCCACGCTATGCCTCTCTACCCAACATCATGAAAGCGAAGAAGAAGCCGATCAACGAAACCACGCCCGAGGCGCTTGGAGTCGATATCGCGCCGCGCCTGAAGGTGCTGTCTGTCGTTGAGCCCAAGGGCCGCGAGGCCGGCATCAAAGTCGACAGCGTCGCCATGCTCATCGACAAGCTGAAGAACGAGGCAGGAGTGCTCTAGCATGGCGGCCCTCCTTCTTGCCGAGCATGACAATAAGAGTCTCGCGCCCGCCACCGCGAAGGCCTTGACCGCGGCGCGGGCCTTCGGCGGCGACGTCGACATTCTCGTCACCGGCGAGAATTGCCGGGCCGTCGCCGAGGCGGCGGCGAAGCTCGACGGCGTGCGCAAGGTCTTGCTGGCGGAGGCGCCGCATCTTTCGCAACGCCTCGCCGAAGAAACTGCAGGCACGATCATTCCGCTGATGAAGAATTATTCGGTTCTGCTCGCGCCCGCGACGACGGCGGGCAAGAACGTTCTGCCGCGCGTCGCCGCTCTGCTCGATGTCGCTCAAGTCTCCGACATTGTCGAGGTCAAGGCGCCGAACGTCTTCGTGCGGCCGATCTATGCCGGCAACGCGCTCCAAACCGTCGAAACGACCGACAAGATCGTGGTTGCCACGGTGCGCACCACGGCCTTCGCAAGCGCAGGCGAAGGCGCCGCCGCCCCCATTGAGACGATCGCGCCGGCGCCGGCCGTTTCGTTGTCGAGCTACGAGGGGTCGGAGATCAGCGTGAGCGAACGGCCCGAGTTGACCGCGGCCCGCATCGTGATTTCAGGCGGGCGCGGCATGCAGTCGGGCGAGAATTTCAAGACCTTGATCGAGCCCCTGGCCGATCGCCTCGGCGCCGCCGTCGGCGCGAGCCGGGCCGCCGTCGATGCCGGCTATATGCCGAACGACCACCAGGTCGGCCAGACCGGGAAGGTGGTGGCGCCCGAGCTCTATATCGCCGTCGGCATTTCCGGCGCGATCCAGCATCTCGCCGGTATGAAAGATTCCAAGGTGATCGTCGCCATCAACAAGGATGCCGACGCGCCGATCTTCCAGATCGCCGACTACGGCCTCGTAGGCGATCTTTTTACCGTCCTGCCTGAACTCGATGCCGAGCTCAAGAAGGCGGGGTACTCGTAGTGGATGTAGAGGAAATGACCATGGACGACATAGTTCCAGGCTCGACGCTCCGCGCGGACCCCGCGTCTCGGGGCAATTCCGACGGCGATCCCATCCATAAGATCGGCATTATCGGCGCGGGGCAAATGGGAAGCGGCATCGCTCATGTCATCGCGCTCTCCGGCTATGACGTCGCGCTCCACGACATCGCCAAGGACAAGGTCGATGCGGCGATCGGGACCATCGACCGGAACCTCGCCCGCCAAGTCGCTTCCGGCAAGATCAGCGAGGACGACAAGCGCAAGGCGCTCGCGCGCATCACCTATGCCGACACCATGGGCAAGTTGGGCGGCGCCGATCTCGTGATCGAGGCCGCGACCGAGGACGAGACGGTCAAGCGCAAGATCTTCGTGGCGCTGTGTCCCTTCCTCAAGCCGAACGCCATCGTCTCCACCAACACCTCGTCCATTTCGATCACCCGGCTTGCCGCCGCGACCGACAGGCCTGAGCGCTTCATCGGCCTGCACTTTATGAATCCCGCCCCGGTGATGGAGCTCGTCGAGATGATCCGCGGCATCGCCACGGAGGACGGCACCTTCGGCCGCACCAGGGATTTCGTCGAGAGCCTCGGCAAGACGGTCGCCGTCTCGGAAGACTTCCCGGCCTTCATGGTCAACCGCATCCTTTTGCCGATGATCAACGAGGCGGTGTACACGCTCTATGAGGGCGTGGGCACGGTTGACGCCATCGACACCGCCATGCGGCTCGGCGCCCATCACCCCATGGGACCGCTCCAGCTTGCCGATTTCATCGGTCTCGACACCTGTCTCTCGATCATGCAGGTGCTTTACGAAGGGCTCGCCGACTCCAAGTACCGGCCCTGTCCGCTGCTCGTGAAATATGTCGAAGCGGGCTGGCTCGGACGGAAGGCGAAGCGCGGCTT
>DASTKZ010000073.1:0-7462 GCA_035715445.1 Methyloceanibacter sp.
GCCATGCTCGCCGTGGCGCTGGGGCGGCTCTGCCGTGTCCCCGTCGATTGCTTCGCGCTGATGCGGGTGCGGCCGACGGCGAGCCAATTGGGGCTCACCGCCGACCAGCGCCGCCGCAATGTCGCCGGGGCCTTCCGGGTCGATAAGGACAACGCGCCTCGGATCAAAGGCAGGAAGCTCGTGGTCGTTGACGATGTGATTACGACGGGGGCGACCGCCCAGGCCTGCGCCCGGGTATTGACGTTGGCGGGGGCGGCGAGGGTCGATGTTCTGGCGCTCGCCCGCGTCGTCGAGCCCGCCGCCTTCGTGCTTTGATCTTGCGTGAGCGGCGTTTACCGCCCAGTTATGAGGGGAGGTGTCGAATCGCCCGCCTATGACGCGCATCGTTCTCTACACCACGCCCTTCTGCGGTTACTGCCGCGCCACCAAGCGCCTCCTCGCCGACAAGGGACTCGCCTTCGAGGAGATCGACGTCGCCTTCGATCAGGACAAGCGCGGCGAGATGATCGGCCGCACGGCGGGCATGCAGACCGTGCCGCAAATCTTCATCGACGGCCGCCATGTCGGCGGCCATGCCGAGCTCGCCGCGCTCGAACGCGAGGGCCGGCTCGATGCCTTGATCGCCAATGACCCCGCGTTGCTTGCGGGCGCCGAAGAGACATGACACGCCCATCCGACAAACGCTTCCGCGCCGCGCTGGTGCAGCTTCGGTCCGGCCGCGACGCCGATGCCAATGTGCGGAGCGCCGAGGCGCTGATCCGCCGGGCGGCGGAAGGCGGCGCCGCCTATGTGCAGACGCCGGAGAATACCGCGCTGATGGAGCTCAAGCCCGAGCGCGTGCTCGAGGCGGCTGAGACCGAGGAGGCGAGCGCACCGCTTGCACGGTTTCGCGCGCTCGCTTCCGAGCTTGGCATTTTTCTTCATGTCGGCTCGCTCGCCACCAGGCTCGACGGGACGCGCGTCGCCAACCGCTCCTATCTCATCGATCCGGAAGGGAGGATCGCGGCGCGCTACGACAAGCTGCATCTCTTCGACGTCGATCTTGCCGGTGGCGAAAGCTACCGCGAATCCGACCACGCCCGGCCGGGCGCGACCGCAATCGTTGCCGAGCTTCCCTTTGGCCGGTTGGGGCTTTCGATCTGCTACGATCTCCGCTTCGCCGCTCTCTACCGCGCGCTCGCGCTTGCCGGCGCCGAGTTCATCGCCGTCCCCGCCGCCTTCACCAAGCAAACCGGGGAGGCGCATTGGCACGTTCTGCTCCGCGCCCGCGCGATCGAGACGGGCACGTTCGTGCTCGCCGCGGCCCAAGGCGGCTTACACGAGAACGGCCGTTCCACCTTCGGCCACAGCCTGATCGTCTCGCCCTGGGGCGAGATCCTGGCCGAAGGCGGCGAGGAACCGGGCGTCGTCTTTGCCGATATCGATCTTGCCGCCTCGGCCGAAGCGCGCGCACGCATCCCCGCGCTCAAGCATGGCCGCGACTTCGAGGTCGCGATCGCCGAGCCTCTGCCGAGCCCGTCGAGGAAAGAGGCTTCATGATTCGCTTCGCGCTCGTCTGCGACCAAGGACACGACTTCGACGCCTGGTTTGCGTCCGGAGACGCCTATGAGGTCCAGGCCAGGGCGCGCGCCGTCATTTGCCCAGACTGCGGCAGCCGATTGGTGCGGAAGGCGCCAATGGCGCCCGCGGTGAAGAAGCGGCGCGGTGAGCCAAGCCGCGATCCTGATCCACGGCTTGGCGAGCGCAAAAAGACCTATGCGTTCCTGAAAGGCCTTCGCGCCCATCTGGAGGCGAATGCCGAGAATGTCGGGCCAACCTTTCCCGAAGAGGCGCGCAAGATGCATTACGGGGAGGTGGAGACGCGCAGCATCTACGGCGAGGCGAGCCTCGAGGAAGCAAGGTCGCTGCATGAGGAGGGAATTCCCGCCGTGCCGCTACCGGTGTTGCCCGAGGATCACAACTGAGTGAGGGTCTTACAAACAGGCGTCATGATCGCGGGGTAACCTCTTGTTTGGAGCCTTGCGGTTACAAATTGCAATGAGACGCCCTGTTCTAGCCTTTAAGATGCCCTATCTAAGAGGCTGCCGGGCGATAGGGTTCTGCGCAAACCAGGGTCGAACAGATGGGCTTCTCTGCCTCCTTGCCACAATTCCGTAGTCTGCTCGCCGTCCCGTTCTTGGCGATGGCGTTGGTCTTTCCCGCGAACGCCGAAACGAGCCCCAATGGGTCGGCGGCCGCCACGACGCCGGGCGCGACAGCGCCGCTGACCGCCCCCGAAGGGCAGGCTAAGCCTTCGAACCCGGGAGCCTCGACGACGAGCCCGAGTGCGCCGCCGGCAACCTCCGGACAGAACACGCCGCCGAAGCCGTCCCCTTCGAGCCCGGGAACCTCTGCGAGCCCGAGTGCTCCGCCGGCAACCGCCGGCCAGAACACGCCGCCGACGGCGTCTCCTTCGACATCTCCGACACAGGGCGCCGCGCCGCAAGGCGGGCAGAAAGCCGCAACGCCGTCCGCGCCGGCCAACGGATCGGCGACGAAGCCCGAAGCTGCCGAGGCCACGCCGAGCGCCGTCCCCGAAAAACCTAAATCGAGCATCGTCATCAATATCGACAAAGCCACGCAAGAGATGACGGTCTTCGTCGATGGCGTTGAGCTTTATTCATGGCCGGTCTCGACCGGCACGCGCGGTTACTCGACCCCGTCCGGCACGTACACCGCCTCTTCGATGAACAAGATTTGGTACAGCAAGCAGTGGGACAACGCGCCCATGCCGAATGCGGTCTTCTTCACCAAAGAGGGCCATGCCATACACGGCACGCTGGACGAGAAGAACCTCGGCAAGCCCGCCTCGCATGGCTGCGTGCGGCTGTCCCGGCAAAATGCCGCCACGCTCTACGCCTTGGTCGAGGCCAATGGCTTGCCGCAGACGCAAGTCGTGCTGACCGGCGTCACGGCGGGCGGTGAAGGACCGAAGGTCGCGAGCCCCGGCAGGTGGCCCGACTACGGCTACGGCGTTCCGCCATGGTTCGGACCGGGCTACGGCTATCCGCCGAGGAAAAAGAAAAAGCGCGGCATTTTCGGAAGGTGGTTCGACCCTTACGGACCGCAAGGCTATTACGCGCCCCGACGCGACCGCTATTACCCGCCGCCCGGCGCCCCCCGCTACTGACCGGTTGAACGCTCGGTCCGGCCGCGAGGCGTAGCCTCCGCCGTGGCGAAGTAGTTCACGTCGGTGTCCTGCGACAGCCGCCACTCATCGGCGAGGGGGTGATAGACCATGCCGGTCATGTCGCTGACATTGAGCCCGGCTCCGGCGAGCGCGGCCCGAAGCTCCTCGGGCGTGACGAACCGGTTCCAGTCATGCGTGCCCGCCGGCAGCCAGCGCAAAATCACCTCGGCGCCGACAATGGCGAGCGCGTAAGCTTTGATCGTGCGGTTCAGTGTCGAGAGGATCATGACGCCGCCGGGCTTCACCAGGGACGCGACCGATTTGAGAAAGAGGGGCACGTCCGGCACGTGCTCGACAACTTCGAGGAGAAGCAAGGCATCGAAGGTGGCGCCCTCCCGCGCCAGGTCCTCCGCGGTCACCGCACGATAGGCGATAGCGAGTTCGGCGCCCTTGGCGTGGGCCTTGGCGGCTTCGATGTTCTCCGGCGCGGGGTCGATGCCGGTGACCGTAGCGCCGAGCCGGGCGAGCGGCTCCGCGACCAGCCCGCCCCCGCAACCGATGTCGAGCACCGCAAGGCCTTCGAGGCTTCGGCCAGCCTTCGCGTCGCGGGCGAAGCGCCGGCAAAGCTGGTCGCGTATATAAGTCAGCCTGACCGGGTTGATGCGGTGGAGCGGCTTGAAGGCGCCGTTTGCATCCCACCATTCGCCTGCGAGCCGCGCGAAGCGGGCGATTTCGTCCCGGTCGAGGGTGCGGTTTGTCTCAGCCATCGCTGACGAAAGGCCCTTGCCGCGCCCACCCTGTCAAGCCACGGCCTATTAACTTCTCTCAGCCAGGAGAGGGCAGGTTGCGGCGCGCCCCGCCAATCAGTATGAAGGCGGCGTGTCCGGCCGGTCCCTTGAATGGGCCGGCCCTCTTATTGTGGGCCGCAGGCCCCGCAAGGAACGAGGCCCCGCAAGGAAGAGGCCATGGCGCTCTTGGTGTTGAAATTCGGCGGCACGTCCGTCGCCGACATTGCCCGGATCCGTAACGTCGCCGCGCATGTCAAGCGCGAGGCCGACGCAGGGCACCATTGTGCCGTGGTGGTGTCGGCCATGGCAGGCGCCACCAACCGGCTGGTCGCGCTCGTCGACGAGGCCTGGGGCTTCAAGGAGCGGAAGGAGAACGGCGGCGAGGTCTCGGCCCAGTATGACGGCCGCGAATACGACGCCGTGGTGTCCTCGGGCGAGCAGGTCACTTCGGGGCTGCTTGCGCTCGTCCTCCAAGCAATGGGGCTGAACGCCCGCTCCTGGCAAGGCTGGCAGATCCCGCTCAACACCAATGCCGCCCATCGCTCCGCCCGCATCACCGGCCTGGCCATTGACGAGTTGAAGGCGCGCATGACCGACGGCGAGATCGCCGTCGTGGCCGGCTTCCAGGGGGTCGCGCCGGGAAACCGCATCTCGACGCTCGGCCGCGGCGGCTCCGATACCAGCGCGGTCGCGCTTGCGGCAGCGCTCCAGGCCGACCGCTGCGACATCTATACCGACGTCGATGGCGTCTACACGACCGACCCGAGGGTCGTGCCCAAGGCGCACCGGCTCGACCGCATTTCCTACGAAGAAATGCTAGAAATGGCTTCGCAAGGGGCCAAGGTGCTCCAGACCCGCTCGGTCGAACTTGCCATGCAGAAGGGCGTGAGAGTGCTCGTGCGCTCGAGCTTCGATCCGCCCGACCTCGGCGGCAAGAGCACCGACGCGGCGCTTGAGCTTGGAACACTCGTTTGCCATGAGGATGAGATCGTGGAGCAGAACGTCGTCAGCGGAATTGCCTATGCGCGGGATGAGGCCAAGGTGACCCTGCTCAAGGTCGCCGACAAGCCGGGCGTCGCGGCGCGCGTATTCGGCCCGCTCGCCGAGGCCAATATCAATGTCGATATGATCGTGCAGAACGTCTCCGAGGACGGCCGCTACACCGATCTCACCTTCACGGTCCAGAGCGCAGATCTCGACCGGGCTCTCGAGGTCCTCCGCAACGCCAAGGATGAGATCGGCTATTTGGACTTGCGCGGCTCGACCGACATCGCCAAGGTATCGGCGATAGGTGTCGGTATGCGGAGCCACGCCGGCGTTGCCGCGCAAATGTTCAGCGCGCTTGCCGAAAAAGGCATCAATATCGAGGCGATCTCCACCTCGGAGATCAAGATCAGCGTATTGATTGACGCGGCCTATGCCGAGCTTGCGGTGCGAACTTTGCATTCCTTGTTCGGTTTGGATAGCCGCTAGCGGATTTTGGCGGCCGACCTGAAGCTTTCTTTCACTGCGGGACTGCCGCTCTGCCGTTCGGCGAGGACTGTTGCTTATGGCTACTCCGGTTGGCGCCCCGAGGCAGTTGCTGCGCCGCTTGCGCGAGGTCATGGCCGCGCGCGAGAGCGTGCAGGCGCGCCTCGACAAGGTCGTGGTGCTGATTGCCTCCAACATGGTCGCCGAGGTGTGCTCGCTCTACCTGCGCCGCCGCGACGGATCGCTGGAACTGTTCGCGACGGAAGGCCTGAACCCGATCGCCGTCCACAACACGCATCTGAAGCCGGGCGAGGGTCTGGTCGGCCTGATCGCCGAGCAGGCCGAGCCGATGCAGTTCCCCGACGCTCAGCTCCATCCGGCCTTCTCCTACCGCCCCGAGACGGGGGAGGAGATCTATCACGCCTTCGTCGGCGTGCCGATCCTGCGCAGCGGCCACACCATCGGCGTGCTCACGGTGCAGAACCGCACCAAGCGGCAATACAGCGACGAGGAGGTCGAGGCCCTGCAGACCACCGCCATGGTGCTTGCCGAGACGATCGCCTCGGGCGGCCTCGTCACTGACGGGTTGACGGCGGAGGAACGGCCCGAGGGTGCGGCGCGTTTCGGCGGCACGTCCATCTCCGAGGGCGTGGCCCTCGGTCATGTCGTGCTGCATGAACCCCGCATCGTCGTCACGCGCCTGATTGCCGAGGATGTCGAGGTCGAGCGGCGCCGGCTATCCCAGGCGATCGAAGATCTGACCGGCGCGATCGACAACATGTTGGAGCGCGGCGACTTGGCGCGGGCCGGAGAGCATCGCGACGTGCTGGAAACCTTCCGCATGTTCGCTCATGATCATGGCTGGCGCCGGCGTCTGGATGAGGCGCTGCTTACCGGCCTCACCGCCGAGGCCGCGGTGCAGCGCGTGCGCAACGACACGCGCGCTCGCATGCTGCGCATGCCCGACACCCATGCGCGCGACCGTCTGCACGATATCGACGATCTGTCCAACCGCCTCTTAAGGCTGCTCGCGGGCGGGATCGGCACGGCGGCGACGGGAAGCCTGCCGCAGGATTCAATCGTCATCGCCCGCACCATGGGAGCGGCCGAGTTGCTCGACTACGACCGGCAGCGCTTGCGCGGGCTGGTGCTCGAGGAGGGCGGCACCGCGAGCCACGTCGCGATCGTTGCGCGGGCGCTCGGCATTGCCGCGCTGACCGGGGTCAAAGGCGCGCTCGAAGCAGTCGAGCCGGGCGACGCCGCGATTGTCGACGCCGAAGGCGGCGAGTTGCATGTCCGGCCGACCCAGGAAGTCGTTTCGGCCTATGCCGACAAGGTTCGCTTCCGCGCGCGGCGTCAGGCGCAATACGCGGCCTTGCGCACCGTCCCCCCCGTCACCCTGGACGGCGAGCGCGTCGCCTTGCACATCAATGCAGGCCTCCTCTTCGACTTGCCGCATCTCGATCAGTCGGGCGCGGACGGCATTGGCCTGTTCCGCACCGAGCTCCAATTCATGATCGCGGCGACGTTTCCGCGGCTCGAGCAGCAGACTCGACTCTACAAGGCCATCCTCGATGCCGCCGATCAGCGCCCTGTCGTGTTTCGTTCGCTCGATGTCGGCGGCGACAAGGTGCTGCCCTATTTCCGCGGGGCCACCGAGGAAAATCCGGCGCTCGGCTGGCGCGCGATCCGCATGGCGCTCGACCGTCCGGCTGTGTTCCGCACGCAAGTGAGAGCGCTCCTCAGGGCGGCGGCCGGCCGCGAGCTTCGCCTCATGCTGCCCATGATCGCCGATGTCGCGGAATTCGAGGCGGCCCGCGCGCTGATCGACCGTGAGCTGACGATCCTCAAGCGCCATGGGCGCCCTGAGCCCAAAGCGCTCAAGGTCGGCGTTATGATCGAGGTGCCGGCGATCTTGTGGCAACTTGACCGTGTGCTGCCTTTGGCCGATTTCGCCTCGGTGGGGTCGAACGATCTAATGCAGTTTCTGTTTGCGGCCGATCGCGGCAATACCCGCGTGGCGGAACGTTTCGAT
>DASTKZ010000074.1:0-27487 GCA_035715445.1 Methyloceanibacter sp.
TCTCGGCCGCGCCGAAGCCGCAGGCCGCAAGCTCTATCTCTCGCCGCTCGCCGTCGTCGAATTGCCTGAGTCCAAGGCGGCAACGGCGAAGGCGCGCAAAGCGGCCGAAGGCGAAGCGCTCCTCGCCAAGATCCCATCCTCGCACATTCTCATCGCGCTCGATCCCGGCGGCGAGGCGCTGTCGAGCGAGGCGTTCGCCCAGCGCCTCGCCAAACTCCGCGACGGCGGCGCGGAAGGGGTCGCCTTCGTCATCGGCGGCGCCGACGGTCTCTCTCCCGAGCTGTTGGCCAAGGCCAAGGCGATCTCGCTCGGGGCCATCACGTTGCCGCACGGGCTCGCCCGCATCGTGCTCGCCGAACAACTCTATCGCGCGGCAACGATCCTCTCGGGCCACCCCTATCACCGCGCCTGAAGGCAGAAACTTAAGCAATCGTAAGCGTTTTGCCTTGATTCTGCCGTACCGCTCCGCTGGTGTTGGCGTCGGCTGAATGGCCAAGGCGCATGGCGCATCGATTGGCTCTCTTGGGAAAAAGACTTCGATCCGCACTGCTTGCGGCCGGCCTGATCGGCGCTTTGCCGGGATCGGCTTTGGCCGAGGAGGGACTCTCCCGCGACGAGGCGAAGCAGAAGCTCGACAAGACCGAGCAGAGCCTCGAATCGAACCGGGCCAAGGAGAAGGGCCTCGCGCAGGAGCTTGCCGCTCTCGCCGAAGAGCGGGCGAAGCTCAACAAGGAGCTGATCGGCTCCGGCGAGCGGGTGCAGGCGAGCGAGGCCAAGCTGTCGGAGACGGAAGGAAAGCTCGCCGAGCTGACCGAGCAGGTCAACGTCATTCAAAGTTCGATCACCGAGCGGAAGGAAGCCATCGTCAAGATGCTGAGCGCCATGCAGAGGATCGGGCGGACGCCGCCGCCGGCGCTCGTGACCCGCAGGGACGATGCCCTTGCCGTCGTGCGCAGCGCCATGCTGCTCGCCGAAGTGTTTCCCGAGCTTAAATACCAGGCCGACAATCTCTCCCGCGAACTGGAAGGGCTCGTCACTCTGGAGAGCGGAATCCGCGACCAGCGCGATGCCGAGAAGCGCGAGACCGACCGGCTCGGGGCCGAGCGCGCGAGCCTCGATCGCCTCTTGGAGGAGAAGCGGCGGGCGACGGCCCAAGGCGAGGCCGAGCTTGCCGACATCCGGCGGGTCGCGGGCGAGCAGGCTGAGACGGTCACCGATCTGAGCGAGCTCGTCGTGCGCATGGACGCCCAAATCGCCAAGGTCGAGATCGCCCAGTACGACGCCGAGCTTGCCGCGGAGAAGGCGCTCAGGTCGCGCGCGCAGCAAGAGGCGCTCGCTACCCCCGATGACGAGAACGTGGTCGAGATCAAGCCGCAATCGACCAGGGTGGCGTTCGCCAGCCCCGACCGGCTCAAGCCTGCGCTCCCCTTCGAGGCCGCCAAAGGCAGCCTGCGCCTGCCGGCCCAGGGCCGGAAAGTCAATCGCTTCGGCGATGCCGACGCGGGCGGCGTACCCCTCAAGGGAATTTCGCTGCAAACGCGCGAAGAGGCCCGGATTACCGCCCCCGCTGACGGCTGGGTGGTCTATGCCGGCCCCTTCCGCTCCTACGGGCAGCTATTGATCATCAACGCGGGCGGGGGCTATCATATTCTGCTTGCGGGGATGAGCCGCATAGACGTGGGTCTCGGTCAATTCGTTCTTGCCGGAGAGCCGATCGCTGAGATGGGCAATACGGCGGAATCGGGCCGAAGCCACGATAGTTCGCGCCCCGTCCTCTATGTCGAGTTCAGAAAGGACGGCACGCCGATTGACCCTGACCCATGGTGGGCCGAGGCTTCCGAAAAGGTGCAAGGATGATGCGGAAATCCGAATATGTGCTGTGGGCGCTCCTGGTGCTGGCTGTGCTGGCCGGGGGCTCTACGATGGTGAGCCTGGCACGCAGCCAATCGGCCTCGGCGGCCAATTCGGAAATCTACCGGCAGCTCGACCTGTTCGGCGAGGTGCTTGAGCGTGTCCGTGCCGACTATGTCGAGAAGCCCGAGGATCCCAAGCTGATCGAAGCGGCGATCAACGGCATGCTGACCGCGCTCGATCCCCACTCGGCCTATCTCAATCCCAAGCATTTCCGCGACATGCAGGTGCAGACCCGCGGCGAATTCGGCGGTCTCGGCATCGAAGTCACGATGGAGAACGGCGTCGTCAAGGTCGTGGCGCCGATCGAGGACACCCCAGCCGCGCGCGCCGGAATCATGAGCGGCGACCTCATCACCCATCTTGATAAAGAGCAGATCCTCGGCCTCACCCTGCAAGAGGCGGTCGAGAAGATGCGCGGGCCGGTCAACTCGCCGATCTCGCTTACCATCGTGCGCAAGGGCGTCGATGATCCCTTCGAGGTGAAGGTCACCCGCGACGTCATTCATATCAATCCGGTCAAGTACAATGCCGAGGGCGACGACGTCGGCTATATCAGAGTGACGACGTTCAACGAGCAGACCACGGCGAACCTGCAAAAGGCGATCGAGGACCTGAAGAAGCAATTGGGCCCGAAGCTCAAGGGCTTCATCGTCGATCTGCGCAACAATCCGGGCGGCCTGCTCGACCAAGCCATTTCGGTGTCGGACGCCTTCCTCGATCAAGGCGCCATCGTCCTCACCCGCGGCCGCAATCTCGAAGAGACGCAGCGCTCCAACGCGCGTCCCGGCGATATCACCGACGGCCAGAAGATCGTGGTGCTCATCAATGGCGGCTCGGCATCGGCCTCGGAAATCGTGGCCGGCGCCTTGCAAGACCATCACCGGGCAACCATCGTCGGCACGCGTTCCTTCGGCAAAGGCTCGGTGCAGACGATCATCCCGCTCGGCTCGAACGGCGCTCTCCGCCTCACGACCGCGCGCTACTACACGCCTTCGGGACGGTCGATCCAGGCCAAGGGCATCGACCCCGAGGTCGTGGTCGAAGAAGAGCTGCCCGATGAGCTGAAGCAGAAGGCCGAGACCCAGGAGCCGCGCGGCGAGGCCAATCTCCGCGGTCACCTGCGCGGCGATGACGATGACGAGGAGGGCGAGGGCGGTGCGGCGGAAGAAGAGTCCGGAAGCTCGTCCTATGTCCCGGCGGACAAGGAAAAAGATACGCAGCTGAAATATGGGCTCGATCTCTTGCGCGGCATCAAGTCGGTCGACACGCAGGTCGAGAAGAAAGCCGAGGCGAACTAGGCTCGCGCGAACGAGGAATTGCCGGAGGAGGAGGCTTAGCCCAGGAACGGGCCGGCGAGCGGGGAGGTGACGTCGGAATGAAAGCGCTGGGCGTAGCCTGTGGCATCGTGTTCTGGACGCTCGTGTTGGGCACGGCGTTCCTCTATTTCTTTCCGGGCGGCGACGCCGAGCCTGTCGCGATCCTGCAAATCGAGCCTGCGCCTGCGCCATCACCGGGTGGAGCGCCGCCCGCGCCTGAGGCTCAAGCTCCCGCTCCCGCCGAAACGCCGGACGCTTCCGGCGGCAACCTGGACGTTCCTCCGGGATTTGCCGTAGGCCCGCCCGATTCGCCGCAGGCGCCTTCGGAGCCGCAAGGCGGGGCGATGATGCCGATGCCCCAGGGGCAGAACGAGGCGCCGCCGGCGCCGGCTGGGCCCGGGCCGGACGATACCGCGCCACAGCCCGCGCCCGCCCCCGACGCCGATCAGCAAGGCGCAGCCCCCGGCGCGCCGATGCAGCAGGCGGCGCTCGATACGCCCGCAAGCGCCACGCCGCCGCCGCCGCCGCCTGAGAACGAGACCGGCTCGATTGCGCTCCCTTCGACGCCCGAGCCGGAATTGGTGGAGCAATCGCAATACGGCCCGCTGCCGAAAATCGCCGCCGACGGACGTCGCTCGATCGACGTCTACGCGCGTCCGTCGCGTTACGCCGCCGCAACCCAAGGAGAGCCGCCGCGCGTCGCCATCCTGGTCACAGGGCTCGGTCTTCCCGACGGACCGCCGCAAGCCGCGCTCAAGGGACTGCCAGTGCAAGTAAGCGTCGCCTATGGGGCTTACGCAAGAAGCCTCCAGGACGCCGTCGCCGAGGCCCGCGCCGAAGGCCATGAGGTGCTGTTGCAAATCCCGCTCGAGCCGCAGAACTATCCGAGCGTCGATCCCGGCCCGCATACGCTCATCACGACGCTGCCCCCCGCCGACAACATCAAGCGGCTGCAATGGCTCATGTCCCGCTATACCGGCTATGTCGGCGTCACCAACCATATGGGCGCCAAGTTCCAGGCTTCGGCCGAGTCGATTCAGCCGGTGTTGGAGGAGCTGAAACGGCGCGGCCTGCTTTACGTCGACGGCGAGGCCACGAAGGATTCCGCCACTGAGAGGACTGCAAAGGCCATCGGTCTCGACTATTTCGCGGTCAATGTTCAGATCGATGCCGGAGACACCGCGCAGCAACTCGCCAAGCTCGAACAAGCCGCCAAGGAGCGCGGCACCGCCATCGGCGTGGTGCGCCTCAAGCCCGCCACCGCGAAGCAAATCACCGACTGGGCGGCAAAGCTCGAAGGCAAGGGCATCGTGCTCGTTCCGGTCAGCGCCGCGGTCAGGTCGCAAGCGCAAGGCTGATCGCCGCTCCATGATCGACAAGGAATCTCTGCCTTACCGGCCTTGCGTCGGCATCATGCTCATCAACCGCGATGGCCATGCCTTCATCGGGCGCCGGGCCGACCACGAGGGCGAGCCCGAAGGCGCCGGCACCTGGTGGCAGATGCCTCAAGGCGGGATCGATGAGGGCGAAGACCTCGAAGAGGCGGCGCGGCGCGAGCTCGCCGAGGAAACGGGCGTGGTCAGCGCGCGCTGCATCGCGAGGACCAGCGACTGGCTGACCTACGACCTTCCGGACGAGCTCATCGGCGTCGCCTGGGAAGGCCGCTATCGCGGCCAGAAGCAGATGTGGT
The DNA here is from genome assembly GCA_035715445.1 of Methyloceanibacter sp. Lineage (GTDB taxonomy): Bacteria > Pseudomonadota > Alphaproteobacteria > Rhizobiales > Methyloligellaceae > Methyloceanibacter. Next base: position 4,921 of record DASTKZ010000074.1, read on the forward strand.
TTGCTTTCCGCTTCGAGGGCGCCGACAGCGAGATCGATATCGGCCCGCGTGGAGAGCACGAGCAGGAGTTCGACGCGTGGCGCTGGGCGAAGCTGAAAGAGCTGCCGTCGCTCGTCGTGCCGTTCAAGCGGGCGGTCTATCTCAGCGTGATCGAACAGCTCGGGCCGAAGCTGCGCTAGGGCCGGCGGCCCGCCTCAAAGATTGAGCGTCGCCTGGACTTGGCGCAGCTGATCGAGCTTGGTTTGGGCGCGGTCGCGCACGGCGTCCTCGGTCGCATCGGCCACGTCTTCCTCGGCATCCTTCACCGCTTGGGCAAGCTGGTCGGCATCGAGCTCGATGAGGTCGATGGCCGTCTCGGCAAGGACGGTGAGGCCCGAAGGCCCGACCTCGGCGAAGCCGCCACGAATGAAGTATCGCCGGTGCTCGCCGCCGGGAAGGGCGATGTCGAGCAGGCCCGGGCGGAGCGTCGAGAGGAGCGGCGCGTGATGGGCGAGGATGGTCATGTCGCCTTCGCTGCCCGGAATCAGCACCTGCTCCACCTCGCCCGAGACGAGGAGCCGCTCCGGCGAGACCAGCTCGAATTTGAAGGCGTCCGGCATCTTACGCGGCCTCGGCGGCGAGCTGCTCGGCCTTGGCAACGGCCTCCTCGATGGTGCCGACCATGTAGAAGGCCGATTCCGGCAGGTGGTCGTAGTCGCCTTCGCACAGGCCCTTGAAGCCCTTGATCGTGTCGGGCAACTCGACGAACACGCCGGGCCGGCCGGTGAACACTTCGGCGACATGGAAGGGCTGCGACAGGAAGCGCTCGATCTTGCGGGCGCGGGCGACGGTGACCTTGTCCTCTTCGGACAGCTCGTCCATGCCGAGAATGGCGATGATGTCCTGGAGCGCCTTGTAGCGCTGGAGGATCTCCTGCACGCGGCGGGCGACCGCGTAATGCTCGTCGCCGACGATGCGCGGATCGAGCATGCGCGAGGTCGAATCGAGCGGGTCCACTGCGGGGTAGATGCCCTTCTCGGCGATGCTGCGCGACAGGACGGTGGTCGCGTCGAGATGGGCGAAGGAAGTGGCGGGCGCGGGGTCGGTCAAGTCGTCGGCCGGCACATAGATCGCCTGTACCGAGGTGATCGAGCCCTTCTGGGTGGTGGTGATGCGCTCCTGCAAAGCGCCCATGTCGGTCGCGAGCGTCGGCTGATAGCCGACGGCCGAGGGGATGCGGCCGAGCAGCGCCGACACTTCGGAGCCCGCTTGGGTGAAGCGGAAGATGTTGTCGACGAAGAACAGCACGTCCTGGCCCTGGTCGCGGAAATATTCGGCGACGGTCAGCCCCGACAGGCCGACGCGGGCGCGGGCGCCTGGCGGCTCGTTCATCTGGCCGTAGACGAGCGCGCATTTGGAGCCGGCCGCAGAGCCGTTGTTCTTGGCCGGGTCCTTGTTCACGCCGGACTCGATCATCTCGTGATAAAGGTCGTTGCCCTCGCGTGTGCGCTCGCCGACGCCGGCGAAAACCGAGTAGCCGCCATGGGCCTTGGCGATGTTGTTGATCAGTTCCTGGATGATGACGGTCTTGCCGACGCCGGCGCCGCCGAAGAGGCCGATCTTTCCGCCCTTGGCGTAAGGCGCGAGCAGGTCCACGACCTTGATGCCGGTCACGAGAATCTCGGCCTCGGTCGATTGATCGACGTAAGACGGCGCGGGCTGATGGATCGGCCGCTTCTCTGCGGTCTTGATCGGCCCGGCTTCGTCCACAGCCTCGCCGACGACGTTCATGATGCGGCCCAAGGTCTCGTCGCCGACCGGCACCGCGATCGGCTCGCCGGTGTCGACGACTTCCTGACCGCGCACCAGGCCTTCGCTCGAATCCATCGCGACGGTGCGCACCGTGTTCTCGCCGAGATGCTGGGCGACTTCGAGCACGAGGCGATTGCCCTGATTGTCGGTCTCGAGCGCGTTCAAGATTTCGGGCAGATGATCGTCGAACTGGACGTCAACCACGGCGCCCATGACCTGGCGTATGTGGCCGCGCGCGCCTCGGCCGTCGGCGATCTTCTTCTCCTGCTTCTTGGTTTCTGCGATCACGGGTGACTTCTTTGCCATTGCAACGTTCCTTACGGTCCAAAGTGACTAAATGGCCTCGGCGCCGGAGATGATCTCGATCAGCTCCTTGGTGATCATGGCCTGGCGCGTGCGGTTGTAGTTGAGCGTGAGCCGGCCGATCATGTCGCCCGCGTTGCGGGTGGCGTTGTCCATGGCGCTCATGCGCGCGCCCTGCTCGGAGGCCGCGTTCTCGAGCAGCGCCTTGAAGATCTGCACGGTGATATTGAGCGGCAAGAGATCTGCGAGAATGTCGGCCTCGTCGGGCTCGTATTCGTAGACGGCGCCGCCGAGCGCCGCCTCGGCCGCCGGCGTCTCGGCCGGGATCGTCGCCGGGATGATCTGCTGGGCGGTCGGGATCTGGCTAATCACCGAGCGGAAGCGGGAGAAGAACAGGGTGGCAACGTCGAAAGTGCCCCCGGCGAAGAGCGTGAGCACCTTGTCGGCGACCCGCTCGGCATGTTCGAAGGCGAGTTGGCGCACGCCACGGAAATCGATGGTCTCGATGATCAAGTGCGAGAAGTTCCGCTTGAGCTGATCGAACCCTTTGCGGCCGACGCAGAGGATCTTCACCTGCTTGCCGTCGGCCAAGAGCCGGTTGATGTGCTCGCGGGAGAGCCGCACGATCGCCGAATTAAACGCGCCGCAAAGGCCGCGCTCGGCGGTGCAGACGATGAGGAGGTGGACGGTGTCCTTGCCGGTGCCGACCATGAGCGGCGGACCGCCCTCGCGACCGGCCAAGGCGGTGGCGAGATTGGCGAGCACGGTCTCCATGCGCGTGGCGTAGGGCCGCGCCGCTTCGGCCGCCGTCTGCGCGCGCCTAAGCTTCGCCGCGGCCACCATCTGCATGGCCTTGGTGATCTTCTGCGTCGCCTTGACGGAAGCGATGCGGTTGCGGAGTACCTTAAGCGAAGGCATGACTCAACTCACGCGAAGGCCTTGGCGAATTTGTCGACGGCGGCCTTGAGCTTGTCGCCGGTTTCCTTGGAAATCTCCTTGCTGTCGCGGATCGCGGCGAGGATCCCCGGATGCTCGGCGCGCATGTAGCGCAAGAGCTCGTCCTCGAAGCGGCGGACCGCGGAGACGGGAAGCGGATCGAGATAGCCGTTCACGCCGGCATAGATCACCACGACCTGCTCCTCGACCGTCATCGGCGAGAATTGCGGCTGCTTCAGAAGCTCGGTCAGGCGGGCGCCGCGATTGAGCAGGCGCTGGGTGGTGGCGTCGAGGTCGGAGCCGAACTGGGCGAAGGCCGCCATCTCGCGATATTGCGCGAGCTCGCCCTTGATCTTGCCCGCCACCTGCTTCATCGCCTTCACCTGGGCGGCGGAGCCCACGCGCGACACCGAGAGACCGACATTCACCGCCGGGCGGATGCCCTGATAGAACAGGTCGGTCTCGAGGAAGATCTGGCCGTCGGTGATGGAGATGACGTTGGTCGGGATATAGGCCGACACGTCGTTCGCCTGCGTCTCGATGACGGGGAGCGCGGTGAGCGAGCCCGAGCCGTTGTCCTTGTTGAGCTTGGCCGCGCGCTCCAGGAGCCGCGAGTGGAGATAGAACACGTCGCCCGGATAGGCCTCGCGTCCCGGCGGCCGGCGGAGAAGCAGCGACATCTGGCGATAGGCCACGGCCTGCTTCGACAGATCGTCGTAGAACACGACCGCATGCATGCCGTTGTCGCGGAAGAACTCGCCCATGGCGCAGCCCGAGAACGGCGCGAGGTACTGCATCGGCGCGGGATCGGAGGCGGTGGCGGCGACGACGATCGAATAGGGCAGCGCCCCGTTGTCCTCCAGGATCTTGACGAATTGCGCCACGGTCGAGCGCTTCTGGCCGACGGCGACGTAGATGCAATAGAGGCTCTTCTTGTCGTCGCCGAGCGCGTTGATCGATTTCTGGTTGAGGATGGTGTCGAGGATGATGGCGGTCTTGCCGGTCTGGCGGTCGCCGATGATGAGCTCGCGCTGGCCGCGCCCGATGGGGATGAGCGCGTCGATGGCCTTGAGCCCCGTCTGCATCGGCTCATGCACCGACTGGCGCGGAATGATGCCGGGCGCCTTCACGTCGACGCGGCGCTTCTCTTGCGCCTGGATCGGCCCCTTGCCGTCGATCGGGTTGCCGAGCGCATCGACCACGCGGCCGAGCAGCGCCTTGCCGACCGGCACCTCGACGATGGCGCCGGTGCGCTTGACGGTGTCGCCTTCCTTGATGTGGCGGTCGTCGCCGAAGATCACGATGCCGACATTGTCGACTTCGAGGTTGAGCGCCATGCCGCGCGTGCCGTCGGCGAACTCGACCATTTCGCCCGCCTGCACCTTGTCGAGGCCATAGACGCGGGCGATGCCGTCGCCGACCGAAAGCACCTGGCCGATCTCGGCGACTTCCGCCTCTTGCCCGAAATTCTTGATCTGCTCCTTGAGAATCGCGGAGATCTCAGCGGCCCTGATATCCATTAGCCAACCTCTTTCATGGCAACTTTGAGTGAATTGAGCCTCGTGCGCAGCGAGGTGTCGATCATGCGACTGCCGACCTTGACCACGAGCCCGCCGAGAAGGCCGGGATCGACGCGGGCCTCGAGCGACACCTCCTTGCCGAGCGCGGCTTTGAGCGCTTGCCTCAGAGCGGTCGCTTGCGCCTCGGTAAGCTTCGAGGCCGAGATCACCGACGCGCTCACCTCGCCCCGGTGGCGCGCAAGCATGGCGCGGAAGCCGGCAATCGTGTCGCGGAGGGCGAAGAGGCGGCGGTTCTTGGCGAGCAGAAGGAGGAAGTTGCGGGTCAGCCCCGCGATCCCGATCTTGTCGAGGATGGCGGCGAGCGCTCGCCCCTGCTCGCCGGCGGTGAAGACCGGACTGTTGATGAGGCGGGCGAGGTCGGGCGAGGCATCGAGGGCTTGGCCGAAGCGGTCAAGATCGGCGGCGACCTTGTCGAGCGCGTTCCCTTCGGATGCGAGCTCGAACAGCGCCGTCGCATAGCGCCCGGCAACGCCCGAAACTGTGTGCTCCTCGACCGCCAAAGCCTCTTCCTCTCGAACGGCCGCTCACGATCGAAGCCGCCCCCGTCCCCGGACCGAGAAATGCTGTGATTGGCTCCCGCGTCAACAGGCTGAAGGCCTGTTGGAAAGCCCCCGGAAGCCCGCCGAGCCTGTAACATAAAGGGCGAGGGGGGCGCAACCGCAGGGCGCCCCTAAATTGGCCCGCGAGAGCCGATTTTCGGGGCCCCTTTCACCCCCTAGAGGAAGGAATAAGGGTCGATGTCGGCGACGAGCCGGACGTCGCCTTTGGCCTTGGGGACTTGGCCGAGCCAGAGGCGCAAATAGGCCTGGAGGTCGGCCTCGCGGGTGGCCTTGACCAGGAGCCGGTAGCGGTGGCGCCCGCGGATGACCGATAGCGGCGCCTCGGCCGGTCCCAGCACCTCAATCTTCGCGGCGGCGGGGGCGGCAAGCGCAACCGCGCGGGCATACGTCTCGGCCGCCTCGCGCGAGCTCCCGGTCACGAGGAGCGACGCGAGCCTGCCGAAGGGCGGCAGCCCCGCTTCGCGGCGCGCCGCGATCTCCTTCTCGTAGAAGGCGTCGCGGTCGCCCGAGACGAGCGCCCGCATCACCGGGTGCTCGGGCATGTAGGTCTGGATCAGTCCGCGCCCGGGAATGGCGTCGCGGCCTGCGCGCCCCGTCACCTGATTGATGAGCTGGAAGGTGCGCTCGGCCGCGCGCGGGTCGGCTTGCGCGAGGCCGAGATCGCCGTCGACCACGCCGACGAGCGCAAGCCCGGGGAAGTGATGGCCCTTGGCGACGAGCTGGGTGCCGATGATGACATCGACCTCGCGATCCTCGATCTCGCGCAAGGTCTCGCGGAGATCGCTGATGGAGGGCGTGAGGTCGCTCGACAGCAGCACGCGGCGGGCATCCGGAAAGCGCTCGGCGATCTCCTCGGCGATGCGCTCGATGCCGGGGCCGCAAGGGACGAGGGAGTGCTCGGCGCCGCATTTGGGGCATTGCTCGGGAATGGGCACGAAGGTCCCGCAATGGTGGCATTCGAGCCTGCGACGAAATCTGTGCTCGACGAGCCAGGCCGAGCAGTTCGGGCACTCGAAGCGGAAGCCGCATTTGCGGCAGAGCGTGACCGGCGCATAGCCGCGGCGATTGAGGAAGAGGAGCGCCTGCTCGCCGCGCTGAAGCGTCTCGGCGACGGCATCGACGAGGGCGGGCGAGAGCCAGCGCCCGCGCTCGGGCGGATCGCGCCGCATGTCGATGGCGGCAATCTGAGGCAGGCCTGCAGCCTTGTAGCGGACGCCAAGCTTGATGTGCCGGTAGCGGCCCTGCTCGGCATTGACCAGGGTTTCGATCGAGGGCGTGGCGGAGCTCAGCACCACGGGGACTTGTCCGAGCGACCCGCGCACCACCGCCATGTCGCGCGCCTGATAGGCGACGCGATCTTCCTGCTTGTAGCTCTGGTCGTGCTCCTCATCGATGACGATAAGCCCGAGATCGGGGAAGGGCAGGAACAGCGCCGAGCGGGCGCCGACGACGAGCTTCGCCTTGTTCTCGGCGACGGCGCGCCAGACGCGACCGCGCATCGGCGCCGACACGCCCGAATGCCACTCGGCCGGGCGCGCGCCGAAACGCTCCTCGCAGCGGGCGATGAACTGAGAGGTGAGCGCGATCTCGGGCATGAGCACGAGCACCTGCCGGCCGCGCGCGAGCGCTGCAGCGATCGCCTCGAAATAGACTTCCGTCTTGCCGGAGCCGGTGACGCCGTCGAGCAGCGTCACGGCGAAGCCGTCTTCCGTGTTGGCGAGGAGCTGCCGCGCCGCCTCGCCTTGCTCGGGCGTGAGCTTCGCGCGCTCGAGCGACAGATCGAGGGTGCGCGCGTGCCAGTCGGGCAGAGGCTCGGCGGTCAGAGCCCCGGCATCGACCAGCCCGTCGATGACGCCCGGGCTCACGCCGGCCGCCTCGGCAAGGCTCGATTTGACCCAGATGAGCCCGCTCTTCGCCGCTTCGAGCACGCGGGCCCGGGCAGGGGTCATGCGCTCCGGGGCCGTGCCGATAAGCCGCACGCCGTAGCGCGGCGCGGGCGGGTCGAAAGCGCGGCCCGCGCTCATCATCATGCGTAAGGCCATGCCGGGCGACGACAGCGTGTAGTTCGCGACCCAATCGGCGAAGTCGAGCGAGACCAAGGGCAGTGGCGGCACGTCCTCGATCACTTCGACGATGGCGCGGAGCTTCTTGCGGTCGAGCTCGGGCGCAGGCGCGTCGGCCGGGCGCCGCCACACCGCGGCGAGATATTCCACCGTGCCGAGCGGGGCGATGACAAATCGGCCGGGCTCGGCCTCGGTCCCGTCGGGCAAGAGGTAGTCGTAAGGGGCCGGCAGCGCGAGCGGCAGCAGGACGGGAACCGTCCGCGGGGCGTCGGGCTTTGCTCCGTGCTTGGTCTTCGCTTTGGCCAAGGGTCGATTTTGCGGGCTTAACGTGGGACTAACGACTCAGCTAGGCATAGTAGCAGCGCAATTCGAGGGACGCGGCATTGGCGGAAGCGGCGAAAGCGCAAGGGGTTCAGGGCACGCCTTACCTGCGAGAGGCGGTCGAGGACTGGCTCGCCTATCTTGCCGTCGAGCGCCAGCTCGCCACGAACACGGCCGAAGCTTACGAACGCGACATCTCCCAGTTCCTCGCCTTCATCGCGCGCGCGCAAAACAAGCTCCCCGACATGAAGCAGCTTATCGCGCTCTCGGCGCGCGATGTCCGCGCCTTTCTGGCGGCGCGGCGCGGCGAGGGGGTCGGCAGCCGGAGCCTGTCGCGAACTTTGAGCGCGCTCCGCATGTTCTACAAATTCCTCGAGCGGCGCGGCTACGGCAAGAACGACGCGATCCGCGCCGTGGCGCTGCCGAAGCTGCCGCATTCGGTGCCGAAGCCGCTCACCGCGCCGAAGGCGACCGCTCTGATCGACAGCGCCGATATCGCTTCGCCCGATGCGCCGGAATGGGTGCTCGCGCGCGATACCGCCGTGCTCGCGCTCCTTTACGGCTCGGGCTTGCGCATCTCCGAAGCGCTCGGGCTGAAACGCAAAGATGCCCCGATCAAAGGCCGCGACATGCTGCGCGTGACGGGGAAAGGCAACAAGACGCGGGTCGTCCCCGTGCTGCCCATCGTCCGCGAAGCGGTCGAGCGCTATCTCGCGCTTCTGCCGCAGAAGCTCGGCTCCGAGGATCCCTTGTTCGTCGGCGTCCGCGGCAAGGAACTTTCGCCCCGCATCATCCAGCTCAGGATCGCAGGCGCCCGGACAGCACTCGGCCTGCCCGAGACGGCGACGCCGCATGCGCTGCGCCATTCCTTCGCCACGCATTTGTTGGGCGCCGGCGCCGATCTCCGCGCCATCCAAGAACTCCTCGGCCATGCCAGCCTCTCGACCACGCAAGGCTATACCGAGGTCGATCGCGAGCACCTGCTCAAGGCTTACACCCGCGCCCACCCCCGCGCTTGAGCGCCGTCCAGGCGTAATTTTCCCCATTCCTCGACGTCCTTCTCAGTCATAACAGATTGTTCTGAATGGCGATCTTCCTGCCACTTGTAATACTGACCAGTCAGTCATAAGTTGAGGCTAGGATGGAAGGTGGCACAGACGAGGGCGAGGCAATGGCGAGACCGGGAGCCGAGACTAGGACAGGGACCGCGAAGCCGGGGAGCGGAAAGCGCCGCGCGCGCAAAGACACGCGCCCGAACGAGATCGTCGCCGCGGCCTTCGAGGAATTCGCCGCGAACGGCTATGCCGCGACCAGGCTCGAAGACGTGGCCGCGCGCGCCAAGGTCAGCAAGGGCCTGCCCTATATCTACTTCAAGACCAAGGAAGAGCTGTTCAAAGCCGTCATCCGCAGCGTCATCACGCCGCTGTTCGACGCCATGCGCGAGCGCATGCTCGGCACCGACCTCTCCTGCGAGGCGTTCCTCAAGGGACCGTTCCTCGCCTTCCTTCAAGAGCTTGTCCTTTCGCGCCGCGTGCTGATCGCGCGCCTTCTTATCGCCGAGGGCCACAAGCACCCCGAGCTCACCGAATTCTACTACGACCAGGTCATCACCAAGGCGCGCGAGACGCTCAAGGCGTTCATCGATCGCGGGGTTGAGCGCGGCGAGTTCAGGCCGACCGCTCTGCGCGACTTTCCCCAGCTTCTCATTGCGCCGGTCCTGCTTGCCGTCGTGTGGCGCACGCTGTTCGAACGCCACCATCATCTCGATACCGACAAGCTACTCGCCACCCATATCGATCTTCTCGTCGAAGCGATCCGGGCGCCGCAAGCGAGCGGCACTGGAGGGGCGCGATGAAACGCGTCGCTGTCATCATTGGCAGCCTCGTCTTGGCCGCCGGCGCCCTCTTGCTCACCACCTATTCGGCGAACGATGGGGGCGCGTTCCCCGGCTATTTGGAGGCCGATCTCGTTCTCGTCGGTTCCGAGCAGGGCGGCCGCATCGAAGCGCTTTCTGTCGAGGAGGGCGACAGCGTGAAACAGGGCGATCCGATTTTCACGCTGGAAAGCTCCGAGCAAGAGGCCGCGGTCGCGGCCGCGAAAGCCCGCGTCGCCGAGGCGGACGCACGCCTCGCCGACGCCAAGGCGGAATTGCAGCGGCCGGGCGAAATCGAGGTGCTCGAGGCCGCGCTCGCTGAGGCCAAGGCCATGCTGCAAGTCGCGAGCAACAATCTCGCCCGCGCCCAGTCCCTGTTCGACAAGGGCTGGAACACCAAGGCGCAGCTCGACGACGCCGTGGCCCAGCACGACCGCAATCAGGCCGCCGTGGCCGAGGCCGAGAAGCGCATCGCCGCGGCGCGGCTTCCCGGCCGCTCCGATATGATCGATGCCGCGGCCGCCAGTGCCGATGCCGCGCGCCATGCGCTCGCCGAAGCCGAGAAGAATCTCGGCAAGCGCAATGTGCTCGCGCCCGCGAGCGGCACCGTGCAGGAAATCTATTTCCGGCCGGGCGAAGTGGTGAAGGTCGGCCAGGCGGTGGCGGCGCTGCTGCCGCCGCGCAATCTGAAAGTCCGCTTCTTCGTCGCCGAGACCGAGCGCGCGGCGCTTCGCGTCGATCAGCGCGTCGGGGTCTCTTGCGACGGCTGCGCGGCCGACCTCCATGCCAAGATCAGCTTCATTTCGCGCGAGGCCGAGTTCACCCCGCCCGTGATCTTCTCGCGCGAGCAGCGGCAAAAGCTCGTCTATCTCGTCGAGGCGCGGCCCGACGGGGCGGCGGCCGAGCTGACCGCCGGCCAGCCCGTGACGGTCACACTCGCCCCCGGCGAGCAATTGGTGCGGCGATGAAGGAGATCGCCATCAACGTGAACGGTCTGACCAAGAGCTTCGAGGGAAGGACCGTAGTGCGCGACTTGAGCCTGAAAGTGCCGAAGGGCGAGATCTACGGCTTTCTCGGCCCGAACGGCAGCGGCAAGACGACGACCCTCCGAATGTTGTGCGGGCTGCTCACGCCCGACGCCGGCGAGGGCACCTGCCTTGGCTACGACATCAGGACGGAGTCCGAGGCAATCAAGCGCAATGTCGGCTACATGACGCAGCGCTTCAGCCTCTATTCCGACCTGTCGATCCGCGAGAACCTCGAATTCGTCGCCCGCGTCTATGGCGTGCCCAACCCTAAGGGCGCGGCCTCCCGCGCCATCGCGCGGCTCGGACTCACGGGGCGGCAGGACCAGCTCGCGGGCGAATTGTCGGGCGGCTGGAAGCAGCGGCTTGCGCTCGGCGCCTGCATCCTACCCGAACCGCGCCTGCTTCTGCTCGACGAGCCGACCGCCGGCGTCGATCCCAAGGCGCGGCGCGAGTTCTGGGACGAGATTCACAGCCTCGCCGCCGAGGGCATCACCGTGCTCGTCTCCACCCATTACATGGATGAGGCCGAGCGCTGCCACGAGCTGGCCTATATCGCTTTCGGCGAGCTGTTGGCGCAAGGGACCGCAAAAGAAGTCGTGGCGGAATCGGGCCTGAATACCTGGGTCGTCTCGGGCGGCGATTTGCGGCAGCTCGGCGTGACCCTTCAGAGCCGCAAGGGCATCGACATGGTAGCGCCGTTCGGCGCCGAGCTCCACGTCTCGGGCCGCGACCATGAAGCGCTCGACGCCGCCATCAAGGCCGCCAAGAAACAAGACGGCGCGCACCGCTGGACGCGCGGCGAACCGAGCCTCGAAGACGTGTTCATCCTGCTCATGAACAATGCCAAGGACAATTTCGTATGACCGAAATGCCCTACCATTACGGCGCAAGCGAGCGGCGCGATCCGGGGTTCTTCCGGCGCATGTGGGCGGTGGTCATCAAGGAATTCGTCCAGATGCGGCGCGACCGCATGACCTTCGCCACCATGATCATCGTGCCGATCATGCAGCTCGTGCTGTTCGGCTACGCCATCAATACCGACCCCAAGCAGTTGCCGACGGCGGTGCTCATCCGCGACGACGGGCCGCTGACCCGCGCCGTGCTCGCCTCCATGCGCAACACCGATTATTTCGATTTCAAGGTGCAGGTGCACGATTCGGCCGAGCTCGACCGGCTGGTGCGCAGGGGCGAAGTGCAGTTCGCGGTCGAGATCCCGGCAAGCTTCGAGCGCGACGTACGCCGCGGCGACCGCCCACAAGTCTTGGTGATCGCCGACGCGACCGATCCGGTCGCGACCGGCACGGCGGTATCGGCGCTGCAAGGCCTGATCGACACGGCGATGAGGCGCGAGCTGCGCGGGCCCGACGGCGATCTGACAAACACCGCTCCGCCCTTCGGCATCACCGTGCAGAACCGCTATAACCCCGAAGGCATTACCCAATACAACATCGTGCCGGGGCTCCTCGGCGTGGTCCTGACCATGACCATGATGATGTTCACGGCGCTCGCCGTGACGCGCGAGATCGAGCGCGGCACCATGGAGAGCCTGCTCGCCATGCCGATCAAGCCGGTCGAAATCATGATCGGCAAGATCGCGCCCTTCGTCCTCGTCGGCCTCGTGCAGATGACGATCATCGTCGGCGCGGCGCATGTCCTGTTCGGCGTGCCGATCATGGGCAGCGTCTGGCTCCTGGTCGGGCTTGCGACACTGTTCGCCGCCGCCAACCTCGCCGTGGGCTACACCTTCTCCACCATCGCCGAGAACCAGCTTCAGGCGGTGCAGATGACGTTCTTCTTCTTCCTGCCCAACATTCTGCTATCCGGCTTCATGTTCCCCTTCCGCGGCATGCCGGAGTGGGCGCAAGCCATCGGCGAGATGTTGCCGCTCACCCATTTCCTGCGCATCGTGCGCGGCATCACGCTAAAGGGCATCGGCTTCGCCGACATGCATACCGACGTGCTGGCGCTCGTTCTGTTCATGCTGGCGGCGATGGGGCTTGCTCTGTTCCGCTTCCGCCGCACCCTCGACTAGCGATTGGCGCGGGCGATTCGTCCTTCCCGCGAAGGCGGGCCGCGCAGAGCCCGCGGAAATTCACCCTGTCTACGTCTTGCTGATGAGAACCAGCACGACGAAAATGAGTACGACAAGGAGCGCAAAGATCACCGGCTGCCAGATCGGTTCGGCGAATTGTGAGTGTCGCAAGCGGTGGAGCACGTCCATCATGAAGAATTCCTCGGAACATGGTCACAACGCGAGATAGCGCATCTTGTTCCGACGTGAGGAGGGCGTCGGCGGGCACGCGATTTGTCATTCCCGCGAAAGCGCGAATCCAGTAACTCGGGCACTGGAAGTACTGGATTGCCCGGTCAAGCCAGGCAATGACAAACGAGGGCAATGACAAGAGAGGGAATCGACATGCTGCTCAAGGGAACCCGCTTCGTTGCCATCATTCTTGCGGCGCTCACGCTCGGGCTCGGCTTCTGCCATTTGATGCAACTCCCTTCGCGCATGGGCTGGGACCAGTATCTCTGGGTGGGGTCGACGGTGCAGGGCGGGCTCTACGCCGCATTCGGCTCGGTCGGGGCGGTGATCGGCATCGCGGCGATCGTCGTCCTCTTCATTCTTGCCTATTTTGTGCGCGAACACCGGCGGCCGGGATTTGGCTTCTCGCTCGCGGCCGCCGTTCTTTATGCCGCGGCGTTCCTGCTGTGGTGGGTGCTCGTTTACCCGACCAATGTCGAGCTGGCGAAATGGGTCACGGGGCCGGTGCCCGCCGATTGGACCTCCTATCGCGCCCACTGGGAGTGGGGACACGCGATCATCGCTCTGACGGAGTTTTTGGGCTTCGCCGCCCTCGTCGCCGCGGTTCTCGCCGACACGCCGCGCAATCTGCGCTAGCGGCCCCGCGCTAAACCTCGACTTCGATGTCGCTGCCGGTGACCCGCACGTTGTGGCGAGCGACGGCGTCATAGGCGGGATCGGCCAGAACCTCGCCGGTCCTGATGTCGAACTTCGCGCCGTGCCAGGGACACGTCACCTCGTGACCCTCGATCGCGCCCTCGGCCAGGGGCCCTTCCTCATGGGTGCAGGCGTTGTCGAGGGCGAAATACGATCCATCGACATTGAACAGAGCGATCTCCTTGCCCTTCAGGACCACGAGGCGGCACGTGCCGGGGGCGATCTCGTCCGTGCGCGCCGCTTTGACATATTCGGCCATGCACGTTCCTCCGAAGGGTCGGCGTTCAGCCCGAGTTGAACCGACCCTACCGGCTCCATATTAGCGCCAATCGGGCAAATCACATATGGATCGGGCGCTTGTCCACGGCGAGCGCCGCTTCCTTGACCGCCTCGTTCAAGGTCGGGTGGGCGTGGCAGATGCGGGCGAGATCCTCGGCCGAGCCGCCGAACGCCATCACCGTCACCGCCTCGGCGATCATGGTGCCGGCATCGGCGCCGATGATATGCACGCCGAGCACGCGGTCCGAGGTCTCGTCGGCGAGAATCTTGACGAAGCCTTCGGTGGTGCGGTTGACCTTGGCGCGGCCGTTGGCGGTGAAGGGAAACTTGCCGGCCTTGTAGGCGATGCCGGCCTCCTTCAGCTCCTCCTCGGTCTTGCCGACTGAGGCGACTTCGGGCGCGGTATAGATCACGCTTGGGATCGTGCCGTAATCGACGTGACCGGCCTGACCCGCCAGAATCTCGGCGACCGCCACGCCTTCCTCCTCGGCCTTGTGCGCCAGCATCGGCCCTGCGATCACGTCGCCGATGGCGTAGATGCCGGGCACGCCGGTCGCGAATTTCTCATCGACCGCGATCCGGCCGCGATTGTCGGTGCCGATCCCGGCTTCGGCGAGGCCAAGGCCTTGGGTGTTGGGAACGCGGCCGACGGCGACGAGAACCGCGTCGCATTCGAGCGTTTCCGGCGGTCCGCCCTTTGCCGGCTCCAGAGTCAGCTTGAGGGTGTTGCCCTTGCTATCGACGCTCGCGACCTTTGCGCCGAGCTTGAAGGCGATGCCTTGCTTGGCAAGCGTGCGCTGCAACTGTTTTGCCACTTCGCCGTCCAACCCGGGCGCGACGCGCTCGAGCATCTCGATCACGGTGACCTCGGCGCCGAGCCGCGACCACACCGAGCCGAGCTCGAGCCCGATATAGCCCGCGCCGATTACAACCATTCGCTTCGGCACTTCGGCAAGCGACAGAGCGCCGGTCGAGGAGAGGATGCGCTTCTCGTCGATGGCGATGCCGGGAAGGCTCATGACCTCGGACCCCGCGGCGATGACGATCGCCTTCGTCTCGACGACCTGCTTCTCGCCGTTGATGAAGGTGACTTCGACCTTGCCCGGCCCGAGCACGCGGCCCGTTCCATGAAAGTGGTCGATCTTGTGCTTCTTCAAGAGGTAGGCGACGCCATCGACATTGCCTTTGACGCCCGCATCCTTGAAGGCGAGCATGGCGGCAAGGTCGAGAACGGGCGCGACCTTGATGCCCATGGCGGCAAAGCCGTCTTCCGCTTCGGCGTAGCGCTCGCTCGCGTGGAGCAGCGCCTTGGACGGAATGCAGCCGACATTGAGGCAGGTGCCGCCGTGGGTCGCGCGCTTCTCGACCACAGCCACCTTCATGCCGAGCTGCGCCGCGCGGATGGCGCAGACGTAGCCGCCGGGTCCGGTACCGATGACGATGAGGTCGTATTCCGCCATCGCCCTACAAATCCACTACGAGACGCTTCGGATCTTCGAGCGCTTCCTTGACGTGGACGAGGAAGGTGACGGCCTCGCGTCCGTCGACCAGACGGTGGTCGTAGGAGAGCGCGAGATACATCATCGGCCGCGCCACGATCGCGCCGTCGCGCACGACCGCGCGCTCCTCGATCCGGTGCATGCCGAGAATGCCCGATTGCGGCGCGTTCAGGATCGGGGTCGAGAGCAGCGAGCCGTAGACGCCGCCATTGGAAATGGTGAACGTGCCGCCTTGCAATTCTTCGAGCGAAAGCTTGCCGCTGCGGGCGCGGACGCCGAAATCGGCCACCGCCGTCTCGATCTCGGCGAGGCTCATGCAATCGGCGTCGCGCAGCACCGGCACGACAAGGCCGCGCTCGGTGCCGACGGCAATGCCGATGTGGTAGTAGTTCTTGTAGACGATGTCCTCGCCGTCGATCTCGGCATTGACGGCGGGAACGTCCTTCAAGGCTTGCGCGGCGGCCTTGACGAAGAACCCCATGAAGCCGAGCTTGACGCTGTGCCGCTTCTCGAAGGCGTCGCGGTAGTCGCTGCGCAACTGCATGACCGCGCTCATGTCCACGTCGTTGAACGTGGTGAGCATGGCGGCGGTGTCTTGCGCCTCCTTGAGGCGCTTGGCGATGGTCTGGCGGAGCCGCGACATGCGCACGCGCTCTTCGCGCGCGGCATCGCCCGAGGCAACCGGCGCGCGCGGCCGGGGCGGCGCCTTCTCCTTGCGTTCGCGGGTACGAAGCGCTTCGGCGGCCTTCGCCACGTCGTCTTTGAGCACCTGCCCGCGGCGGCCCGAGCCGATCACCTCGCCCGCGCCGAGATCGGATTCGACCAAAAGCTTGCGTGCCGCAGGGGAAGGCGGCATCTCCTCCATGCCGATCTCCTGGCGCGGGCTTGGCTCGCGTTCGAGTTTCTTGGGTTCGGTCGGGGGCGCCGGCGTCTTCACCGGCGCCGCCGCGGCGGGGATCGCCGCGCCATCGCCGATCGTGCCGAGCACGGCGCCGACGGCGACGGTATTGCCGGATTTCACCGCGATCTCGGCGAGAACGCCGGACGCGGGCGCGGGCACTTCGACCGTGACCTTGTCGGTCTCGAGCTCGACCAGGGGCTCGTCGGCCGCGACCGCATCGCCGGCCTGCTTGAACCACTGGCCGACCGTGGCCTCGACCACGGATTCCCCCAAGCTCGGCACCCTGATCTCGGTCGCCATCGGTCCGACTTTCCGCCTAGCCAAGCGCCTCTTCGAGCAGCGCCTTCAACTCATGCATATGCTTGCTCATCATGCCGGTCGCCGTCGCCGCCGAACTCGGCCGCCCGGCATAGCGCACGCGCCTGTGGCGCGCGCCGATATGGTCGAGCACCCATTCGAGGTTGGGCTCGATGAAGCTCCAGGCGCCCATGTTCTTCGGCTCCTCCTGGCACCATACCATCTCGGCGTCCTTGAAGCGGCTAAGCTCGTGGATCAGGGCGCGCGCGGGGAACGGATAAAGCTGCTCGATCCTGAGCAGATAGATGTCGTTATGGCCCTGCTTCTCGCGCTCATCGTAGAGATCGTAATAGACCTTGCCGGAGCAGATGACCACGCGGCGGATGGCATCGTCGGGTGCGAGCTTGATGATCTGGCCGGGGAGGAACTGGGCGTCGTCCCACAACAGGCGATGGAAGCTCGAGCCGGGGCCGAGCTGGGCCAAGGTCGCGACCACGCGCTTGTGGCGGAGCAGCGATTTCGGCGTCATCAGGACGAGGGGCTTGCGAAACTGGCGATGCAGCTGCCGCCTCAGGATGTGAAAGTAGTTGGCTGGCGTGGTGCAGTTCGCGATCTGCCAATTGTCCTCGGCGCAGAGCTGGAGATAGCGCTCGAGCCGCGCCGAGGAATGTTCGGGCCCTTGGCCCTCATAGCCGTGCGGCAGCAAGAGAACGAGCCCCGACATGCGGAGCCATTTGCGCTCGCCCGAGGAAATGAACTGATCGATGATGACCTGCGCGCCGTTGGCGAAATCGCCGAACTGCGCTTCCCACAAGACGAGCGCGTTCGGCTCGGCGAGGCTGTAGCCGTATTCGAACCCAAGCACAGCCTCTTCCGACAGCATCGAGTTGATGACTTCGAACGGAGCTTGGCCTTTGGCCAGGTGCTTGAGCGGGGTGTATTTCTTCTCGTTCTCCTGGTCCATCAGCACGGCATGGCGCTGGGAGAAGGTGCCGCGTTCGGAGTCCTGGCCCGAGAGCCTGACGCGGAAGCCCTCGACGAGGAGCGTGCCGTAGGCGAGCGCCTCGGCCGTGGCCCAATCGATCCCTTGGCCGTCCTCGATCATCTTGCGGCGCGTCGCCATGATGCGGGCGATGGTTTTGTGCGGTGTGAAGCTCTTGGGGAACGAGGTGAGCTTGCGGCCGACTTCGCGCAAGACATCGAGAGCGACGCCGGTATCGCCGCGCCGCGCTCCCTCTTCGGCATGGCCGATGCCGGACCATCTGCCGTCGAGCCAATCGGCGCGGTTCGGCCGGTAGGCTTCGCCGGCGGCGAATTCTTCCTCGAGCAGGGCGCGGAACTCGCCCTGCATGGCCGCGACCTCGTCCTTCGTAAGCAGCCCGTCGGCAACGAGTTTCCCCGCATAGACTTCGACCACGCTCGGATGCTCGGCGATGCGCCGATACATCAAGGGCTGGGTGAAGGCGGGCTCGTCGGCCTCGTTGTGGCCGTGGCGCCGATAGCAGAACATGTCGATGACGACCGGCTTGCCGAAGCGCTGGCGATACTCCGTCGCGATCTTGGCGACATAGACCACGGCCTCGGGATCGTCGCCGTTCACGTGAAAGATCGGCGCATCGATCATCTTGGCGACGTCGGAGGGGTAGGGCGACGAGCGCGAAAAACGCGGCGCGGTGGTGAAGCCGATCTGATTATTGACGATGAAATGCAGCGAGCCGCCGGTGCGGTGCCCGCGCAAGCCGGAAAGACCGAGACATTCCGCGACCACGCCCTGTCCGGCGAAGGCCGCATCGCCATGCAGCAGGAGCGGCAGGACTTCCTTTCGTTCCCGGTCGCCGCGCTGGTCCTGCTTGGCGCGGACCTTGCCGAGCACCACGGGATCGACGATCTCAAGATGCGAGGGGTTTGCCGTGAGCGACAGATGAACGCGGTTCAGGTCGAACTCGCGATCGGATGAAGCGCCGAGGTGATACTTGACGTCGCCCGAACCCTCGACGTCGTCGGGATGGGCCGAGCCGCCCCTGAACTCATTGAAGATCGCCCGATAGGGCTTGGTCATGACGTTGGCGAGAACGTTCAGACGCCCGCGATGCGGCATGCCGATCACGATCTCGCTGACGCCGAGCTGGCCGCCGCGCTTGATGATCTGCTCGAGCGCCGGCACGATCGACTCGCCGCCGTCGAGACCGAAGCGCTTGGTGCCGGTGTATTTCACGTCGAGGAAGCGTTCGAACGCCTCGGCCTCGATCAGCTTCTTCAGGATCGCGATCTTGCCCTTGGCGGTGAAGCCGGCCTCGCGCCCCTCCATGCGATCCTGAATCCATGCCCTCTGCTCGGGGTCGGAGATGTGCATGTACTCGGCGCCGATATGGCCGCAGTAAGTCTTCTTGAGAATGTCGAGGATTTGCCTGAGCGTCGCGAATTCGAAACCGAAGACGCCGCCGATATAAATCGGACGGTCGTAGTCCCGTTTGGTGAATCCGTAGGTCTTGGGCTTGAGCTCGGGATGCTCGCGCCGCTCGACGAGTTCGAGCGGGTCGAGCTTGGCGGCGAGGTGGCCCCTCGTGCGATAGTTGCGGATCAGCATGCGAGCGGCGAGCGTGTCGCGCGCCGCGTCTAACCCATCGCGCTCGCCGCCTACGCTTTGCGGACGCGTAGGGAGCAACGCCCGCTCGGGCTCCGGCGCCCAGGAGGGACCGCGCGCTTCGGCGAGCACGCTTTCTTTGTTGTCTTCGAGGCTGGCGAAGAAGGCGCGCCAATCGGCATCGACCGAGGCCGGGTCCTCTTCGTAACGGGCGTGGAGTTCGGCGAGGTAGGCGGCGTTCGCGCCCTGCAGGAACGACGTGCGGGCAAACACCTCGTTCAATTCATGTCTTGTCATCGAATGAACCTGCCGGTTTTGAGGCTACCGGCTTTGCGGGGCAAACAAGGCGAGCGTTAGGCGCGGGCGCTTCACACTCTATTTAGGAGGCCGGCCGGGGCCGTTCAATTCAGGAGGCCTGCAAGGGTCGTTCCAAGGGCCGCAGGCGAGTTTGCCACGACAATTCCGGCGTCGCGCATTGCCTCAACTTTGTGCTTAGCGTCGCCTTTACCGCCCGAAATCACGGCACCGGCATGGCCCATCCGCCGCCCGGGCGGGGCGGTCGCGCCGGCGACAAACCCGACCACGGGCTTCTTGTTGCCGGCCTTTATCAGGAACTCGGCGCCGTCCTCCTCGGCGCTGCCGCCGATTTCGCCGATCATGATGATCGCCTCGGTCGCGTCGTCGGCGAGGAACAGGGCGAGCGCATCGACGAAATTCGTGCCGTTGACGGGATCGCCGCCGATACCGATGCAGGTCGATTGGCCGAGGCCGGCCGCCGCGGTCTGGGCCACCGCCTCGTAGGTGAGCGTGCCCGAGCGCGAGACGATGCCGACCTTGCCGGGCTTATGGATGTGGCCCGGCATGATGCCGATCTTGCATTGGCCCGGGGTGATGATGCCGGGGCAGTTCGGGCCGACCAAGCGGGTGCCCGCGCCGGAAAGCGCGCGCTTGACCTTGACCATGTCGAGCACGGGCACGCCTTCGGTGATGCAGACGACGAGGGGGATTTCGGCGTCGATCGCCTCGAGGATGGCATCGGCGGCGTAGGCGGCCGGCACGTAGACCACGCTCGCATCCGCGCCGGTCGCCTCGGCGGCGTCCTTCACCATGTCGAAGACGGGGAGACCAAGATGGGTGGTGCCGCCCTTGCCCGGCGTCACCCCGCCGACCATGCGCGTGCCGTAAGCGATCGCCTGCTCGGAATGGAACGTGCCTTGCGCGCCGGTGAAGCCCTGGCAAATGACGCGGGTGTTTCTATCGACGAGAACGGACATGGCTATGCGGAGGCCATCACGCGGCGCCCTTCACGGCGGCGACCGCCTTCACGGCCGCATCGTCGAGGTCGTCGGCCGGAATGATGGCGAGCCCGGACTGTGCCAGCAGCTCCTTGCCGCGCGCGACATTCGTGCCTTCGAGCCGCACGATCAACGGCACGGCGATATGGGTCTCGCGCGCCGCCGCTATGATGCCTTCGGCGATGATGTCGCAGCGCATGATGCCGCCAAAGATGTTGACGAGGATCGCCTTCACATTCGGGTCGGAGAGAATGATCCTGAATGCCTCGGTCACGCGTTCCTTGTCGGCGCCGCCGCCGACATCGAGGAAATTGGCGGGCTCCCCGCCATAGAGCTTGATGATGTCCATGGTGGCCATGGCGAGCCCCGCGCCGTTGACCATGCAGCCGATCGAGCCGTCGAGCTTAACGTAAGACAGTCCGAGATCGCCGGCCTCGACCTCGGTCGGATCCTCCTCGTGGATATCGCGCAAGGAGGCGATGTCCTTGTGACGGAAGAGCGCATTGTCGTCGAACCCGATCTTGGCATCGAGGCAAACGAGACTGTCTTCCTTGGTCACGACCAGCGGGTTGATTTCGATCAGGCTCGCGTCCTTCTCGACAAACAGCTGGTAGAGCGATTTGACGAGGCTGCTGCATTGCTTGGCGAGCGCGCCTTCGAGCCGAAGCGCCGAGGCGATGATCCGGCCATGAAAGTCGCTGATGCCGGAGGCGGGATCGACGGTAAGCGTCACGATCTTTTCGGGATTGTTGGCGGCCACCGCCTCGATATCGACGCCGCCCTCGGTCGAGGCGACCAAGGCGATGCGCCCCGATCCGCGATCGACCAGAAGCGAGAGATAAAGCTCGCGCGCGATGGTCGTGTCCTTGACCACATAGACATGGCGCACGAGCCGGCCCTTGGGCCCGGTCTGCGGCGTGACCAGCGTCATGCCGAGGATGCGGCCGGCTTCGGCGTGAAGCTCCGACAGCGTCTTGACGAGCTTGATGCCGCCGCCCTTGCCCCTGCCGCCGGCGTGAATCTGCGCCTTCACCACGAAGATGTCGCCGCCCAGAGCGCGGGCATGGTCGGCCGCTTCCTGCGGGCTCGCCGCGACGCGGCCGTCGGCCACCGGCGCGCCATACGCTTTGAGCAACGCTTTGGCCTCGTATTCGTGGATATTCATCGGCAGTCGTGCCCCTCGGCCCGGCGCTCGCGATCGAGTTGAGGCGTTAGGCGGTGGCGAGCGTCGGCGCGATCCGCTGACACAATTCGACCAGCGCCCGCACCGATCCGACCGAATGCATGAACGCATCCTTCTCGGCCGAAGAGAGGTCGAGCTCGATGACGCGCTCGACGCCTTTGGCGCCGATGATGATGGGAACGCCGGCATAGATGCCCTTCACGCCGTACTCGCCGTTGAGATAGGCGGCGCAAGGCAGCACCCGCTTCTGGTTCTTGAGATAGGACTCGGCCATCTCGAGCGCGGCCGCGGCCGGCGCGTAATAGGCCGATCCCGTCTTGAGCAGGCCGACGATCTCGGCGCCGCCGTCGCGGGTGCGCTGCACGATGTCGTCGAGCCGCTTCTGGGTGATCCAGCGCATCTTGACGAGGTCGGCGAGCGGAATGCCGGCGACGGACGAATAGCGGATGAGCGGCACCATGGTGTCGCCGTGGCCGCCCATCACCATCGTGCTGATGTCCTCGGGGCTCACGTCGAATTCCTGGGAGAGGAAGAAACGGAAGCGCGCCGCGTCGAGCACGCCTGCCATGCCGACCACCTTGTTGCGCGGCAGCCCGCTCGTCTTCTGCAGCGCCCACACCATGGCGTCGAGCGGGTTGGTGACGCAGATGACGAAGGCCTCGGGGCAATATTTCCGCAAGCCCGCCCCGACTTGCTCCATGACTTTCAGGTTGATCTCGAGCAGGTCGTCGCGGCTCATGCCGGGCTTGCGCGGGACGCCCGCGGTCACGATCACCACATCGGCGTCCTTCAGCTCGGCGTATTCGTTGGTGCCCTTGAATTTCGGGACATAGCCTTCGACCGGGGCGGACTGGGACAGGTCGAGCGCCTTGCCTTGCGGCACGCCATCGACCACGTCGAACAGCACAACCTCGCCGAGCTCCCTGATGCCGGCAAGATGGGCAAGCGTGCCGCCGATCTGACCGGCGCCGACTAATGCAATACGACCGCGCGCCATGAAATTCCCCTTCCTATTGGCCGCCCGCCTCGATACTGCCGCAGGCACGCCTCAACGAGGGGTTGGTTAAATGCAATCGGGCGGAAGCGCAAGGTGGTCCGAGCGGAAAGCCGGGCTG
>DASTKZ010000075.1:0-2637 GCA_035715445.1 Methyloceanibacter sp.
AATATATCTATGCCCGCTACGGCCGCGACCGCGCCGGGCTTGCCGCCACCGTCATCTGTTATCGCGGGCGGCTTGCCGTGCGCGAAGTGGGCAAGGCGCTGGGCTTGAGCGCCGACACCGTCGCGGCGCTCGCCACCGCCATCTGGGGCTTAAGCAATTCGAGCCTGCCCGAGCAACATGTCCGCGAAGCCGGGCTCGATCCTTCCGACCCGCTGCTTGCCCGCGTGCTCGAGCTCACCCAAGAGCTGATCGGCTTCCCCCGTCACCTCTCCCAGCATGTCGGCGGCTTCGTGCTGACGCGCGGGCCTTTGTCGGAAGTGGTCCCCATCGGCAACGCCGCCATGGAAGACCGCACTGTGATCGAATGGGACAAGGACGATCTCGATGCGCTCGGCCTGCTCAAGGTCGATGTGCTCGGCCTCGGCATGCTCACCTGCATCCGCAAGGCCTTCGCCCTCTTGAAAGTTCACTATGGCAAAAACGTCGCGCTCGGCACGGTGCCGCGCGACGATCCTCGCGTTTACGACATGTTGTGCGGCGCGGATTCGATCGGCGTGTTCCAGGTCGAGAGCCGGGCGCAGATGAACATGCTGCCGCGGCTCAAGCCCCGCTGCTTCTACGATATCGTCATCGAGGTCGCGATCGTAAGGCCGGGCCCGATTCAAGGCGACATGGTTCACCCCTATTTGCGCCGCCGCTGCGGCGAGGAGGCTGTCGCCTTCCCCTCGCCTCACCCCGATCACGGCCCGGCCGATGAGCTTTACCAGGTGCTCGGCAAGACCCTGGGCGTGCCGCTGTTCCAGGAGCAGGCCATGCGCCTCGCCATGGTGGCGGCGAAGTTCTCAGGGCCGGAGGCGAACGAGCTCCGCCGCGCCATGGCGACGTTCCGCCGCCGCGGCACGATCGACCGCCTCCGGGAGAAGATGGTCGGCCGCATGACCGCACGCGGCTATCCGCCCGATTTTGCCGAGCGCTGCTTCAATCAGATCAAAGGTTTCGGCGAATACGGCTTCCCTGAGAGCCACGCCGCGAGCTTCGCCCATCTCGTCTATGTCTCGTCCTGGCTCAAATGCCATTACCCCGGCGCCTTCGCCGCGGCGCTCCTCAATTCGCAGCCGATGGGCTTCTACGCGCCGGCGCAGATCGTGGCTTGCGCCCGCGCGCACGGCGTCGAGGCGCGTGAGGCCGATATCAATTGGAGCGAATGGGACTGCACGCTCGAGCCTATCACCCAGGCGATGTCATCGCCCGGCTTGACCGGGCGATCCAGTCATCCTGGGACTCTCAATAGCGAAGACCAGGGGAAACTGGATGCCCGCTTGCGCGGGCATAACAAAGAACCTGATGAAAGAAGGGATTTCCGATCTGCGCTTCGCCTCGGGCTTCGCCAAATCGATGGCTTGCGCGAGGACGATGCGAAACGTCTCGTCGCGATCCGCGACAACCTCCCCGCCGAACGTCTCCCGATGCTTGCACTTACGCCCTATTTCATCCCTCCCCTTGATGGAGAGGGTGGCTCGACCGAAGGTCGAGCCGGGTGGGGTGATTGGATGATCCGAGAGGTACCCCCCACCCCAGCGTCGCCTTCGGCGACGCCGGACCTCCCCACGAGGGAGAGGTATAAAAAGGGTTATTGTGATGTGCGCGATCTGTGGCGACGAAGCGGGCTCAAGCGCGCAAGCCTGGAGCGGCTCGCCGCGGCGGATAGCTTCCGCTCTCTCGGTCTCGACCGCCGCCAGGCCTTGTGGGAGGTGCGCGGACTTCCGCTCGAAATTCCCTTGCCGCTCTTCGAGCATGCCGGCACGGAAGAGGCGGGCGCCGAGCAGGAGGTTGCCCTTCCCGTTATGCCGCTCTCCGAGCATGTAGTGAACGACTACCGCACCCTCCGCCTTTCGCTCAAAGCTCACCCCATGAGCTTCCTGCGTGCCCGCATCGCCGCGATGCGCATCGCCGCCTGCGCCGACCTCAAGCAATGCCGCGACGGCGCCAGGGTGAGCGTGGCCGGCGTCGTGCTCGTCCGTCAGCGCCCGGGTTCGGCGCAAGGCGTCGTGTTCATGACCGTCGAGGACGAGACGGGCATCGCCAATTCGGTGATCTGGCCGAATGTGCTGGAACGGGAGCGGAAAGTGGTAATGGGAGCGCGTCTTGTCGTGGTGCATGGCCGCGTCCAGCGCCACGAGGACATTATTCATGTGGTGGCGACGCGCCTCGAAGACTGGAGCGACTGGCTTCATCTTCTCACCGAGGAGGGCGAAGCTTTGAGCCTCGCGCTCGCCCATGCCGACGAAGTGCGCCGCCCCGAGCCCGGATCGTGGCGCCCCACGCCCGGCGAGCGCTCCCATCCGCGCTGGCACCCGCGCCGCCACCCGAGAGCCGAGCGCATCATCCCGAAATCCCGCGACTTCCATTAAACCGCGCGCCCTCTAGCGAGCCCGTGGCGCTCCAGGCGAAACCGGCTATGCTCCGGCGCATGACGCACGCCTTCCGCCAAATCCTCGGCGCCTTCCTCGCCCTTCTGCTCGCGCTCGGCCCAAGCGGGCTCCCCTTGCGCGCCTACGCCCTTGAAGCGCCCGAAGGCGCAAGCGGCTTCACCCCCAAGCCTCTCGTCAAAGCGAAGAAGCAGATGGTCGTTGCCGC
>DASTKZ010000076.1:0-2739 GCA_035715445.1 Methyloceanibacter sp.
ACCGCCGTGTTCAATGTGGTCCCGGAACGGGCCGCGCGCTACTTCAACAAGATCGAGTGCTTCTGCTTCAAGGAGCAGACGCTGGCGCCTCGGCAGAGCGTCGAAATGCCGGTGACCTTCTTCATCGATCCCAAGATCGTCGATGACGACGACACCAAGAACATTTCCGAGATTACGCTGTCGTACACCTTCTACCGCTCAGACGCGGTTGGAGGGTCTGGATCAGGATGGATTTGAGGCGGCGCGCCGCCTTGGCAGGTTTGGGAGGAACAGGAGCTAATCATGGCTGAAGCGCACGCCAAGCAGCACGACTATCATCTCGTCAATCCGAGCCCATGGCCGATCGTAGGCGCGGTCGGGGCCCTGGCGCTCGCCATCGGCGCGATCATGTTCTTCATCTCGAAGAAAGCGGGCACGCCGCAGCTCTGGTACGTGCTCCCGGGTCTCCTCCTTGTCATCTTCACCATGTTCGCCTGGTGGCGCGACGTCATCAAGGAGGCGAACGAGGGTTACGAGACGCCGGTCGTGCAGCTTCATCTGCGCTACGGCATGATCCTGTTCATCGCCTCCGAGGTGATGTTCTTCGTCGCCTGGTTCTGGGCCTATTTCGATGCGGCGCTCTATCCCGACGAGGCCATTACCTATGCCCGCACGCAAGTGCTCGGCGGACAATGGCCGCCGATCCCGAGCGCGGAGACCGATGTGGCGGGGCTCGGCAGCTTCAAGCACACCTTCGATCCGTGGGGACTGCCCTTCGTCAACACGTTGATCCTGCTCACCTCGGGCACGACCGTGACCTGGGCGCACCATGCGCTGCTTCACAACGACCGCAGGGGACTCGTGCTTGGGCTCTTCTGCACCGTCGTGCTCGGCATCCTGTTCACGGCGTGCCAAGCCTACGAGTACATGCATGCTGGCTTCGGCTTCGCCAACCACATCTACGGTTCGACCTTCTTCATGGCGACGGGCTTCCACGGCTTCCATGTGATCGTCGGCACGATCTTCCTCACCGTGTGCCTGATCCGCGCCATGCGCGGCGCCTTCACGCCGAAGATGCATTTCGGCTTCGAGGCGGCGGCCTGGTATTGGCACTTCGTTGACGTGGTTTGGCTGTTCCTGTTCACCTGCATCTATGTGTGGGGCGCCGGCAGCAATTACGGCCACTAGAGATCTACGCGTGCAACGAAGGGGGGCGGTCCGATTCCGTCCCCTTTTTCGTTTGAGGAGATTGCGATGAGCCATGGCGAGCCAAGTCCCGATGGCCACAGCCTGGGTGCGACGCTGGCCGCGGGGATTTTGGGGCGCTGCCCCGCCTGCCATCGCGGCAAGCTCTTTCGCGGGTATCTCGCGCTCGCCCCCAAATGCGACAATTGCGGGCTCGATTACGCCTTCGCCGATTCGGGCGACGGGCCCGCGGTCTTCGTCATCCTCGTGACCGGGTTCGTGGTCACGGGCCTCGCGCTCATAATCGAGATCCTCTATGCCCCGCCTTACTGGCTGCACGCCCTGCTGTGGGGCTCGCTCGCCATCGTGCTGCCACTCCTCCTGCTCCGGTCCTTCAAGGGCGCGCTGATCGCGCTCCAGTTCAAGCACAAGGCGGAGGAGGGCAAGCTTGCCGGGCAATGAGGTAGGCCGATGGCAAGAGGGCTTCTCGGCTTCACCGCGTTGATGCTCGCCGCATTCGTCGCGCTCATTGGCCTCGGGTTGTGGCAGTTGCAGCGGCTCGAATGGAAAGAGGGATTGATCGCCAAGATCGAGGCCCGGACCAAGGCCCCGCCGATCGGTCTCGAAGACGCGGCCGCAATGGCCGCGCAAGGTGAGGATCCGAGCTATTACCGCGTGCGTGTCAGCGGACGCTTCGACAACGCCAAGGAGCGATATCTGTTCGCCCTGTCGAAAGAGGGGAGCGCCGGTTGGCACGTCATTGCCCCGCTCAAGACGGAGGACGGCGAGACAGTCCTCATCGATCGGGGCTTCGTGCCCGACAATCTGAAGGCCCCCGCTTTGCGCTCCAAAGGCGAGGTCGAAGGCGTGGTCGCCGTCACCGGGATCGTGCGCCCCCCCGACCGCCAAGGTCGCTTCACCCCCGACAACGAGCCCGAGGCCAATCGCTGGTTCTGGCGCGATAAGGATGTCTTGGCGCGGTCGATGTTTCCGGGGGAGAGCGTCAGGGTGGCGCCCTTCTTCCTCGAGGCCGAGAAGGGCGAGGCGCCGGGGGGCTGGCCCGAGGGCGGCCAGACGCGGCTCGATCTTCCCAACAACCACCTCCAATACGCCATCACCTGGTTTCTGCTGGCGGCCGCACTTCTCGGCGTTTACGGGGCCTATGTGTGGAAGGCCAAAGGGGGTTGGCGGCGGCAGAGGCAAGGTGCAAGTGGCTAACCCTGGGTATGCGCCCGTTATTGCCGAGGGACGCGGCCCCCGCTAGGGTCTGCCCCGAAACCCCCATTTCCTTGCCCGACGAGGCCCGTCTTGAAATTTGTCTCAACGCGCGGTGAAGCGCCGGCGCTTCCCTTCGAGGGCGCGCTCCTTGCCGCTCTCGCTCGCGACGGCGGCCTCTATGTGCCCGAGGCCTGGCCGCGTCTCCCGCCCGAGGCCATCGCGAGCCTCGCCGGGCTCGACTATGCCGATGCCGCTTTCCAGGTGATGCGGCCTTACCTCGTCGGCGATCCCTGCTTCGACGACCTCGAAGACGTGCTGGAGGAGGCCTATGGCAGCTTCCATCATCCGGCCGTCGCA
>DASTKZ010000077.1:0-3209 GCA_035715445.1 Methyloceanibacter sp.
ATCGCGAGCCTCGCCGGGCTCGACTATGCCGATGCCGCTTTCCAGGTGATGCGGCCTTACCTCGTCGGCGATCCCTGCTTCGACGACCTCGAAGACGTGCTGGAGGAGGCCTATGGCAGCTTCCATCATCCGGCCGTCGCACCGCTCCGCCAGATCGCGCCGAACAGCTTCGTTCTCGAGCTGTTTCACGGGCCCACGCTCGCCTTCAAAGACCTCGCCATGCAGGTGGTGGCGCGGCTGATGAACCGCACGCTGCTGCGCAAGCGCGCCCATGCCACCGTGATCGGAGCGACCTCCGGCGACACGGGCGCGGCCGCCATCGAGGCCTTTCGCGGCCTCGAGGCCATCGACATTTTCATTCTGCATCCGAAGGGACGCATCAGCGACGTGCAGCGCCGCCAGATGACGACGGCGGCCGAGGAGAACGTTTACAACATTGCTGTCGAAGGCTCGTTCGACGATTGCCAGACGATTCTGAAGGCGCTGTTCGGCGACCTCGCCTTGCGCGACCGCCTTGCGCTCACTGGAATCAACTCGATCAATTTCGCTCGCATCCTCGCCCAGATCCCTTATTACTTCACCGCCTCGGTCAGCCTCGGCGCGCCGCTGAGGGACGTGGCCTTCACCGTGCCCACCGGAAATTTCGGTGATATTTTCGCGGGTTACGCCGCGAAACAGATGGGTTTGCCGGTCGCGCGCCTCGTTATTGCCACGAACCTCAACGACAGTTTGGTTCGCGTTCTGGGCACCGGCGCCTACGAGCCCACGAGCGTGATCGCGACCTCTAGCCCCAGCATGGATATCCAGCTTGCCAGCAATTTCGAGCGCCTTCTGTTCGAGCTGGCCGGCCGCGACGCAGGCCGCGTGCGAGCGCTGATGGAGGCGTTGCGCAAGACCGGCGCTTTCCGTCTCAACGACGCCGAGCTTTCCTCTCTACGTTCGCTCTTCAGCGCGCACGCGATCGGCGAGCCCGAGACTGCGATGACCATTCGCAGTCTCGTCGAGGCGACCGGCTTCCTCGCCGATCCCCACACGGCCGTCGCGGTCGCCGCCGCCCGCGCCGAGAGCGGGCTCGACGCTTCGCCGATGGTCGTTCTCTCCACCGCGCACGCCGCCAAGTTCCCCGAGGCGGTCGAGCGCGCTTGCGGCCGCGTGCCCGAAGAGCCCGAGCGGCTCCGATTGAAGCTCGGGCAGCACGAGCGCTGCGCCACGCTTGCAAACGACTATGGCGCCGTCGCTGCTTTCATCGACGCCAACGCCCGCGCCGGCGGCAGGAGCGGGGCGCAAGGGCGGCGCACGACAGGGGGGCGCGCGTGAGCCTCGAACAGTCAAAACTCGCCAACGGGCTCACGGTCGTGAGCCACTCCATGCCGGAGGTCGAGACCGTATCGCTCGGCCTTTGGGTAGGCGCTGGGAGCCGGAGCGAGGGCGTTAGCGAGCATGGCGTCGCTCATTTGCTCGAGCACATGGCCTTCAAGGGCACGGCGCGCCGGAGCGCCCAGGATATCGCCGAGGAGATCGAAGCGGTTGGCGGCGAGGTGAACGCCGCGACCGGCGTGGACACGACCGCCTATTATGCCCGCGTGATGCGAGAAGACATGCCGCTCGCGCTCGACATCTTGAGCGATATCGTCGTCGCCCCGCGTTTCGATGCGACCGAACTGCAACGCGAGCGCGACGTTATCCTGCAAGAGATCGCGGCCGTGATGGATTCGCCCGAGGACATCGCTTTCGATCTTCTCCAGGATGCAGCTTTCCCCGGTCAGCCGGTGGGGCGGCCGATCCTCGGCACGGCCGAGAGCGTCGCCCGTTTCGAGCCTTCCCATCTCGGCGCCTATCTTTCCACCCATTATCATGGACCCGGGATGGTGCTCGCGGCTGCCGGCGCCGTCGATCATGGCGCGCTTCTCGCCGAAGCCGAGCGGAGGCTTTCTGGTTTCGATCCCGCTTCGGCGCCGCGCCCGCAACCCGCCGTCTATTCCGGCGGCGTCAGGCGCTCGAACGAGGATTTCGAGCAGACCCATCTCGTGCTCGCCTTCGAGGGCCCGCATTACCGCCACCCCGATTATTTCACGGCGCAAGTTTGCGCCGGCGCGCTCGGCGGTGGCATGTCCTCGCGGCTCTTCCAGGAAGTGCGCGAGCGGCGTGGGCTCTGCTACGCCATCTATGCGTTTGCTAGCGGGCTCGACGACAGTGGCATGTTCACCATCCATGCGGCTTGCGCCTCCGACCGCGCCCATGACCTTTTTGCCGTGATCCGCGCTGAGGTGGCCAAGGCCGCGCAGGAAGGCTTCCGCGCCGATGAGGTCGCCCGCGTCAAGGCCCAGCTCAAGATGGGGCTTCTCACCGGGCTCGAAAGCTCGAGCGCCCGCTCCGAGCAGATCGCCCGCCAGATCCTCGTCTACGGGCGGCCGCTTTCGACCGAGGAGCTGACGGAGCAGGTGGATCGGGTCGAGGCCAAGGACTTGCAAGCCTTGGTTGAGAGCATGCTTGCCTCTCCGATTAGCCTCGCCACGGTTGGGCCCATTCTTCATGTTGCAAGATTCGACCGGGTGACGGAAGAATTCGCCGTTCCCTCGACCAGGGCCGCTTGAGAAGGGTCGGAAGCGCATGGCGTTACTGCGAGCCGTATCGACCAGCGATGTCGGACCCGTCATCGAATCCGACAAGGTCACGTTGCGGACGCCGCAAATGTCGGACTATCCCGAGTGGGCGGAGCTTCGGGCCGGGAGCCGGGAGTTCTTGACCCCGTGGGAACCGCTCTGGGCCTCGGACGAGCTCTCTCGTGCCTCGTTTCGCCGGCGCGTTCGCCATTATTTGCGCGATCTCCGCGAGGATGTGGGCTACGCGCTGTTCGTCTTCGCGGCCCCAACGGGCGCGCTTGTCGGCGGGCTCACGCTCTGCAACGTGCGCCGCGGGGTGACCCAGTCCTGCACGCTCGGCTACTGGATCGGGGCCAAATACGCGAACCAAGGATACATGACAGCGGCCGTCCGCGCCGTCGTGCCCTTCGTGTTCGACTCGCTCGAATTGCACCGACTCGAGGCAGCGTGCATCCCGAGCAACACGGCCTCGATCAGATTGCTGGAAAAGACCGGTTTTAAGCGCGAAGGGCTCGCGCGGCGCTATTTGCGAATCAACGGCGTTTGGCAGGATCATCTGCTTTACGCGCTGCTCGACACCGACACGTGCCGGTAGCCCGCGCGGAG
>DASTKZ010000078.1:0-2825 GCA_035715445.1 Methyloceanibacter sp.
GATGGAGCTTCTCATCCTCATCGATGCGCTGCGGCGGGCCTCCGCGGGGCGCATCACCGCGGTCGTTCCTTATTTCGGCTATGCCAGGCAGGACCGGAAGCCGGGGCCGCGCACGCCGATTTCAGCCAAGCTTGTCGCCAACATGATCGTCGAGGCCGGCGCCGATCGCGTGCTTACGCTCGATCTGCATGCAGGTCAGATCCAGGGCTTCTTCGATATCCCGACCGACAATCTGTTCGCCGCGCCGGTAATGGTGCAGGACATCAAGAAGCTGTTCCCCAACGACAACATCATGGTGGTGTCGCCCGACGTCGGCGGCGTGGTGCGCGCGCGTGGGCTCGCCAAGCGCATCGACGCGCCACTCGCCATCGTCGACAAGCGGCGCGAGCGCCCCGGCGATTCCGAGGTGATGAACGTCATCGGCGACGTGAAAGGGCACACCTGCATCCTGGTGGACGATATCGTCGATTCCGGCGGCACGCTGGTCAACGCGGCAACCGCCCTGCTCGAACAAGGCGCGGTCCTGGTGACGGGCTACATCACCCACGGCGTGCTGTCGGGAGGCGCGGTGGCGCGCATCGTCGGCTCGCAACTCAAGGAACTCGCCATCACCGATTCGATCGAGCCGAGCGAGGCAGTGAGGAACGCTCACAATATCCGGGTGCTCCCCATCGCTCCCTTGCTCGGCGAGGCGATCGCGCGCACCGCCGAGGAGCAGTCGGTCTCAAGCCTGTTCTACTAGTTCGGCCCGGCCTCTTGTGCCGAACGCGCCGCTAGTGATGCCCCTCGTATTTGAACGACACCTTGATCTTGACCCGATAGGCCTCGACCTTGCCGTCGGTGATGACAACGTCTTGGGCGATCACTTCCGCGATGCGCAAATCGCGCAAGGTCTCAGCCGCGCGCTCGACCGCCGCCTTGGCGGCCTCATTCCAGGATTTCGTGCTGGTGCCGATCAGTTCAATGACTTTGTACACACTCTCCGGCATGGCCTTCCTCCTTGAGCCTTCCAACTCCGCCTTTTGGGGCGGCCCGGGCGCACAATTCCGGCGCAATTGGGCGCCCATTCTACGCCCAAGAGCGGCCTCTGTCCGACCCGTTTGGGCGCCACGAGCCGATTGTCAGGGGCCTCTCGGAAGGGCTATAAGCTCCTCGATTCCATGGCGGCGCGCGACGCCGCAGAACAGATACATGGCGGGGCCGCTTCGGCCCCACATCATTTTGAGTGGTTTGGAGGCTCGTAATGGCTGAGGCGATCGAACTCAAGGCGTGGACGCGAGGCAGCTCGGGCAAGGGCGGCGCGCGCTCGCAGCGGCGCGAGGGGCGCATCCCCGGCATTCTCTATGGCGACAAGCAGGAGCCGGAGACGATCTCGGTCGATTACCGCACGATCTACCAGCAGATTCACACCGGCCATTTCCAGAGCACGATCTACGTGCTCGACATCGAGGGCAAGAAGACGCGGGTGATTCCCCGCGCGGTTCAGGTCGATCCCATCCGCGACTTTCCCATCCATGTCGATTTCCTGCGGCTCGGCAAGGATGCGCACGTGACCGTCGAAGTCCCGGTGCGCTTCCTCAACGAAGCGGCGTCCCCGGGGCTGAAGCGCGGCGGCGTGCTCAACATCGTTCGACACGAGATCGCGGTGCGCTGCCCGGCCGACGCAATCCCCGATCATTTCGAAGTCGATTTGACCGGACTGGAGATCGGCGACTCTGTCCATATCTCGGCGCTCAAGCTGCCTGAAGGCGTGCGCCCAACTATCACCAAGCGCGACTTCACGGTGGCGACGATCGTGGGCCGCGCGGCTGAAGAGCCCGCGCCTGGCGCGGCAGCGGCCGCCGCCGAGGCCGAGCCCGGCGCCGAGGGTGTCGAGGCTGCCCCCGCCGCGGAGGGCGAAGCCGAGGACAAGGAAAAGGACAAGGAGAAGCCGAAGGAGCGCGAGAAGAAGAAGGAGAAGGGCTAGCACTTGTTTTCGACCCGGAGGATCGCTGGGGAGCCCCTCGCCTTCGCGCGTTGAACCAGGATGGCTTTGATGAAGCTCTTTGTCGGCCTCGGCAATCCGGAACAGAGACACGCTTTCAACCGTCACAATGTCGGCTTCATGGCAATCGATGCCATCGCGGCCGCGCACGGCTTCGCCGACTGGCGCAAGCGCTTCGAGGGGCTCGTTGCCGAGGGCAGACTTGGCCAGGAGCAGGTGCTGCTGTTGAAACCTCAGACTTTCATGAATGCGTCGGGCCGCGCCGTGGGCGAAGCCATTCGCTTCTACAAGCTCAAGCCCGGCGACGTCGTCGTCTTCCATGACGAGCTCGACCTCGCCCCTGGCAAGATGAGGGTGAAGACCGGCGGCGGCCTTGCCGGGCATAACGGCCTCCGGTCCATGACCTCGCATATCGGCAGTAACTTTACGCGCGTGCGAATCGGGATCGGTCATCCCGGACAAAGCCATCGCGTGAAGGGATACGTACTGCACAATTTCGCCAAGGCCGATTCCGCGTGGCTCGAGCCTCTGCTCGGCGCGATTGCGGCCGAAGCGCCTCTTCTCGCGGAAGGCACCGTCGAGAAGTTCCAGTCGCGGGTGGCGCATGCGATGCAGCAGGTCGAAATCTCGCAAGGCCCCTCGCCCGAGGCAAGCTTAGCGCCTCTCGAGACGCTCGGGGCGAAGCTCCGCCGCTGGCTCGGCGCGTGAAGGCGAACTGATCCATGGGTTTCAAGTGCGGCATCGTCGGATTGCCGAATGTCGGCAAGTCCACGCTCTTCAACGCGCTGACGGAGAGCGCGGCGGCCCAGGCCGCCAACTATCCGTTCTGCACCATCGAGCC
>DASTKZ010000079.1:0-13145 GCA_035715445.1 Methyloceanibacter sp.
CCAGGTGATCGTGTCGGGCTCGATGGTCGATGGCGAGCTTCGCTTGCGCGTGCGCGACAACGGCGTCGGCATGACCAAGGACGAGATCGCCTTCGCCATGCAGCCCTTCCACCAGCTCGACACCGCCCCGCGCAAGCAGACAGGAACGGGATTGGGCCTGCCCGTGACCAAGGCCCTGGTCGACGCCAACCGGGCGCGGCTCGTGCTCACGAGCGAACCTCAGATCGGCACCTCGGCCGACGTGATCTTTCCAGCCGAGCGGCTGTTCACCTCGGGCTAAAGGGGCGGCCCTGAAGTGCGCCTCAACTTGGCTGAAGTAATATTCTCGCGCTTGGTAACAGACGTTCTCTAAAAGGTTTGCCAATTGTTGTTTGCGTATTACTTTCCTCGCAGACAACATTAGATGGCCTTCTACTTTCGACATCGTACTTAGAAGGCTTCTAAGGTAGATGAAGCCAAGTCAATCTTATTGACAGTCTCGCGCAGGGCGCTCTAATCGAGGAATCGCGCCCGCTAATGAAAAAAGACCGGGCGCCAAGTCAGTCCGATACCGGGGCCTTGAACCCCGGCAATTGGAGGAAAAGATGCGATTTGCCTCCGCGCGGCGTCTCGCCCTCGCCTCGCTCTTCACCCTCGCCGTTCTGCCAGCAGACGCCGCCGATCCCGGCGAGGTGAATGTCTATTCGTATCGCCAGCCCGCTTTGATCGAGCCGCTGCTCGACCGGTTCACGCAAGAGACCGGCATCGAGGTCAATGTCATCTTCGCCGAGAAGGGCCTGATCGAGCGCATCGAGGCCGAGGGACGCAACAGCCCCGCCGATGTGCTCCTCACCGTCGACATCGGCAATCTCACCCAAGCGACCGCGTCCGGCATCGCGCAAACCATCCATTCGCCCGCGCTCGACGCCGCGATCCCTCAAGCCTATCGCGCCGCGGACGATCAGTGGTTTGGGCTTACCCGCCGCGCCCGCGTCGTCTACGCGTCGAAGGAGCGGGTGAAGCAGGACGCCATCACCTATGAGGAACTCGCCGATGCCAAATGGCGCGGCAAGATTTGCATTCGCTCGGGCCAGCATCCTTACAACGTCGCGCTGATCGCCTCGATGATCGCCAATCACGGCGAAGCGTGGACCGAGGAATGGCTGAAAGGCGTGAAGGCCAATCTCGCGCGCAAGCCCGCAGGCGACGACCGGCTCCAAGTCAAGGGCATCTATGCCGGCGAATGCGACATCGCCGTCGCCAATACCTACTACATGGGCGTGATGCTCAAGAACGATAAGGAGCCCGAGCAGAAGGCATGGGCCGAGTCGGTCAGGATCCTGTTCCCCAACTCGGACGAGCGCGGCACGCATATCAACGTGTCCGGCGCCGTCGTCGCCAAATACGCGCCGCATAAGGATAACGCGGTGAAGCTGGTCGAATTCCTCGCCTCTGACGAGGGCCAACAAATCTATGCCGAGGCGAACAACGAATATCCGGTCAAGGACGGCATTCCTTGGTCACCGCTGGTCAAATCGTGGGGCGATTTCAAGCCGGACCCGATTTCGCTCACCGATATCGCCGCATTGCGCAAAGCCGCAAGCGAGCTGGTTGACAAGGTTGAATTCGACGAGGGGCCAAGCTCATGAGGGGGCAACGATGAGCTTTCAATATAAGACGGATCGACAGAGTTCAGTCGCGCTCGGTGCGCCGGTTCGCGTGCCATTGCTGAGCGGAGCGGAATGGCTGGTTGGCATCGGCTTCCGTTGTTGGCTTGCGGGCTATGATACCGGGAACATCGCCTGTTGGGAGAGCGGCTGGAACGAATATGCGCGTGCGCTTGGGCCCGAGCGGGCACGACGCGCGGTGACCGAGCTTGCGTGCTGGGTCAGGGCGGTGCGCGCCTCGGCGTCGCGACGAATCGAATATTCTCCGGTCGGCTGCCCGGGCTTTTGCGCCGATGAGTGCTTGGCGATCTCGCTGATCGCGGCCTCTCAGCACCAGCGCTGTCCCGCCATGCGGGCCTGCGCTTTGGCGCTGATCGGATCGGACGCGATCGATCCCGTGCTGAACGCGGCAAATGGCTTTGCCGACGCGCTGCAAGACGCCGATCAGCGTCTGTCACCGGAGGGCGTGGCGGCGCTCATGGCGGGACGGCGCAAGGGCGGCGCCGACCGGCGCGCGCCGGTCTAGACCCGGACGCCGCAAACGCCGGCGATGGCCCTCATCTCGTCAGCCGCGGGGCCTTCCTTGCGCCGCCGGCTGGCGCGGCTGAGAGAGAGCGGCAATCTCGCCTGGTCGCTGGCGGCGGTTCTCATCTCGCTGGTCGCCATTCTGCCCCTGCTCGCCATCGCCGCGATCGCGCTTCAGGCAAGCGGCGATACCTGGCCGCATCTGATCGAAAACGTGCTGCCGGGAGCGCTTCGCCGCACAGCGCTTCTGCTTGCCGGCGTCGGCGCCTCGACGCTCCTCATCGGCACCGGGACGGCGTGGCTCGTGACCATGTATCGCTTCCCCGGGCGCAACCTGTTGCAGTGGCTGCTGCTGCTCCCGCTCGCGATCCCGACCTACATCATCGCCTATACCTATCTCGAGCTGCTCGACTATTCCGGCGCGGTGCAGACCGGATTGCGCGCGCTATTCGGCTGGCAAGACGCGCGGAGCTACTGGTTCCCCGATATCCGCAGCGTCGGCGGCGCGATCTTCGTCATGAGCGCGGTGCTCTATCCCTATGTCTATATCACCGCGCGGGCGAGCTTCGTCGCCCAGTCAGTCTGCATCCTCGAAGTGAGCCGCAGCCTCGGCCGCAACGCGGCGCAAACCTTCAGGGAGATCGCGCTGCCGCTCGCCCGGCCGGCGCTTGCCGCGGGCGTCGCGCTCGCGCTGATGGAAACGCTGAACGACATCGGCGCGGTCGGATTCTTCGGGGTCCACACCCTGACGGTCGCGATTTACGACACTTGGCTCGACCGCAACAACCTCGCCGGGGCGGCGCAAATCGCCTGCGTCATGCTGATTTTCGTGCTGGCGCTGCTCGGGCTCGAACTCGGCTTGAGGGGCAAGCGCCGCTTTCACCATACCACCGGCAAATATCGCCGCCTGCCGGAGGACCGGCTCGAGGGTTGGCGCGGCGCGCTCGCCAGCCTCGCCTGCGCCTTGCCCGTCGCGTTCGGCTTCGTGCTCCCGGCCGGCGTTCTTCTCGATGACGCCGTAGCCCATCTGGCGGCCGGCCTTGCGCCTGCGTTCTGGCGCGCGGCGGTGAACAGCCTCCTGCTTGCGAGCGCGGCTTCTTGCGTCGCGGTCGCCTTCGCCGTGGTGTTGGCCTATGCGCGGCGGCAAACGCGCTCGCAACTGGTTCGGGGCGCGAGCACCATCCCCGCGATCAGCTACGCCGTGCCCGGCACCGTGCTCGCGATCGGCCTCCTGATCCCGCTCGCGGGCCTCGACAATTTCGTCGACGGGGTGATGCGGTCGATGTTCGGGGTCTCGACGGGATTGCTCTTGTCGGGAACCGCGTTCGCCATCGTGCTCGCCTACACCATTCGCTTCCTCGCCGCCTCGCTCGGCGCGGTCGAGGCGGGTTTGGCGCGGGTGTCCCGCAATATCGATGCCGCGGCGCGTTCGCTTGGCGCGAGCTTGAGCGAGATGCTGCTCAAGGTGCATTTGCCCCTGCTCAGGCCGGCACTCGGCGCCGCGGCGCTCCTCGTCTTCGTCGATTCGATGAAGGAGCTGCCGGCGACGCTTCTGCTCAGGCCTTTCAATTTCGATACGCTTGCAACCGAGGTCTTCACGCTCGTATCGCTCTATCGCTACGAGGAGGCCGGAGTTTCCGCGCTCGCGATTGTGCTGGTCAGCCTCGCTCCGGTTCTTTTCCTCCACGGGATCGTGGCGGGGAGCCGGCCCGGGGCCTCGCTCTCGGGCTTTCGCGAAGGGCCCTGATCGGCCTTTTTGCGGGGCTTCCGAGAGCGCAACAAAAAGCCGGCACGGTCTCGCTATCCCGGCGCGTTCGGGCTAGAAAGGCGGGGGCCGATTTCAAGAAGAATGCGGCAGCGCCCGGCCTTCGGGGCCAGCGCGGGGACCGGGTGGGTAGGGACGGCATGAAGCCACGCCAGATCGATCAGAAATGGATTCTTCTCGGCGTCGTCGCGCTGTTGCTGTGCTCTCTTGTCATTCTTCCCCGGCTCGCCGGCAGCTCTCCGTTTCTCGCCAAACGCGCATCCGACGCTCTTGCTACATGGACGGGCGGAGAGGTCAAACTGACCGGGCCGTTGCGCGTGCAATATTTCCCGGACGTCGCCATCCGGACCGGTGTCGAGCTCACACATGCGCCAAACCTTCCCCTGCTGAAATCGATAGCGGCGAAGGACGCAAGAATTTCGCTCGATCTCGTCGCATTGGTGCTGGGGCGCATCCAGGTCGATGCCGTCCGCCTCACCTCGCCGGAGATTGCGCTCAAAGAGGCGCCATCGCTCGTCATGGGACCCGCGCAGACGCCTGAGGCGCGCGTCGCCAATCTCCTGAACGGCGCTCCGTTCCGCGTGCTTCGGGTGCGGAACGGCGTCATCAAGATGCCGACCGCCTCCGGCGGCGAGACCATCGACAAGCTCGATGCGCGATTCAAGCTAAGTTCCGGCGCGCTTGCCGGTTCCGGTTCGTTCACGCTCCGCAACGAGCCCGTCAACTTCACGTTCGATACCGGCGCGCCGTCTGAAACGGCGGACGGCCTCAGCGTTCCGCTGAAATTGTCTTTCAACGCGCCAACGCTCGACGCTACGGCCGCCGGCACGGCCTCGTTTGCCAACGGGTTTCAGCTCGACGGCGACATCACAGCCGGCATGGCCGATACGCGCGCCTTTCTCAGATGGGCTGGGATCGAGCTCGCCGAGGGGCGGAGCCTGAAGGCCCTTTCGGCCTCGGGCGCGGCGCGTTGGAACGGAACGACGCTCACTTTCGACGACGGCGCCTTCGCGTTCGACGGGAACGCGGCGGTGGGCGCGCTTGCACTTACCCCGGGCATACGTCCCCGCATCGATGGCACGCTCGCTTTCGACCGGCTCGCACTCGATCCTTATGTCGGTGAAGCGGACGCGGGGCCGGCGAGTCTCGACCAATCCGCGCTCAGCCATTTCGACACGGATTTGCGCATCTCGGCCGCCGAGATCACCGCCCCTGGATTGCAACTCGGGCGCGGCGGTTTCAACATCAGCGCCCGCAAAGGTTTCGTTTCGAGCGATGTAAGCGAGGTTGAATTCTGCGGCGGCACGGTCACGGGTCGCATCGACGTCGATCTATCCCAGCCCATCGACAAGGCGAAGCTGGCCGGAAAATTTTCAGACATACCGATCGAGAGCTGCCTCGATCCGCTTGGGCTCCAGGTCCCGCTCAACGGCAATAGCAATCTCAAGGTGGATTTCTCCACCACGGGGAGCACCTATGACGAGCTTGCGCGCGGGCTAGCGGGGCCGTTCCGCCTGAAAGCGCGCCGCGGCGCCGTCTCCGTCGATCTCGCCAGCCTCTTTGCCGGATCGGGCGCGCTTCCGGGCGCGGGTTGGAGCAAGGAAAATGTCACGTCGTTCGACGAGCTCATCGCCGAATGCCGTCTCGGTGCCGGCAAGATTTGGTGCGAGAAGTTCAACATGAAGACGGAGCAGGGGCTGGTGTCCGGGTCCGGCGACATCGATTTGGGGCAACAGACGCTCAATTGGCGCTTGTTCGTCGCCAATTACGCCGCTCCCGTGAACGGCTCGCAGCTCGCCACACAGACTCCGCCGCAAGTCTCGATCAGCGGGACGATCGCGCAACCCGTGATCGCGAGGGCCGGGCAAGAGCCGGTTCACTCCGGATCGGTGCCGACCGCTGCCAGGTCCACCCAGATCTCTCCGCGCTGACCGCCGGCGCAGATGTCACGTAACGCGAGAACGCCATAGTGTCCGAGCAGCGCAATATCCATCTCTGTCGCGTGTCGATGCCGGCGCGCTCCAACGCGCGGGCCCGCGCTTTTGCCTTCGCCGTCGCCGCAAGCCTTTGCGTTTCGGCGGGCGCGCGTGGTGAAGACACGCTCAATATCGCGACCTGGGGCGGCGCTTACGGCCAGTCGCAGGAGATCGCCTTTTTCGAGCCCTATGCCAAGGAGACGGGCACGCGAATTACGACCGAGATCTATGACGGCTCGCTCGCCAAGATCAAGGAGATGAGCGATGGCGGGGCGATCGACGTCGCCGACGTCTCGGCGGGCGTGCTCAACGCGCTGTGCAAGGATGGGCTGCTCGAAACGATCGCAACATCGAGCCTCGGCGCGGCGCCGTCGGGCGAGAGCGCGGAGCAGGATTTCATCGCCGACAGCCTTTCGACTTGCGGCGTTGGTAGCGTGGCCTGGGCCATGACGATCGCTTTCGACCGCCAGGCTTTCAGCAAGGCCACCCCTTCGCAGGTCGCCAATCTCCTCGATATCAAGCGGTTCCCCGGCAAACGGGCGTTGCCGAACAGTGCGCGCCGCACGCTCGAGCTTGCGCTGCTTGCCGATGGCGTCGAACCGGCCAATGTCTATACCGAACTCGCGACGCAAGAGGGCGCCGACCGCGCGTTCAAGGCGCTCGACAAGATCAAGGCCGAAGCGTTCTGGTGGGACAGCGCCGAAGAGGCGATGACCTGGCTGCTGGAAAGGAAGGCGGTGATGGCCGCCACCTATAGCGGCCGCCTGTTCCGCGCCACGGTCGGCACGCGCCAGAGATATGCGGCGATCTGGGACGGCCAGATCTACGATCTCGATCTTTGGGCCATCCCCAAAAGCGCGAAGAACAAGGAGGGCGCGCTCCGCTTCATCGCCTTTGCCACCGACCCGGCGCGGCTCGCGACCCAGGCGCAACTCATTGCCTACGGCCCAGTACGGAAATCGGCGCTTCCCCTCGTCGGCAAGCATCCGGTGATCGATGTCGCGATGCTGACATTTCTTCCCACCGCGCCCGACAACTTCAAAAAGGCGCTGAAATTCGACGAAGGGTGGTGGGATAATACGAATGGTGCGGCGCTCGAATCGCGCTTCGAGGCGTGGCGCGGGCCGCTTTCCCCCGGCCAAGGCAAGCCGCCGGCCGCGGACGCAAAGCCGCAAGAGGCCGAGGCGGGACAAGAGACCCCCAAAGCGGCGCCGTGACGGCCGTCACGCGGTGCGAACGCATTTCCGTAGGCCAAATTCGAACGCCGGAGCCGTGTCCGCCAGGCCGCAGGTCAAGGCTCAATTGCCGCCGCCGGCAAAAAAGAAATGCGGGTTAGGCCGAACTCCTGTTTGCAATGATCGTCATCGCCGTGTCATCCTTCGCGTCAGGAGAGAGTCGTTTGGGAACGACCCTTGCGGACTTCCCTCCTGCACAGGATGCACGACCTGAAGTGGGTGCGCCTTGGCGAGCCGGATCGGCTCAAGCTCGAAGCGCCACCTGACGACGCGAAGCACTGCCGGAGCGGGGCCGGCAGTGCAATTTTTTCCAGGCGCCCTATCTATCTCTAGTCTCTCGAGCCCAAACCCCTGGATTCTGAGGGGCTTTTCGCCTGAGCGGCCAACTAGCGGCCGCAGTCTTGCCCCCGAACGTTAATGACCCCCGAACGTTTCGAAACCTGGCTCACGGTTGACCGCAAGGGCCTCTATTGCCGCCCCGGCGGCTTCCATATCGACCCTTATGACGGCGCCAAGCGCGCGGTCGTGACCCATGGCCATTCCGACCATGCGCGGCCAGGCCACGACCATGTGCTTGCCACGCGCGAGACGCTCGGCGTGATGCAAGTGCGGCTCGGCAAGGCGGCGCAGAAGGAAAGCCAAGCCGTCGCTTACGGCGAGCGCGTGTCGATCGGCGATGTGGCGGTTACGCTCTTCCCGGCCGGGCATGTGCTCGGCAGCGCACAGGTCCTGATCGAATGGAAGGGCGCGCGGGCAGTCGTCTCCGGCGACTACAAGCGGAGCCCGGACCCGACCTGCCCCGGCTTCGAGCTTGTCCCCTGCCACCTTTTCATTACCGAGGCGACGTTCGCGTTGCCTGTGTTCCAACACGGCGATGCGAACGAAGAAGCGGCCAAGCTGCTCAAGTCTCGCGCGCAATTTCCCGACCGCGCCCATGTCGTCGGCGTTTACGGGCTCGGCAAATGCCAGCGCCTGATCGCGCTCCTGCGCGGCGCGGGCTACGACCGCCCGATCTACCTTCATGGCGCGCTCAGCGAATGTTGCGCGCTTTACGAGTCCTTCGGGGTCCGCCTCGGCGCGCTCAAACCCGCAACCGGCGCCCCCCGCGACGAGCTGAAGGGCCAGATCGTGCTGGCGCCGCCTTCGGCCATCGCCGATCGCTGGTCGCGCCGGCTGCCGGACCCCGTCACGGCGTTCGCCTCAGGGTGGATGCGGGTGCGCGCGCGGGCGCGCCAGCAAGGCGTCGAGCTTCCGCTCGTGATCTCGGACCACGCCGATTGGCGCGAGCTTGTCGCGACCATCGCCGAGACGGGCGCGGAGGAAGTGTGGGTGACGCATGGGCGCGAGGACGCGCTCCTGCATCACATCGAAACGAGCGGGCTTAGGGGGCGCGCGCTCGCTTTGATCGGCCGCGA
This sequence comes from Methyloceanibacter sp., assembly GCA_035715445.1. Taxonomy (GTDB): domain Bacteria; phylum Pseudomonadota; class Alphaproteobacteria; order Rhizobiales; family Methyloligellaceae; genus Methyloceanibacter. Next base: position 8,563 of record DASTKZ010000079.1, read on the forward strand.
GGACGAGGACCAGTGAAGGCCTTTGCCGCAACTCTCGACCGGCTCTCCTATACGCCGTCGCGAAACGACAAGCTCAGGCTGCTTGCCGGCTATTTCGCGAGCACGCCCGATCCCGATCGCGGCTATGCGCTGGCGGCGTTGACGGACGGTCTCTTCTTCCGGCTTCCTCTCCGCCGCATCCTGACCGATCTCATCGGATCGCGCGTCGATCCCGTCCTGTTCAATCTCTCGCGCGACTATGTCGGGGACACGGCCGAGACCATCGCCCTGATCTGGCCGGGGGGCGGCGCTTCGGCCAAGCCGCCGCGGCTTGCCAGCGTGGTGGAGGCGCTGCAAGCGGCGGCGCCGGCGGAAGTCCCCGGCCTCCTTGCCGGCTGGCTCGACCAGCTTGATGCGACCGGCCGCTGGGCGCTGCTCAAGCTCATGACCGGAGCCTTGCGGGTCGGCGTTTCGGCGCGGCTCACCAAGACGGCGCTTGCGGAATGGTCCGGGCTGCCGCTCGCCGATATCGAGGAGGTCTGGCACGCGCTCCGGCCGCCTTATGGCGAATTGTTCGACTGGCTTAAGGGCAAGAGCGCCCGGCCCTCTTCGGAAGGGCGCGCCGCCTTCAGGCCGCTGATGCTGTCGCATCAGATCGACGACAAGGAGCTTGCGGTGATCGCGCCGCAAGACTTCGTCGCCGAGTGGAAGTGGGACGGCATCCGCGTGCAGGCCGCCCATCAAGCGGGCGAGAAGCGGCTCTTCTCGCGCACCGGCGACGACATTTCCGGCAGCTTTCCCGAAGTGGTCGAGGCCCTGCCTGAGGGCGTCGTGCTCGACGGCGAGCTTCTCGTGATGCGAAACGGCGAGGTCGCTTCCTTCAACGATCTGCAGCAGCGGCTCAACCGCAAAGTCGTGAGCGGCGCGCTGCTCAAGTCGCATCCGGCCCATATCCGCCTCTACGACATTCTGTTCGAGGGCGGCGAGGACCTCCGCGCGCTCCCCTTCGCCCGGCGCCGCGCCCGGCTCGAGGCCTGGCACAAAGCGAACGCGCCCGGCTGCACCGATCTCTCCACGCTGATCGGCTTCAACTCGGTCGATGAGCTCAAAACTCTGTGGGAAGGCGCGCGCGAGACCGGCATCGAAGGGCTGATGCTGAAGCGGCGAGACAGCCCTTACCTCGCCGGGCGCCCCAAGGGCCATTGGTACAAGTGGAAGCGGGCACCGCTCGTCATCGACGCCGTTCTCATGTACGCGCAACGGGGAAGCGGCAAGCGCTCGTCCTACTATTCCGACTATACTTTCGGCGCTTGGCGCGACAGCGACGCGGGAGGGCCCGAGCTCGTGCCGGTCGGCAAGTCCTATTTCGGCTTCACCGACGAGGAGTTGAAGGAGCTCGATCGCTGGGTGAGGAACCACACGGTTGACAGTTTCGGTCCGGTTCGCCAGGTCGAGCCCAAGCTCGTGTTCGAGGTCGCCTTCGATTCGGTGCACCGCTCCTCGCGCCACAAATCCGGGGTCGCCATGCGTTTCCCGCGCATCAACCGCATCCGCTGGGACAAGCCCGCCGCCGAGGCCGACCGCCTCGACACGCTTCAAGCCATGATCGTGGGTTGAGCCCATGACGCACACTTTGGCGGCGAAGGCGCGCAAAGTAGCGGACCTGACTTGGGACGTCGTGGCGAAGGGCCTCGCGGGCGGCGCCGCGGCGCTGCTTCCGATCGGCGCCGGCGCGAAGCAGCACGGGCTGCATATGAGAATGGCGACGGACCAGGTCTTCGCCGAATATTTCGCGGGCGTCGTCGCCGAAAAGACCGATGCGCTGATCTGCCCCACGCTGAGTTACGGCGCTTATCCCGCTTTCGTCGCTTATGCCGGGAGCGCGAGCCTGTCCAATGCGACCTTTCAGTCGACCGTGACCGAAATCGCCGATGCGCTACTCGGCTTCGGCGCGGAACGCGTGCTCATCCTCGATACCGGTATTTCCACGCTCGCGCCGGTCGAGGCGGCGATCAAGGCCACGTCCGATCCGTCGCGCATCCGGCATTTGAAAGTCTTCGCCGGCCCGCGCTTCGTGGAAACGGCGAAGGCGTTGCAGCAGCAGCCTTACGGCAGCCATGCCGACGAGATCGAGACGTCGCTGATGCTCGCGATCGCGCCCGGCTCGATCGACATGAGCCGAGCGGAGGCTTCGCCCTTCTCGTCCGGCGGCCCTCAGCGCGGACCGCTCTCGCCGAGCGACCCGAATTCGCCCAACTATTCGCCGAGCGGCAGCTTCGGCGATCCGACGCTAGCCTCGGCGGAGAAGGGCAAGACAATTCTCGCGGCCATCGTCGCGGACTTGATCGAGGCGGCAGCTTGATCCGGGAGGACTAGCGTCTCGCGTAGGCCCGGCTATGATGCGATAACGAGGGATAGTCGATGGACATTGAAAGGCGGTTCTAGTGAGGCGCTGGGTGACCCTGACGTCGGTTGCGGCGATGCTCGCGTGTGCAGCGAGCCCGGCGTCAGCCGAAGACGTGGCAATCTGCTTCGCAACCGCCGACCGGGTGACGGACGGCGAGGCTGTCGATGAGGCAGCGAAGAAGGCCGGTCACGAAGCCTGCCAGCGCGCGCTCGCCGAGACCTCGAGCATCGTGCAGAAATACCAGCTGCAGGAAGCCGACTTCGACATCGTCGGGCGACCTCCGAAACAGTGACCGCGAAAAAACGAAACGGCGGACCGGGGCCAAGCCCGATCCGCCGCGCGTCTCAAGTCAATTCTTGGAAGCTATTTCTTGGTGGCGCCGGAGGTGCTAGCCGGGCTCCCGTCCGCCTTGAACGCTTCCTTCTTGTAGCTGTCGCCGTCCTTGACGATTTTCGTGGTCCAGCCCGAATTCCATTTGACGACCGCGGCGCCGCCTTCCTCGGCCCAGGTCCCGGTCATCTCTTTCGGGTGGGTGGAGGTCGCTTTGCCGTCGGCCCCGAGCGTGATTTCGAACGCCTTGCCGTCGGTGTCCTTGACCGACCAAGTGCCTTCGAATGGGCTCGCGGCGAGCGCGGCGAAGGCGGTCGTGGCCCCGATCAGGGCGGCAAAGAACGCGGTTCGAGCCTGTTTGCCTAATGCCATGGGAATAACTCCTTCGATTTCAGGGGTTTCGCGCCAAATTCTGCGTGAGTGAGAGGTCGGGTGTTTGCCGCGCCGTTTCAAGCCTCAAGATTGGCGGGCGCCGACCGGCTGCACGATAATGGCGCCGCCATCGCCGTCGATGATCTCCTCGTCGGCGAGCTTGAAATGCTCCATGCGCATGGTGTGATAGCGGTCGAAATAGTCGGCGAGCGGCTTCTCGATCGACTTGTCGTAGTCGGGGCGCACGACGTGGGTCGCGCCTTGCACCACCTTCACCACCTTGCCGTTCTTGACCACCACCTCGCCGTTCTTGAACACGAGCTCGGGTGTCGCGAACATCGCCTCGCGGTCGGGATCGTCGCGATAGACGGTGATGTCGCCCGCGGCGCCCGGCCCGAGATGGCCGCGATCTTTTAGGCCGAGGCTCCGCGCGGGACCGGCGCGGGTCAGGATCGCGATCTCGTCGAAGGTGTATTCGCGGTTAAGCGATTTCAGCAACTCGGCCTGCCCTTGCGCGTCGGGATTGATCTTCTGCAGCATGCCGTCGCGGAAGCCCTTGTCCATGAGCAGGCGGATCAGATGCGGGTAGAAGAAGAAGGGCGCGCCGTTGGGATGATCGGTGGTGAGGAAGATGCGCCACGGGTCGTCGAATAGGAGGAACGTCTCGAGCCCGATCACCCATTGCATGGCATTGACGAAACTCTTATCGCGATAGCGCATCGGCACGACGCCGCAGCCGGCATCGCATTCGATATCCATGACCACCGGCTTCTTCGGATGCGCGTTCTTGGAGATGGCGTATTGGCGCATGCTGTCGCCCGACGCGGTGCAGGTCTGGCCGAACAGGACCTGGCCCACATCAATTGAGACATTCGGCGTCTTGTTGACGAGCTCGGTGAGCCTCGCCGCGCCCGAGGAAAATTTCCGGTCGCCTTCGATGCTGTAGCTCAGGAACTGGGTGTGGGTCATGTGGATGCGCAGGCCTTCGGCCGCCCGGACCGTCGCCAGCGTCGTCTCGATATTGCCGGGAACGCCGAGATTGCAGCCGTGGATATGCAGCGGATGGGTGACCCCAAGCTCCTCGATGGCGCGCGCGAGCGTCAAGATGATCTGCCGCGGCGTCACGTGGTAATAGACATGCTCCTCGTCGAGATCGAGCTTGCGCTGGTTGAACTTGAAGGCGCTGATGCCGCCGGGATTGACGACCTTGATGGCAATGGCCTGCGCCGCGTGCAAGGTCCAGGCGACATAGTCCTTGATCGCGTTGAAGTCCTTTTTGGCCGCGAGCTGGCGCAGGAAATAGTCGTCGGAGCCGAGCATGGCGAAGGCGCCCTTATCGACCATGGGCGTATCCCCCATTTCCATATGCGCCTGGCGAGCGTTGGCGGGCAGCATCGCCGGCTCGAAACAGGCGGTGTAACCCATCTCGGCGTAGCGGTAGCCGGTGACATGGGTCGAGGGCACGGCGCGGCCCGAGCCCGCGCGGGTGAGTTCG
>DASTKZ010000080.1:0-11309 GCA_035715445.1 Methyloceanibacter sp.
ACGAGAAAACAACGTCGATCATCCCCGATCAGTTTGGGCATGAACTTGCCACCGCCTACAATCTCAAAGAACGTGGTCTTGTCATTCTTACCGCGTGCAGCCACCGCGGTGTGATCAATACGATCAAGCAGGCCCAAGCCGCATCAGGGGTTACAAAGGTACACGCGATTATCGGCGGTCTCCACCTCGCCCCTTATGCAGAAGATTACGTGCGCCTAACGATTGCAGCGCTCAAAGAGATGGATGTCGATTACGTCATTCCGCTGCACTGTTCGGGAAAGTGTTCTACGAACTCGCGAAATCCGAAATACCACCTAAACTGCTGCGCTCCTATACGGGGACCCGCTTCGTATTTTGAAGGCCATGCTGCGTAGCATGCCTCGCATTTGGCCGAATGAACCGGAGTTTAATCAACATGCATCTTGCCAGAGCCCCCCGCCCACCGATGTCGAGCGTTTACCTAAGCCGCCACTTGACGACTAGCGCGACAAGCTGCGCGTCCGAGGCGATTCGAAAGCGTGCTCTAGGCTAAAGGCGGTGGCGGTCCCGGAAGGATTCGAACCTTCAACCCTCTGCTTAGAAGGCAGATGCTCTATCCCTTGAGCTACGGGACCGTCTTCACACCGGCTTAGACTATAACCCGAAACGAATCCCAAACGGCGCGTCAGTGCGTCCAGCGGTCGGGGCGGCCGAACTTGAAATTCTCGGCATAGGATTTCGGTCTCACCTCGGTCTCCTTCGGCTCCTCGAGACGGAAGGCGATGCCGTGGCGGAGCGCAAACGCGACCGCTTCCTCTTTTGTGGCGAAGCGGAGCTGCACTTGCGGGCGCGTGTCGAACGAGCTGGTCCAGCCCATCAACGGCTCGATGACCGGCGACTTGTCCGGCTCGTATTCGAGCACCCATTCGCGCGGCGCCATGCCCTGCTGCATCGCATTCCGCGCCGGCTTGTAGATCCGTGCCGCCATTTGTCTCCTCGCCAACACCGAGAGCCGGATGGTCGGGGCAGCAAGATTCGAACTTGCGACCCCCTGCTCCCAAAGCAGGTGCGCTACCAGACTGCGCTATGCCCCGATCATCGCTCCCGACGCGCCTTGAGCCCCTAAGGCCCAAGACCCGCAAGGCAGATACATAATTCGCGCGTGGCCCCGAGGCTAGTCCTTAAGGCTTAAGCGAAGCCCTAACGGAACCCTCTCCCACGCGGGGAAGAGGGTGCCGGAGCCGAGCCGCCTGCGAGACAAGCTCTCTGCTCTCCCCTTGAGGGAGCTGACGCGGCCACCTCGCGCTAGACGGCAATTTTGAGCTTAACGTATCTTGAGCACTGGGCGAACGCGTTTACGGCCATCAAGGGCCGCTCGCTTCGGCGGGCGCCCCCGGTCAGGGGCTGGTGCCAAGCCCGGGATAGATCGCCCGATCGCCGCGCTTCAGTCCGATCCGCGCCGCCTCGCCCGCGTTCAACTCGAGCACGGCGATGATGTCGCCTTCCGAGGAGATGAGCGCGGTGGAAAATGGCTCGGTGTTCGCCTCGATGCGGTGCACGGCGCCGCCTTCGGCGATGAACACCATGTCGAGCGGAATGTAGGTGTTCTTCATCCACATGGTGGCGGCTTGCGGCCGGTCGTACACAAACAGCATTCCGCTTTTCGCAGGCAGCGAGCGGCGGAACATGAGCCCCTTGGCGCGCTCGCCGTTGGTCGTCATCACCTCGATGTCGAAGCTGTGTTCGCCCGTCTCCGTCTTGAACACAAGCGTGCCCTTCCCGCCGGCAGTTGCGCCCGCCGGCGCGAGCAGCGCAGAGGCAAATAAAACGCCCGCAACGATGCGGGCGAATCTGAAAATGCTTCGACTGGCTAGTGCGACGACGGGCCTTGCGCGCTGTCGGGCTTCAGCTCCGCCGCCATCAGTCCTTTCGGACCGCGGCCGTACTTCACCAGCAGCGACTGTCCGGGCCTGAGCTCGGTAAAGCCGCACCGGCGCAGCGTCTCCATGTGCACGAAGATGTCGAGGCTCTGCCCGCCGCGGGTGAGAAAGCCGAAGCCGCGCAGGCGGTTGAACCATTTGACGGTCGCCTGCTCCCAATCGCTCTCGGGCACGACGATGACATGGGTCCGCTGCGGCAACTGCGACGGGTGAATCGCCGTCGAGTCGTCCATGGCGCGAATGCGAAAGGCCTGCAGGCCCTTCGGCCGGCGCAGCACCTCGCAGACGACGCGCGCGCCCTCGTAAGCCGTCTGGAACCCATCGCGTCTGAGGCAAGTTACGTGCAGGAGAACGTCGGGAAGGTCTTCGTCCGGAACGATGAATCCATAGCCCTTTGACGCATCGAACCACTTAATGGATCCTGACACTTCGAAGACATCAACTGTAACTTCCTCGTCGCGTTGGGTATGCCCCTCTACCAGTGGCGGTTCTTTCGCCCCCATGCCGCATTCCCCCGCTTAACTTCCGACGCAGCCGGCCCGACGCCCCACACACGAATCGGCTGGAACACAATTGTTGCGAAGATATCATTGCCGCCCTTCGAGGCCAGTGGAAATTTCCTTGCGTTTCCTCCTTCTCCACAACGGCCCCGGGGGTCGCGCAAGCTTCCGGCAAGACATAAGCGCAAACCTCTGATCGCAAAGCGAATATCGCGCGATTCGTGCATTGGAGGCGCGGTTTTGGCAAAAACGCGCTCAAGTTGCCGTTGCAATCGCGCAAATGGCTCTGCCGTCGAGAGAAATTTCCCCCAGGGCGGTGTGAAATGCGTATCCGGAGCGCTGTTGCCGCCAATGCAGGGCCGGCGGCGCAATCTTCATGCGAAATTTGTGGAGCGTGTTGCGCTTGCAACAGATGCGCGCGCCGCGCTAAGGGGTGCGCCTGGAAACCCTGGCTAGCGTGAAAGAGATCGAGCATGAAGTACCTGCATACGATGGTGCGAATCTCCGACGTGGACCAGTCGCTCGACTTCTATTGCAACAAGCTCGGCCTGAAGGAAGTGCGCCGGACGGAGCATCCGCAAGGCCGCTTCACTCTGTTCTATCTCGCCGCGCCCGAGGACGAGGAGGCCGAGATCGAGCTGACCTATAATTGGGATCCCGAGAGTTACGGCGAGGGGCGCAATTTCGGCCATCTCGCCTTCGCTGTTGACGATATCTACGAGACCTGCGAGCGCCTGATGAAGAAGGGCGTCGTCATCAACCGGCCGCCGCGCGACGGCCATATGGCGTTCATCCGTTCGCCCGACAACATTTCGATCGAGCTTCTGCAGAGAGGCAAGCCCAAGCCGAAGCAGGAGCCGTGGGCGTCGATGCCGAACACCGGCAAGTGGTAAGCCCGGCAATTGAGGAGGCTGCCGTCGCATGCCCGGCAAGCGCGTTCAGTTCGATGACGAGACCTGGGAGGCGATCGAGGCCACCATCCGCGACAGCGGCAGCAATTTCCAGGAGCTTGCCGACGAAGCCTTCGCCGATCTGCTCAAGAAGCGGAAGCGGCCGGTCGGGCTGATGGAGTCGCTCAAAGAGAGTGTCCGCACGCCGCCGTCGCAAGCGAAGCGAAAACGCACGTGAAATACGCGCTCGCAATCATGTCGGGTTTGGTGCTCGTCGGAGTCAGTCCGGCGTGGTCTGCTCCGCCGTGGGTCGAGGACTACTGCATGGCGCAAGCCGCTCAGATTCAATTCAATGGACGAGGCGACAGGGAACACTTCATGGCGAATTGCATCGCCGACCTGACGCCTACGCCGCCCTCGAAGCGGCGCACGTACAAAAAGCCCCGCGACTAATGCGCGGGGCTTGAGTGTTGACGGCCCTCGTCCGGGGCCAAGGTATATTTGTCGGCTCTCGTCCGGAGCCGCACACACTCTAAAGCGATTCGGCCGCGGCCCCCATTCGTCATTGCCGGGCTTGACCCGGCAATCCAGTCCGTTCCTACCAAGGGACCCCTCTCGGTTCGGAGTAAGCGCCGCACGACCCCTTCAGCCGGTTGTCGTTGCCGATGATCTGGCAGTAATAAACCTTCGCGTTCGGATTGTTGCGAATCTCGGCGTCAGAGACGTTGAAGCCATAGGAGCGCGCGACGCGCGCGATCTGCCTTTCCTCGCAATAGGGCGTCGAGATCAATCCGTATTTGGTCACCTGGAAGTTGTCGCGGCATTCGATCTTCGCGGCGGCGGGCGAGACCGCCACCAGCGCGAATAGGCATGTCATGAGGGCGAGAGTCGAAAGTGTGTTGGGGCGCATGGTCGAGGACTCCCAGAGTTGGGTCTAACCACAGCATGGCGCCCCCTAGGGGGATCGAACCCCTGTTTTCAGGTTGAAAACCTGACGTCCTGACCATTAGACGAAGGGGGCGCGCAAGCCTCGATATAGAAGGCCTTGCCGTGGCAAGCAAGAAGGCCAGCACAAGGCTACGCGTGCGGTTCGGCGGCGTCCTCGATCAGAAGTTCGACGCTCTCGCGTCCCTGCCACACGCTTCGGCGCAAATGCCCCGCGACATGCAGCGCCTGCCCCTCGCCGCCAAGAAGGACTTTGCTGAGCGGCGTGTCGGCGATGCGAAAGGCGCAAGCCTCGAGCCGCGCGCCGTCGGGCGCTCTGAGCGTGCAGCGGAGATGCGCGTCTTTGATAACGCGGACGCGGGACAGCCGGTGCGCCGGAAAGACGAAGCGCGGCTCGGCGTGTCCGGGCCCGTATGGGCCGGCCCGGTCGAGCTGATCCATCAGCGCGATGTTCGCGCCTCCAGCCGAGAGCGCGCCGTCGATGGCGAGCGCGCGTGACCTGTCGGCTTGCGCCACCGGCCCCGCGAGCCGCTCACGCAGGAAGCTGACGAGCCGGTCTGCCTTGGCGCGCTTGAGCTTGAAACCCGCGGCCATGGCGTGGCCGCCGCCTTTGACGAGAAGACCTTCATGCACGGCGCCTCGCACCGCGGCGCCGAGATCGACCGACGCGATCGAGCGGGCCGAGCCCGTGGCGAAGCCGTCAGGCTCGAGCGAAGAGACGAAAGATGGCAGCCGGAAGCGCTCGGCGACGCGGCCCGCCACAAGACCGAGCAGGCCCTTGTGCCAGCCCTCGGCGGCAAGAAAGAGCAACGGCAGGCCGGGATCTGCGGCAAGGGCGGCATCCGCTGAGGCGAAAGCCTCCTCCAACATGCGCTCCTCGATCGCTTTTCGCTCGGCGTTGAAGGCTTCGAGCTTGGCGGCAAGGGCGCGCGCCTCGATGTCGTCGTCGGTGGCAAGGAGCCTCGCGCCGAGGGAAGATGCGCCGACCCTGCCCCCGGCATTTATGCGGGGCCCGAGCACGAAGCCGAGCGAATAGCAATTCGGCGCGGCGTCGATGCGCGCGGCGTCGGCGAGCGCGCGCAAACCTTGATTGTGTCGGAGGCGCAAGACCTTGAGCCCCTGCGCGACGAAGGCGCGGTTCACATCCTTGAACGGCACAACGTCGCAGACCGTGGCAAGCGCGACAAGATCGAGAAGGCCGAGGAGGTCGGGCTCGGGAGCCGCGCCGTAGAAACCTTGGCGGCGAAGCGCGCGCACCGACGCCACCAAGAACAGAAAGACGACGCCCGCGGCGGCAAGATGCCCCTGCCCCGAAAGATCGTCCTGGCGGTTCGGGTTGAGCACGGCGTAGGCAGGCGGCAGCGCTTCGTCGGCTTGGTGATGGTCGATGACGATGACTTCGGCGCCCGCGTCATTCGCGGCGGCAATCGCCGGTCCGGCGGTCGTGCCGCAATCGACGGTGAGGATGAGGCGCGCGCCCTCTTTGGCAAGGCCGGCGAGAGACTCCGGCGACGGCCCGTAGCCTTCGGTGAGCCGGTCGGGAATGTAAGTCGCGGCGGATTGCCCGTGAGCGCGCAAGAAGCGCTCGATCAGCGCGACCGAGGCCGCGCCGTCCACATCGTAATCGCCGAACACGGCGATCGGCTCGGCTTTTGCGATCGCGGCAGTGAAACGCGCGGCCGCCTTCTCCATGTCCTGAAAGCGCGCAGGGTCGGGCAGGAGCGAGCGGAGCGAAGGATCGAGGTAGCGGGCGGCCGTGTGCGCGTCGGCGCCGCGCGCGGCAAGCACGCGGCCGATAAGCTCGGGCAAGCCGTGCCCTTGCGAAATGGCGGCGGCGACGAGCGCGCGCGACGGGTCGAGCCGCTCGACCCAGCGATACCCGCGCACCGAGCGTTCAACGCCGAGGAACGGGCTCGGGCCGACCGTTGCTGGAAGTTTTAAGGCTGCTGTCACGTTGCGCCATCCCACGCGCTTTTCCTGCGAGCGCGGGAGTGTAAGGTGATTCGCGGGCTTCGCTGCTCCTCCCCTCAAGCCCTCAATCGAACTTGCTGATATTGGGGTGCTCGGCCTTGATCCAACGCACCGTGCGGGTCGAGGCGCGCATGACGAGCGTGTGGGTGTGGATTGCGTCCTTGGTGAAGCGGACGCCCTCGAGTAGCGAGCCGTCGGTGATGCCGGTCGCGGCAAAGGAAAGATCGCCCATCACCATGTCGCGCATGTGGTACTTGCGTTCGAGATCGACGATGCCGGCGGCGCGGGCACGGCCGCGATGCTGTTCGCTCGATGCAACGAGCCGTCCCTGGATCTGCCCGCCGATGCAGGCGAGCGCCGCGGCGGCAAGCACGCCTTCGGGCGCGCCACCGATGCCCATATAAATGTCGATGCCGGTTTCCATCGGCTTGGTGACGTGGATTACGCCGGCAATATCGCCGTCACCGATCAGGCGAAGCGACGCGCCGGTCTCGCGCACGTCTTCGATGAGCTTGGCGTGGCGCGGGCGATCGAGCATGCAGACGGTGATCTCGGCGATCGGCGCGTTCTTGGCGGCGGCGAGCGCCTTGAGGTTATCGGCGGGCGTAGCGTCGAGATCGACGAGGCCCTCGGGATAGCCGGGGCCGATCGCGATCTTGTCCATATAGATCGTCGGCACTTTGAGCAGGCTGCCGCGCTCGGCGACGGCGAGCACGGAGAGCGCGTTGGGGAGCGCCTTGGCGCACAGCGTCGAGCCCTCGACCGGATCGACGGCGACATCCACCTTGAACGCGGCGCCGCCCTTCCCGCCCACCGTCTCGCCGATATAGAGCAGCGGGGTCTCGTTCTCCTCACCCTCGCCGACCACGACGACGCCTTCGATGGCGAGGCGCTCGAGCTCGCGATACATGGCCTCGGCCGCGGCCTCGTCGGCGGCGGCCTCGTTGCCGCGGCCCCGCCATAGCGCGGCGGCAACGGCGGTGGCCTCGGTCACACGTACGATATCGAGCGCCAAAGCGCGGTCGAGCTCGGTCTTCGCCGGAGCCTTCGACACGTACGTTCCTCCCTCCCTCAGGCGCTCATGGGCGGCGCCTTTAAGGATACACACTCACTATCACAGTTTTTCGATGCGGATCATCTGCGGCTTTTGATCGACATGGCCGTCGCGCTCGATGGCGTTAAGCGCTTTGCGGATCGCGGCCTCGGTGGTCTGATGGGTGATGAGCACGACGAAGGCGGGCGCATTCTCGTCGCGCCGGTTGAAGCCGGGAAGCTCGGCGCCGGGGCGGCGCTGCACGATGCTCTCGATCGAGATGCCTTGATCGGCCATGCGACCGGCGATAGCCGCGAAGGCGCCGGGCCGGTCGTAGACCGAGAGCCTGATGTAATAGCCGCCTTCATGCGCCCGCATCTCGGCCTTCTTGTAGGGCTTGAGCGCCTTGGCCTTGGTGCCGAAGGGCGGAACGATGTGGCCACGGGCAATGTCGATGAGGTCGCTTGTCACGGCGGACGCCGTGGGCCCTGCGCCCGCGCCCGGACCGATCAGCATCACCTCGCCGACGAAGTCGCCGTCGATGGCGACGCAGTTGAGCACGCCGTCAACGTCGGCGATGGCCCGGTCCTTCGGCACCATGGTGGGGTGAACGCGCTGCTCGATGCCGCTATCGGTTCGGAGCGCGACGCCGAGCAACTTGATGCGGTAGCCGAGGTCGCCCGCCGCCTCGATATCGGCGGGGGTGATCGACTCGATGCCTTCGACATAGACCGAGTCGAAGCTCGGGCGCGTGCCGAAGGCGAGACTCGTGAGCAGCGCAAGCTTGTGCGCCGTGTCGAAGCCGCCGATGTCGAAGGTCGGATCGGCCTCGGCATAGCCTTGGGCTTGCGCCTCCTTCAACACGTCGGCGAAGCTCCTGCCCTCCTTCTCCATCAGCGTGAGGATGTAATTGCAGGTGCCGTTGAGGATGCCGTAGACGCGGGTGATGTCGTTGCCTTGCAGGCTCTCGCGGATGACCTTGACCACGGGGATGCCGCCGGCGACCGCCGCCTCGAAATTCAGCGCAACGCTATTCTTCTCGGCAAGCGCAGCAAGGCTCGCGCCGTGATGGGCAAGAAGCGCCTTGTTGGCGGTGACAACATGCTTGCCGGAAGCAAGCGCCGTCTCGACCGCCTTCTTGGCAATGCCCTCCTCACCTCCGATCAGCTCGACGAACACCTCGATAGCGGGGTCGGCGGCAAGCGCCACCGGATCTACGACGAAACGCAGGCCCGACAGATCGGCGTCACGCTTCTTGCTGCGGTTTCGCGCCGATACGGCCACGACCTCGATGGGGCGGCCCGCGCGCGCGGCAAGGTCGCCCTTGCGCGCCGCCAAGAGCCGCAACAGGCCGCCGCCGACGGTGCCGATGCCGGCCACACCTACTTTCAGTCCATCCGTCATGGGAGAGGATCAGAACGACCGATTGGCCTTGGATGCAATAGGAATCACGTTGTGCATCGTCTTGGCGGAGTCGGCGAAGAACTTGCGAATGTTGCGCGCCGCTTGGCGGATGCGCTGCTCGTTCTCGACCAGCGCGATGCGGACATAGCCCTCGCCATACTCGCCGAACCCGACGCCGGGTGAGACCGCCACGGATGCCTTCTCCAGCAGCATCTTGGAGAATTCGAGCGAGCCGAGATGGGCGAACATGTCCGGGATCGGGGCCCAGGCGAACATGGTCGCAGGCGGCGAAGGCACCGGCCAGCCGGCGCGGCGCATGGCGTCAACCAGGCAATCGCGGCGGCGCTTGTAGATCGCGCGGATCTCCTCGATGCAGTCCTGCGGCCCGTTGAGCGCGGCGGATGCGGCCACCTGGACGGGCGTGAAGGCCCCGTAGTCGAGGTATGACTTTACGCGGGTGAGCGCGTGGATGATGCGGTCATTGCCGACGGCGAAACCGACGCGCCAGCCGGGCATGGCATAGGTCTTCGATAGCGTGGTGAACTCGATGGCGATGTCGATGGCGCCCGGCACTTCCAGGATCGAGGGCGGCTTCTCGCCCTCGAAATAGATCTCGGCGTAAGCGAGGTCGGAGAGCACGATCAGGTCGTGCTTCTTGGCGAAGGCCACGACCTCGCGATAGAAGTCGAGACTGGCGATCTCGGCGGTCGGATTGGCCGGATAGTTGAGCACGAGCACCGAGGGTTTCGGCACCGAATGCCGCACGGCGCGGTCGAGCGAGGACAGGAACTGGGAGTCGGTGCGCGCGGGCAAATGCCTGATGACCCCGCCCGACATGATGAAGCCGAACTCGTGGATGGGATAGGTTGGGTTCGGCACGAGGATGACATCGCCCGGCGCCGTGATCGCCTGGGCGGTGTTGGCGAAGCCCTCCTTCGACCCGAGCGTCACGATCACTTGCGTATCGGGGTTGAGCTTCACGCCGAAGCGCCGGGCGTAGTAGGCGGCTTGCGCCCGGCGCAAGCCGCCGATGCCTTTCGATGCCGAGTAGCGGCTCGTGCGCGGGTCGCGCAGCGTCTCGTTCAGCTTGGCGACGATGTGATCGGGCGTCGGCATGTCGGGATTGCCCATGCCGAAATCGATGATGTCTTCGCCGCGCGCGCGGGCCTCGGCCTTGAGCTTGTTGACCTGCTCGAACACGTAAGGCGGCAGGCGCTTAATCCTGTGGAAATCGCTGGTCACCGCGAGGGCCCACCCCGATCAGACCCCAAAGGGACTTCACTTGAACCATGGAAGGGGGCGGACGGGCAAGCCGCTCGCCCCTGAGGCTCGACCTCTAGTTGGTATCGTCGTCCTCGGTCGCAGCGTCATTCTCTGCGCCATCTTTCTCCCCGCCCTTCCCCTCTTTTTTGGCAGTCGCGCCCTGGAGATCGCTGATGACCGCTTGCTGTTCGGTCTTGGTGAGGGTCTTGTCGTATTGGCGCTGGAGCTGGCTCGAACTGAGCGGCGAATCCTCGACGCTGGCGCAGGCGGAAAGTCCGAGCAGGAGCAGGACGGCGGATAAGCGTAGGGCTGGCGGGTAAACGTGCCGCATGCGGTTCAAAGGCGGTTTTTGTTGGTTCCCCTTGGCGATTTGCCATCGTCCCGTATATTGCATAGCACAATTAAGCCTTGTCTGGTACAGCCGCAGGCGACAAGCGAACCGCGTCCGCATTGTGGCTGCGGCGGGGTTTCACGGGGGTAAAGCAAGGATTTTTTGATGCAGCAGAAGAAGAAGGACTCCGACGCAAGTCAGGGGGAGGAGGCCGGACAGAGCCAGTTCGAAGACTTGGCCCGCAACATGGTCCGCCTGTTCGACCAAGGGGCCAAGGCCGCATCGACTTTGGCCGGGCGCTCGAGCGCGAACGGGAACGGGTCTTACAGCATGGGCGCGGAGATGACCGAGGCGGCCAAGTCGCTCGGCGAGGTCGCGCGTCACTGGGTCGCCGATCCGAGCAAGCTCGTTGCCGCGCAAGGCGAGCTCTTCCGCAGCTATGCCGATCTGTGGGACCGCTCCGTGCGCCGCTTCCTCGGCGAGACGGTTGAGCCCGTGGTCGAGCCGGAACCCGGCGACAACCGTTTCAAGGACCCCGACTGGTCCAATACGCAATTCTTCGATTTCTGGAAGCAGGCCTATCTCATCACTTCGCGCTGGGCCGAAGACCTCACGCGTAACACCGAAGGCATCGACGACAAGACGCGCAAGAAAGCGCTGTTCTATCTGAACCAGATGCTGGCGGCGTTCTCGCCGTCGAATTTCCCGCTCACCAACCCGGAGGTGGTCCGCACCACGCTGCAGACCAACGCCGCCAATCTGGTGCAGGGCATGGCGCATTTCGTGCAAGACCTGGAGCAGTCGAAAGACCTGCTCCGCATCAGCCAGACCGACCTCTCCGCCTTCGAGATCGGACGGAACCTCGCGGTGACGCCCGGCAAGGTCATCTTCCAAAACGACCTCATCCAGCTCATCCAATACGCGCCGATGACGGAGGAGGTGTACGAACGGCCCTTGCTCGTCGTGCCGCCCTGGATCAACAAGTTTTACATTCTCGATCTCGTGCCGGAGAAGTCTTTCGTCAAATGGGCGGTCGAGCAGGGCTTCACCGTG
>DASTKZ010000081.1:0-35223 GCA_035715445.1 Methyloceanibacter sp.
GGGCTCGAGCCCGTGCGCCGGCGCCCCGGCATGTATATCGGCGGCACCGACGAAAAAGCGATGCACCACCTCTTCGCCGAGGTGCTCGACAACGCCATGGACGAGGCGGTCGCGGGCCATGCCGACCATATCGGGGTTGCGTTCGAGGAAGACGGCTTCCTCACCGTGACCGACAACGGCTGGGGCATTCCCGTGGACCCGCATCCCAAGTTCAAGAAGAAGTCCGCGCTCGAAATCATCATGACCACGCTGCACGCGGGCGGCAAATTCAATTCCAAGGTCTATGAGACGAGCGGCGGCCTGCACGGCGTCGGCGTCTCGGTCGCGAACGCGCTATCGGAGACGATGGAGGTCGAGGTCGCGCGCGGGCAGAAGCTCTATCGCCAGAGCTACACGCGGGGCGTTCCCGACGGCCCGTTGAAGTGCCTTGGGCCGATCAAGAACCGGCGCGGCACGCGCGTCCGCTTCCGGCCCGACCCCAAGATCTTCGGCAAGGGCGCCGCCTTCAAGCCGTCGCGCCTCTTCCGCATGGCCCGCTCGAAGGCCTATCTCTTCCGCGGGGTCGAGATCAGATGGTCATGCGCCAAGGCGCTGCTTGCCGGCGACAGCGAGACGCCCGAGAGCGCCGAGTTTCATTTCCCGGGCGGGCTCAAGGATTTTCTCGCAAGCCGCATCGAAGGCCAGGAGCCCGTCACCAAGGACGTATTCGTCGGCCGGATCGAGAAGACCGAAGACGGCGCTTCCATCGAATGGGCGATCGCCTGGATCGCGAGCGACGACGGCTTCTTGAGTTCCTATTGCAACACCGTGCCGACGCCCGACGGCGGCACGCATGAGGCGGGCCTGCGTGCGGCGCTGACCAAAGGCCTGCGCGGCTATGGCGAGCTTACCGGCCACAAGCGCGTCGCCCAGGTGACGGCCGACGACGCGCTCGGCACGGCGGCCGCCATGCTCTCCGTCTTCATCCGCGAGCCCGAGTTCCAGGGCCAGACCAAGGACAGGCTTTCGAGCCCCGAGGCCGCCCGCATCGTCGAGAGCGGCGTGCGCGACGCCTTCGACCATTGGCTGACCGGGAACCCGTCGCAGGCGAACCGCTTGGTCGATTGGGTGGTGGATCGTTCCGAAGACCGCCTCCGCCGCAAGAAGGAAAAGGAGATCGGGCGGCAGACGGCAACGCGGCGCTTGCGGCTTCCCGGCAAGCTCGCCGATTGCGCCGTAAGCGGCGCGCAAGGCACCGAGATCTTCATCGTCGAAGGCGATTCGGCCGGAGGCTCGGCCAAGCAGGCGCGCGACCGGGCCACGCAAGCCGTGCTGCCGCTCAGGGGCAAGATCCTGAACGTGGCGAGCGCAAGCTCGAACAAGCTTGCCGACAACCAGCTGCTTAGCGACCTGATTCAGGCGCTCGGTTGCGGCACCGGGGCCCGGTATCGCGAGGAGGATTTGCGCTACGAGAAGGTCGTGGTGATGACCGACGCCGATGTCGACGGCGCCCATATCGCTTCGCTCCTCATCACCTTTTTCTATCGCGAGATGCGCGGGCTGATCGAAGGCGGGCACCTCTATCTCGCCGTGCCGCCGCTCTATCGCCTGAGCCAGGGCGCCAAGACCTTCTATGCGCGCAACCACGCGCATAAGGACGAATTGATGCGGAAGGAGTTCAACGGCAAGGGCAAAGTCGACGTGTCGCGCTTCAAGGGCTTGGGCGAGATGCTGCCGAGGCAGTTGAAGGAGACCACGATGGACCCGAAGGCGCGCATCCTGTTGAAAGTCGAGCTCGCCGACGACGAGAAGGGCACCGCCAAGCGGGTCGATCAGTTGATGGGCAACAAGCCGGAAGCGCGCTTCCGCTTCATCCAGGAGCGCGCAGAATTCGCCAAGCCCGACGCGCTCGATATTTGAGCTAGAGCCAGCGCGGCACGCGCGCCTGGTATTTGCGGTAGGCGTCACCGAACTTGCGTCTGAGATACGCCTCCTCCGGCACGACCACGCCGCGCTGCAAGATCGCCAGCACCGGGATCAACAACAGAAGCACCCACATGCTGGTCAGCACGATGGCGAAACCGAAATAGGCGAGGACGAAGCCGATATAGATCGGGTTCCGGGTGAAGCGGTAGGGCCCGGTCATGACCAGCGCGGTTGAAGGTTCGGTTGGCACGACGCTCGTGCCGGCGCGCTGGAAATTGCGGAAGGAAAGCGCGACAAGCACAAAGCCCAGCGCCACGAAGGTGAACCCCACGGCGAGCGCAAGGCCGTTGGCCGATCCGAGCCCCGGCCCGATCGGCATGAGGTAGCTGAGAAGCGTGCCGCCTAAAAGCGCGCCGAGGAAGAGGAGCGGCGGCATGACCGCCACGTCGGCATGATCGTTGGCATTCATGGCTTTGCCGCCCTTTTTTCGTGCCTGCTGGCCAAGCAGGCCAGGCATGCCTCTCCGTCATTAAAACTTAATCCGGGCGCGGGGCAAATTTGCCTCTTGCGCCTTCTGACGCGGCCCCTTATCTGAGTGCCAAGCAATAGCAGGGAATAATCCTCGCATCGCTTCAGTCGTATCTTGCACAAGGCCTGCGAATCGTTGCAGCAAATATTTGTGCTGAAAGAAAGAAAAAGCGCGTGGCGAAAACCGCGCGGAAAATTAGCTAACGCATGAGCTTTTCGGATCTTGGTCTAAGCCCCAAAGTGTTGTCCGCCGTTGAAGCGGCGGGCTTCATAACTCCCACTCCCATCCAACTCAAAACCTTGCCCGTTGCCGTCTCAGGCCGCGACGTGCTCGGCATCGCGCAAACCGGGACCGGCAAGACCGCGTCCTTCGTGCTGCCGATGCTGACCCGGCTCGAGCGGGGCCGGGCGCGGGCGCGCATGCCGCGCTCGCTGATCCTGGAGCCGACGCGCGAGCTCGCGGCGCAGGTCGCCGAGCACTTCGAGATTCTCGGCAAGCAACACAAGCTGACGGTGGCGCTTCTCATCGGTGGCGTGTCCTACGACGACCAGGACCGCAAGCTCGATCGCGGCGCCGACGTGGTGATCGCGACACCCGGCCGGCTGCTCGACCATTTCGTGCGTGGCAAGCTGCTCTTGAACGGCATCGAGATCCACGTGGTGGACGAAGCCGACCGCATGCTCGACATGGGCTTCATCCCGGACGTCGAGCGCATCTGCAAGCTCCTCCCCTTCACGCGGCAGACCATGTTCTTCTCCGCGACGATGCCACCTGAAATTCAGCGCCTCGCCGACAAATTCCTGCACAGCCCCGAACGCATCGAGGTGGCGCCGCAGGCAACCGCCGCGGCGACCATCGTGCAGCGGCTCAAGCGGACGTCCGACGATCCGGCGGCAAAGCGCGAAGCGCTTCGGGCCTTGATGCGGGAAACGGCCGTGAAGAACGCCATCATCTTCTGCAACCGCAAGAAGGACGTCGGCACTCTCTACCGCTCGCTGCAACGCCACGGCTTCAATGTCGGCGCGCTGCACGGGGACATGGACCAGCATCAGCGCACGGCGACGCTCGACGCCTTCCGCAGCGGCCAGATCGCCTTTCTTGCCGCGAGCGACGTGGCGGCGCGCGGCCTCGACATCCCCGACGTGAGCCACATTTTCAATTACGACGTGCCGATCCACCCCGAGGACTACGTCCACCGCATCGGGCGGACCGGCCGGGCGGGACGCGAAGGCTTCGCCGCCATGCTGGTGACGCCGAAAGACTACAAGGCGCTGAAGGCGATTGAGAAGATGCTCGGCTACGAGATCGCCTGGATCGACGGGGCGCCGAGCGAGGAAGAGCAGAGAGAGGCCGAAGCGGAGCGGCCATACGGCAACGGGCGCCATCGCCGCGGCAATCGCTCAAGACGGGACAAGCGCCCCCACGGCTCAGGCGGGCAGCCAAGCCACTCGCCGAAACATCCCGCGCAGCAGAACGCCCATCACGGCAGGGACCGCGACGAGCGCCGTCACGAACATCCGAAGCACCAGCATCCCGGCGAGCGGAAATCGCACAACCACCCCGCCCCCGCCCCGCAGCAGAACAAGCCGCAATCCCAGCCGCAGCAGCAGCCGCACCGCCCCCGCCAGCAGGGCATGGGCGACCACGTGCCTGCCTTCATGATGCGCCCGGTCCGGGTGACTTAGAGCTGCGGCGAAGAACAAGCTACTAGAGAGAGCCCTCATTCCGGGCATCCTTCGTCATCCCGGCTTATTTCGGAACTTCCCTCTCCCCTCATGGGAGAGGGTGGCGCGAGCGAATGCGAGCGCAGGGTGAGGGGGAGTATGACGGCGCTTCGCTCCTAACCCCTCACCGCGCCGCAAGCGGCGCGTGCTCTCCCACAAGGGGAGAGCAAAGAAACACAGGCATGGCCTTTGGTGGCGGATACCGGCTTTCGCCGGTGTGGACGGGCTAAGATGACTCTCCGGGAACTCCGGAGCCGTCTTGCGCCGCGTCCCCGGCGGCCTTCAGTGAGACCGACTCGCCGCAGCCGCACGCGCTCGTCTGGTTCGGGTTGTTGAACACGAAGCCGGAGCGCATGCGATCGGTGCGGTAGTCCATCTCGGTGCCGAGCAGGAAGAGGACCGCGCTCGGATCGATCAGGAGCTTGACCCCCTTGTCCTCGACCACCTCGTCATGGGGCCCGCGCGTTTCGGCGTATTCCATCGTGTATTCCATGCCGGCGCAGCCGCCGTTCTTCACGCCGATGCGGACGCCCTCGACAGCCTTGCCCGAAGCGGCTTGAAGCGCGTGGATACGCGCGGCGGCGGCCTCGGTGAGGCGCATCACTTGCGGGCGGGGACGAGGTGTCATGGCTTGAAGTTGGGGTAAATCGGGGCTGCGTTCAAGGCTCGGCCGTCAGAACATGTTGAGCTCGAGCCGCGCCGCCTCGCTCATCCGGCTCATGTCCCAGGGCGGATCGAACACCAGTTTGACCTTGACCTGGCCCACGCCCGGGACGGAGGAGGCGGCGTTTTCCACCCAGCCCGGCATGTCGCCCGCGACCGGGCAGCCCGGCGCCGTCAGCGTCATGTCGATCTCGACATTGCGGTCGTTATCGACATCGAGCCGGTAGATCAGGCCGAGCTCGTAGATATCGACAGGAATCTCGGGGTCGTAGACGGTCTTGAGCGCGGCGGTCAGCTCGCTCTTAAGCCGCTCGATCTCTTCCGGCGGAAGCGTCGAGCCCGTCCCCTCCCCGCCGCCGGTCGCGCCGACGCAAGCCTTGATCTCGCCGGGCTTAGGCGTGGCGCCAGCCTCGGGCGCGGCCTCGCGGGACGCGGCGTCGTCTGTTTGAGTCTTTTCAACCATTTCGACCACGGCCTTAAGCAAACATCTCACGCGCTTTATGCAGCGCCTCGACTAGAGTATCGACCTCTCCCATGGTGTTGTACATGGCGAAGGAGGCGCGGCATGTCGCGGTCACGCCGAAGCGCGCGAGCAGCGGCTCGGCGCAATGCGTTCCCGCCCTCACCGCCACCCCGTAGCGGTCGAGGATCGTGCTCACGTCGTGCGGGTGGGCTCCCTCCATATTGAAGGCGACGATGCTGCCCTTGCCCTTGGCGCGGCCGAAGACGCGAAGCCAGGAAAGTTCGCCGAGACGGCCCATGGCATAGTCGAGGAGCGCCGCCTCGTGAGCCACGATCCGCTCGCGCCCGACGCTCTCGACATAGTCGATGGCGGCGCCGAGCCCGATCGCCTCGACAATGGCGGGGGTGCCGGCCTCGAAGCGGTGCGGCGGCTGAGCGTACGTTATGGCCTCGGTCGTGACCGCGCCGATCATCTCACCGCCGCCCTGATAGGGCCGCATGTGCTCCAAATGCTCTTTCTTGCCGTAGAGCACGCCGATTCCGGTCGGGCCGTAAAGCTTGTGTCCGGTGAAGGCATAGAAATCGACATCAAGATCCTGCACATCGACGGGAAGATGCACGGCCCCTTGCGCGCCGTCGGCAAGCACGGGGATGCCGCGTTCGTGCGCAATCCGCACCACGTCCTTCAGCGGCACGATCGTGCCGAGAACGTTCGACATATGCGTGATGGCGATCATCTTGGTGCGCGGGGTGATGAGCCGCTCGAATTCATCGAGCAGGAACGCGCCGTCGTCCGAGATCGGAGCCCAT
Organism: Methyloceanibacter sp.; assembly: GCA_035715445.1. Taxonomy (GTDB): domain Bacteria; phylum Pseudomonadota; class Alphaproteobacteria; order Rhizobiales; family Methyloligellaceae; genus Methyloceanibacter. The sequence continues at coordinate 6,094 of DASTKZ010000081.1, forward strand.
TTCAGCACCGCGCCTTGGCGCTCGCGCAGGAAATACCAGGGCACGATGTTGGAATGGTGCTCCATGATGGTGAGGAGGATCTCGTCGCCCTCACCGATATTCGGCGCGCCGTAAGAGGACGCGACCAGATTGATCGCCTCGGTCGCGTTGCGGGTAAAGATGATCTCTGCTTCGGAGCGCGCATTGACGAAGCGGCGCACGGTCTCGCGCGCCTGCTCGAAATTGGCGGTGGCGAGATTGCTGAGATAATGCAGCCCGCGATGGACATTGGCGTATTCGCCGCCATAAGCGCGCTCGATCGTGTCGAGCACCGCGCGAGGCTTCTGCGCCGAGGCGCCATTGTCGAGATAGACCAGCCTCTTGCCATTCACCTCGCGGGCGAGAATTGGAAAGTCGGCGCGGATTGCCCCGACGTCGAACGGCGACTTCGCCGCCTTGTGACCTTTTTTGGTGGGCGTGAGCACGGTCATCTTCGGCTCCGTCACTCGGGCGAAACGCCAAGCCACTCGGCGGAAGCGGCACCGAGCGCCTCGCGCAACGCCTCGTCCTCAATGCGCTCGATCGCCTCGCCGACGAAGGCCTGAACCAGAAGGGCGCGGGCCTCCGCCTCCGGGATGCCGCGGGCTTCGAGATAGAACAGAAGCTCGTCGTCGATCTGGCCCGAGGTCGAACCATGACCGCAGACCACGTCGTCGGCGAAGATCTCGAGCTCGGGCTTGGAATCGAACTCGGCCGTCTCGGACAGAAGGAGCGCTCCCGCCATCTGCTTGCCGTCGGTCTTCTGCGCCCCCGGGGAAACGATAATCTTGCCCTGGAATATCCCGCGCGCATCGCCGTCGAGCACGCCCTTGAAGAACTCGCGGCTCATGCAATGCGGCACGCGGTGCTCGACCAGGAGCGTCGTGTCGCAATGCTGCCGGTCACGTAAGAGAAAAGCCCCGGAAATATCCGCCGCTGCTCCCTCGCCCGCGAAGCGCAAATAGATCTGATTGCGCGCGAGCGCGGCGCCGGTCGAGAACTGGAAGGCGTCGTAGCGGGCGTCGGCCCCAAGCTCGACGAGCCACGTGGAAAGATGAAATGCGTCGCCGCTTTCCCGCTCCACCTTGACGTGCTTGACCGCGGCCTTGGCGCAAACCCTGAGCTCGGTTACGGCATTCCGCTGCAAGTTCCGGCGGCTTGCGAAGCTCTCGATCACCGTGGCGGCGCTGCCGGGCTCGGCAACGACGACGTTGCGGGTGAAGGTCGAGGCGGGATCGCCCGCGCCGTCGATCGCGATGAGGTGTACCGGCTTGTCGAGGATGACGCCCTCGCGCACGCGCAAGGCGACGCCGCCGGTCATCAGCGCGGTGTTGAGGGCGAGCACGGGGTCGTCGTCGCGCGGATTGACGTGGGCGAGCGCTTCTTTCAGCCAGGATTGCGGCTTCTCGAGCGCGCGCGCGAGAGAGACCGCCTCGACGCCGGCCGCCTTGAGGCCGGCGAGGTCCGAAAGATCGGCCCTGAGATCGCCCTCGACCATGACGAGACGATAGGCCGAGAGGTTCGCAATCTCCGAGCCGAGCGCTTGGCTGAGTTCGGCATCGCCGGCGGCCGCGCCGTCAGCCTTGATGAGCGGATTGATGCCGGTGAGCCGCGCGCGGAGGTCGGTATATTTCCAGGCCTCGATGCGGCGATGGGGTAGGCCGATGCGCCCGTAAGTCCCGATCGCCGTCGCCCTCAAGTCCGAGACGAAGGGGTCGCGGGCGCCGGGAAGCGCTTCTTGCGCCGTCTCGAACAGGTCGAGATAGCCCTGTTCGGCCTTGGTCGTGAACTGCTGGACGGGGAGGTCCATAGCGGCTTCCTTAAGCGGCTGCCTCGCCGAACTCGGCGTAGCCCGACTCTTCGAGCTCGAGCGCAAGCTCGGGCCCACCCGAGCGCGCCACCGTGCCCTCGGACAGGACATGCACGCGATCGGGCACGATGTAGTTCAAGAGCCGCTGATAATGCGTGATGACGAGCATCGCCCGGTCCGGCGAACGGAGCGCGTTCACGCCCTCGGCAACGACACGGAGCGCGTCGATATCGAGACCGGAATCGGTCTCGTCCAGTACGCAGAGCGAGGGCTCGAGCAGGGCCATTTGCAGGATTTCGTTGCGCTTCTTCTCGCCGCCGGAGAAACCGACATTGAGCGGGCGCTTCAGCATTTCGGGATCGATCTTGAGCGCCAGCGCTTTTTCGCGCACGAAGCGCAAAAAGTCCGGCGTCGAAAGCTCGGCCTCACCGCGCGCTTTCCGCACCGCGTTCACCGCCGTCCGCAGGAAGGTCATGGTGGCGACGCCCGGGATCTCCATCGGATATTGGAAGGCGAGGAACACGCCCTTGACCGCGCGCTCGCTCGGCGCCATCGCCAGCAAATCCTCGCCGTTCCAGGTGATCGAGCCGGCGGTGACGTGATAATCCTCCTTGCCGGCGAGCACGTAGGCGAGCGTCGATTTGCCCGAGCCGTTCGGCCCCATGATCGCATGCACCTCGCCTTGCGGCAGGGTGAGGTCGAGTCCGTTGAGGATCTCGCGGCCATCGACATTGACGTGCAGATTCTTGATCTCAAGCATTATCGTTCTTCTCTAATCCCTTGGTATCCGACTCTTTTCCGATTCTCTGTCCGCGCGCTTAGCCGACCGAGCCTTCAAGACTGATGCTGATCAGCTTCTGCGTCTCGGCCATGAACTCCATCGGCAGCTGCTGGAGCACGTCGCGGACGAAGCCGTTGACGATCAGCGCCACCGCCTCCTCCGAGGAAAGGCCGCGCTGCAGGCAATAGAACAGCTGGTCGTCGGAGATCTTCGAGGTTGTCGCCTCGTGCTCGAAGGTGGCGCTCGCGTTCTTCGCCTCGATATAGGGCACGGTGTGGGCGCCGCATTTGTCGCCGATGAGGAGCGAGTCGCAATTGGTGAAGTTGCGCGCGTTCGCGGCGCGGCGATGGGCCGAGACGAGCCCGCGATAGGTGTTGTTGGAGTGGCCGGCGGCGATGCCCTTGGAGATGATACGGCTCGACGTGTCGCGGCCGAGATGGATCATCTTGGTGCCGGAATCGACCTGCTGGTAACCGTTGGAGATGGCGATCGAGTAGAACTCGCCGCGCGAGCCGTCGCCGCGCAGGATGCAGCTCGGATATTTCCAGGTGATGGCCGAACCGGTCTCGACCTGGGTCCAGGAGATCTTGGAGCGGGGACCGCGGCAATCGCCGCGCTTGGTGACGAAATTGTAGATGCCGCCCTTGCCCTGCTTGTCGCCGGGGTACCAGTTCTGCACCGTGGAATATTTGATCTCGGCGTCGTCCAGCGCGACGAGTTCGACGACGGCGGCGTGAAGCTGGTTCTCATCGCGCATCGGCGCGGTGCAGCCTTCGAGATAGCTCACGTAAGAGCCCTTGTCGGCGATGATGAGGGTGCGCTCGAACTGGCCGGTCTGCTTCTCGTTGATGCGGAAATAGGTGGAAAGCTCCATCGGGCAGCGCACGCCCGGCGGCACGTAGACGAAGCTGCCGTCGGAGAACACCGCCGAGTTGAGCGTGGCGTAGAAATTGTCGGTGATGGGAACGACCGAGCCGAGATACTTGCGCACAAGCTCGGGATGGGTCTTCACCGCCTCGGACACCGAGGAGAAGATCACGCCGGCCTTGGCCAGCTCGTCCTTGAAGGTCGTGACCACGGAAACGGAGTCGAACACGGCATCGACCGCGACCCGGCCCTCGAGCCGCGCGCCCTCGACGCCTGCGAGTAGCTTTTGCTCGGAGAGCGGGATGCCCAGGCGCGCATAGGTCCTAAGCAGCTCGGGATCGACCTCTTCCAGGCTCTTCGGCCCCTCGGTGCTCTTGGGCGCGGCATAGTAATAGAGCTCCTGGAAATCGATCTTGGGGTAGTGGACATTGGCCCAAGTCGGCTCTTCCAGGGTGAGCCAGCGGCGATAGGCCTCGAGCCTCCAGGCAAGCATCCAATCGGGCTCGCCCTTCTTGGCCGAGATGAACCGGATCACGTCCTCGTTCAGGCCCTTCGGGGCCTTGATCGACTCGATCTCGGTCGTAAAGCCGTATTTGTACTTGTCGACGTCGATCTCTTTGACGCGAGCGACAGTTTCCTGCACGGCGGGCATGTCTCTTCTCCGTTCGTCTTAACGCGGCGCCTTAGGCCGCGACTCTTGGCCTGAGCCGCCCAATAAGCTCGCCAAAAGCCTTGAGGAAACTATAGATATCGGCATTCACGGTCCTAAAACCAAGGCTTACGCGGATCGCTCCCTGCTTTAGCTCGTCAGCGACCCCCATCGCGCCAAGCACATGGGAGGCCTCGACCTTGCCGGAGGAGCAGGCGCTCCCGGAGCTTACGGCGACGCCGGCGAGATCGAGCCCGATCACGAGCGTCTCGGCCTTGAGGCCCGGCACGGCGAGGCAGGTCGTGTTGGGAAGCCGCGCGACGTTTGCCGAGAGCACGACGGCGCCGGGCGCGAGCGCCACAGCGCCGCGCTCAAGCTCATCGCGCAAGCTTGCGATCTCGCCAGTCTTGGCAAGGTCCGCCAAGGCAAGCTCAGCTGCCACGCCAAATCCGACGATGCCGGCGACATTCTCCGTTCCGGCGCGGCGGCGCCGCTCTTGGCTCCCGCCCTTCATCAGAGGCTCGACGGTCGCGCCCCCTCCGAGCACGAGAGCGCCGACGCCCTTGGGACCGCCGATCTTGTGGGCGGAGAGGCTCAAGAGATCGGCGCCGAGCGCCGCGATGTCGAGCTTGATGCGCCCGGCCGCCTGGACCGCGTCGGTGTGGAGGACCCCGCCCCCGTCATGGACGATGCGGGCTGCCTCGGCGACCGGCTGGATCGCGCCGGTTTCATTGTTGGCTGCCATCAGCGAGACAAAGGGCTTCTCGCCCGCCGCTCGCGACACGCGAAGCTGCTCGGCGAGACTTTCCAAATTGGCGACACCGTCAGGCGTGACGGGAAAGCGCGTGACGCAAGCGGACGCGAACCGTCCGCCGCTGAGCGCGGAAGGATGCTCGACCGCCGAGACGTAGCAGCGCCACGTCTCCCCGCCGCACGGCGCAAGCGCGAGCGCGTTCGCCTCGGTCGCGCCGCTCGTGAAGACCACGTCCTCTGCCCTCGCGCCTGCGAGCGCCGCCACCTTGTCCCGCGCCGCCTCGACAGCGCTCCGCGCAGCCCGTCCCTCGGCATGCACCGAAGACGGATTGCCGGGAAGCGCAAGCACTTCGGCCACGGCCTCGCGCACTTCGTCCCGAATGGGCGCAGTCGCGTTGTAATCGAGATAGGAGCGCTGGTTCATGCTCACACGTAGCGCGCGGCTACTCGCAGACGGTTAACGCTTGCACGAGCCCCCTTGGCACGTGCTATGAAGCGCGGCCTGACGTTTCAGCCGCTCCAAGCGCCCAGCTATCCGGGAGCGGCTTGTTTGGAACAATTCTAATCTCAACAGGGTATAGGTTTGCCGCGCCGCAGAGTCAAGTTTGCAGCCTGCCTTGCCCCTCCCCAAATTGCCTTCGTGGAACCTCTTCTGCCGATTTCCCATGACCAAGATCGTGTCGAGGCCAGTCGTTCATGCCTGAAGTGAATATCAGTGGTCCTGCCGGGCGGATCGAGGCCCGCTATCACCACGAAGCCGGGCCGAACGCCCCGGTCGCCCTCATCCTCCATCCCCACCCGCAATTCGGCGGGACGATGAACAACCAGGTGGTCTATCACCTGTACTACTCCTTTCAGCGCCGCGGCTTCTCGGTGCTTCGCTTCAATTTTCGCGGCGTCGGGCGGAGCGAGGGCCTGTTCGACAACGGCCCCGGCGAACTGGCCGATGCCGCAACCGCGCTCGACTGGCTGCAGGCCTACAACACCGACGCCGCGACCTGTTGGATCGCTGGCGTCTCGTTCGGCGCCTGGATCGGCATGCAGCTCCTGATGCGGCGTCCCGAGATCGAGGGCTTCATATCGGTCGCGCCACCCGCCAATCTCTACGACTTCACTTTTCTTGCCCCCTGCCCCTCCTCGGGCCTGATGGTCAACGGCGCGAAAGATCGAGTCGTGCCAACGGAATCCGTGCGCGGGCTCGTGGAGCGTCTCAAGACGCAGAAGGGCATCGTGATCGACCACGCGACCGTACCCGACGCGAACCATTTCTTCGAAGGCCGCATGGAGGGGCTGATGGAGGTGGTCGACCACTACCTCGACAAGCGGCTCGGCAAGGCGAAAAAGCGGAAAGACACCGCTGCTTAAAGGAGCCGAGGCGCGCCGCTCGCGCTTCGCTCCCGTGCATTCTCGCGGCAAAACTGCTACAGGCTTTGCGGTTCGAACCGTTCCGGCCCGCCCCATGAGCAAGCTCAAATCGGACTTTTTGCACGAGCTCGCGGCGCGGGGCTATATTCATCAGGCGACCGACGAGGCCGGGCTCGACCTTCTCGCGCGAACCGAGCGCGTGACCGGCTATATCGGCTTCGACTGCACCGCCCCCTCGCTCCATGTCGGCAACCTTCTCGGCATCATGATGCTGCGCAAGTTGCAGCAGACCGGGCACCAGCCGATCGTGCTCATCGGTGGGGGCACGACCAAGGTCGGCGATCCGTCCGGCAAGGACGAGGCGCGCAAGCTCCTGAGCGACGCCGAGATCGCCGCGAATATCGCCGGCATCGAGCAGGTCTTCGCCAAATTCCTGAGTTTCGGCCGCGGCGCCAATGACGCGCTCATGATCAACAATGCCGACTGGCTCGATGGTTTGAACTACATCGATTTCCTGCGCGACTACGGCCGCCATTTCAGCGTCAACCGCATGCTGACCTACGACTCGGTCAAGCTCCGGCTCGAGCGCGAGCAGCCACTGAGCTTCATCGAATTCAACTACATGGTGCTCCAGGCTTACGACTTCGTCGAACTTTACCGGCGCCATGGCTGCCGCCTGCAGCTCGGCGGATCGGATCAGTGGGGCAACATCGTGGGCGGCATTGAGCTCGGGCGCCGCACCGACGGGGCGGAGCTGTTCGGGCTCACCTCGCCTCTCCTCACCACGTCATCGGGCGCCAAGATGGGGAAGACCGCTGCCGGCGCGGTGTGGCTCAGCGCCGATATGGTCTCCCCTTACGACTATTGGCAGTTTTGGCGGAACAGCGAAGACGCCGACGTCGAGCGCTTCCTCAAGCTGTTCACCGAAATTCCCCTCGATGAGATCGCAAAGCTCGCGGCGCTCCGCGGCGCGGAGCTCAACGAGGCGAAGAAGACTCTCGCGACCGAAGCGACCGCGCTTGTGCACGGGCGCGACGCCGCCGACCGCGCAGCCGAAACGGCGCGGGCGACCTTCGAGCAAGGCGAGATTGCCGTCACGCTCCCCACGATCGAGGTTCCCCGCGCGGAGCTGGAAAAGGGCTGGGGCGTGCTTACCGCCAATCTCGAGGCCGGCTTCGTAGCCTCGACCGGCGAGGCGCGGCGCCAGATCAAGAGCGGCGGCATCAAGATCAACGATGTGACCGTGACCGACGAAAAGCGGAAACTGACTCTCGCCGATCTCACGCCGGAGGGCGTCATCAAGCTCTCGCTCGGCAAGAAGCGGCACGCCCTCATCAGGCCGGTGTGAACGATTATTGAACCGGCGGCCCGAATTGCCCGGGCACGACGTAAGACGTCTCCGGCTTGACGTTGGGATCGGGGACCGTGCCGGTGAACTCGAAAATCTGTCGGAAGATGCCAGGCGTCATCACCGACATCGGGTTGACCATCACGGATGGGTCGTCGAGCTTGCCTTTGATGGCGAAGGTGATGCCGACCACGCCTTCGCCCTCGCGGCCGACGAGCACGCGGCCAAGGAGCGGAATCGAGCCGAGCGCGGAGTTCAAACCGTAAAGGGGCACATAGGTGCCGCCGAGCTCGACCATCGCCGCCTTGAAATCGACCGTGCCGCGCATGGTCGCGCCAAGCATCGGCCCGTTGATGTAGGCGTCGTGCAGGCGGAACTTGCCGCCGCCGACGGAGAACGGCGCGCGCAACTGATTGAAGGAGAGGCGCTGCCGGGTCACTTGCTGCTTACGCTGGCTGGGGCCCAAAACCACTGCGGAGTTCGGATCGGTGAGAACTTCGCTCACGACCGAATCGCCAAGCACCACGAAATCGCGCGCCCACAGCGTCCCGCTCTTGGTTCCGGGTCCGCCGGCGTCGAGATTGACTTGAAGCGAGGCTTCGCCGCCCTCCACGCTCGGATAGAAGCCGACGAGGCGGAACGCGTCGCCCGCGTTGCGGGCTTCGGCTTCGACCATGCGCGCGGCGTCTTTTTGCACAAGCTGCACCGCAGCGGGCGACTTGCCGTTCAGCTCGCCTTTGGCGTCGAGGGCAACGACGCGGCCGTTGCGCTTCTTCATGGTCACTTCGACATTGGTCGCCGTTGTGTCGAAGAAGCCGACCACCGTGCCGATCTTGGCGGTCAAATCCACGCCGAACGGGTCATCGGGGTCCTGTGACCCTTCGAGTTGGCCGGCCGAGAACAGCGATTCGAAAAACTGTCTTCCGTCGTAGCTCGGGCCCTCGGCGTTGATTTGGAGCACCTGGTCGTCGCGAACGACCGCATTGATTTGGATATGGGTCAGGCTGCTGACGGAAAAATCGGAGAAGTGAAATTCCTTGAGATGCTGCTCGGCGTCGAGCGCGATCCCGCCCTGGATGTCGATGTCGTCGCCGAGGATCTTGAGATTGTCGAGAAGCGCCGAGCCATCCTCCTGCGGGGCAAAATCGAGCTGAAGCGTGGCGGCACGGCCGGCGGGCTTGGTCCAGCCGAGCCCGCCGAACAGAAGCTGCGCCTCGGTGAGATCGGCTTCGAGCGCCATGACCGTCGGCGTGTCCACGCCGAGCCGCGCCACGCGCAAGGTGACGGGCGTCGGTCCTTTCACCAGATGGTTCACTTTGAGCCCGAGCTGTTCGCGCATTGGTTCGTCGAGGCGCGCGGTTACTTGGAGCGGCGGCTGCTCGGCATCGGGCGTACGGAAGACGCGTTGCCAGGAAAGTTCGGCCGGGACGCCCTTGATGCTGATCTGACCCAGCGCCTGCAAGCCCTGATCGGTAAGGTTCACTTCGAGGGAGCCGCCCTCGACATCGACATTGCCGGCGAGATTGCCGGAAAGCGCGTTGTTCAGGCGCGCCTGGCCGTTGACCTTGATCTGCTCGAAGGTGAGATCGGCCAAAAGCGGCATCGACAGGGAAAAGTCGCCTTCGCCGGTGCCTCCGAGAAAATCGGGCTTCATTCCGACGCTTTGCAGGTAGCCGAGCGGTTCGTGGTCGAGGAGTTCGAGGAAGCCCGGCGTCTCGCCGCCTGCCTTGAACACGATATCGCCCTGTTGCGGATCGACGCGGAGGTCGGGAATGGAGAACCGCCCTTGGCTCAGCGCGAGCGTCCGGCCCGACGGCACGGTGATCTTGCCTTCGGGGATATCGACGGCGAACGTCGTCCCCGACACGGTCAACGTGGCCTTCGAGGTGACGACTGGCGGCATTTCCGGGAGATAGGCGATGCTCATGCCGGAAAACGTCAGTTCGACCTTCACAGCCTCCGGAGGCACCTCTCCGCCGGCCTTGAGCGCTGCGGCCGCGGCTTGATCGAGATTGACGGCGAACTTGCCGCCCATGACCTGACCGCCGCTGACCCGCTCCAACACCCAGGCGCGGGCTTTGCCTGCGAGAAATTTCGGCCAGAACCGCTTGAGCACATCGACCGACATCGGGCTGAACTCGCCCGCGAGGCGAACGTCCTCCGCCCCGTCCCGATCGACCGCGGTCCCTGCCAGCGTGATAGAGGCATCACCCGCGCGAATGACGAAGCTCGTGAGATTGATGCGGCCCTCTTTCGGGATGAAGCTTCCCGTCGCCCGCCACTCATCGACTTTCATCGGGGTAAGCCCGAATTCTTCGACCGCAAGCACCGCCGGGCTCGCCTTGAGGTCGAAGTTCCACGCGACAGGCGCGCCGCCTTCACCGCGCTCGGGCCGGAACAGGCCGCTGAACATGGCCTGGCTCTTGCCCCAAACCAGCGTCGATGGGGCGATCTCGACTGCGTCCGTCGCCTCGACATAGCGCAACTTGATGCGGCCGCGGTCGATCCGCAACGGACTGTCGGGGTCCCAGGGCGGGGTGATCTGTCCGCTTTCCAAGCCGAGATCGGCCGAGCCCGACATGAAGTCCCCGGCGTTGGACAGCTCGACGCTCGCCTTGCCATTCACCACCATGTCGAGCGCTCTCAGCAGGCCGAGCGAGGAAAAGTTTCCGGCAATCCCCGACGGCACGAGATTCTGAATCAGCGCGGTGATGGAGAGGCTCTGGCGCCGCGTCTGCTCGGCCGCGCGCATCTCGAGCTGCCAATCACCCTTGGCGGAGGCGAAGTTGGCTTGGCCGACGAGAACGCTGCGGGCGTTATGGTGTTCGAGATCGACGGAGAAGTCGGGCACTTGCCATGACGTCTGCGTATCGCCGTGAGTGAGCACGACGAGCGCATTCTGAACGCCGAAGCGCGTGAGATAGGAGCTGTCGCCTTTTCGCGCGCGCTCGAAGACTTCCGCGACTGTCCGCGTCACGTCGAGGACCTGTCCGCCGCCCGGACGCTCGACTTGACGCTTGACGATCACCGATTCCGGAATGCGCGTTTCGCCCGCCGGCGCGGCCGCTTGCGGCGAGGCGTCCGGGGGCGCCGTTTCGGCGCCACCCGGAGCGGCACGCGAGAAGCTGAGCGACAGGCCCCGGCCGGCCTCGTGCGTCAGGAGGAGCCGCGGACCGATGAAATCGACGCTTCCCGGCGCGAGCCGCCCGGAAAGAAGCGCACTTCCGCTCATGCCGATGGCCGCGAGCGGCGCTTGGGCGAGGATCGCCCCGTTTGCATCGACCAGGCGGATATTGCGCAGACGGAACAGCACGCCCGGCCCGTCGGGCGCCCGCGTCAGGATGGCATCGTCGATCTTGACACTGACACCGGCAAGTTCGCGATTGATGGCCTCCTCGATGGAGGGAACGAGGCCCGTGAGAGAAACGGGGCCGCGGGCAAGCCGGCCATAGCCGAGAACGATGGCAACCAGTCCGACCACGAGAATGCCGGCGAAAATTTCCCGGGTCACATGCGCGCCGCGCGAGGACAGTTTCTTGAGTTCGAGCTGAACCGGCTGGGGAACGCGCTTCACCAGCGCCCGGCTTCGCTCGGGCAAGGCGAGGATGACTTTGCTGCTCTCGGCGGTCAGCTTGACGAGGGCATTGGAGATCGGCTGGTCGGAAATATTGCGGGCGCCGAGCCGCTCCATGCCGGCGCGCCACCAGGCATCTCCCTTAGCCCGTACGCGGAACGCGGCCGCGCGCGCCCATGCGCGCAATGCCTGGATTGCTCTACCACTCTCGGTGGTCAGTTTCGAGAGAGCGCCTGCGATCGCTTGGCTCATTCCCTCAAATCCCGCGGCGACCAGGCCAGAGACGCACTCCTCGCCCCGCGCTCGGGCGGATGACGTCGCGCCACGCCACGAGGGCCGCGCCTCCCTCGACGAACGCGACGCCTCACCTGTTCACGGCCTTGTCGGCATCCCCCCAATCGAGCCCCCTAGCCTCGCAAGCTCACCGCTCAGGCGCCCAGCGTCAAGGTAAGGGCTCAAGACATAAGAGGCGGTAAAATCGGCCAAAGGAAGGCGGTTTTCGCGGCCGCGCCCGTGGCTTAGCCCCGCTTTCGCGAGGTCCTGTCTCAGCCGGGAGAAGCCTCATGACAACACGCGATCGAGACGATATTGTTATGGTTAGGAGTGGGCGCTGCGTTCTTGGGCCCTGACGGAACTCCGTGGCAATCCCTGGAAGCCTCAATAGGGGATCGCATCGGCTCGCAAACGTTGCGTCAGTGGACTGACTTATTGGCGCCCCGGGTCATAGTTGCGATGGGGAGGTACCGGTCATGTTCACTAAGAAGCCCGAGTCGGGCGAGAGCATCACGAAAATGGGCAGCGAGCGTACGGGCGAGTTGAAGACGCCCTTCACCGAGCGGCCCGCAACCTACGCAAGCAAGAGCCCAAGCCCCGCTGCGAGCAAGATGGTCCCCTCGATCATCGGCGAGGATCTCAGCATCACGGGCAACGTCAACTCGAAGGGCGAGATCCAGGTCGATGGCGAGATCCAGGGCGACATCCATTGCGGTTCGCTTCTGCTCGGCGACAAATCGCAAGTGATCGGCGGCGTCATGGCCGAGGATGTCGTCGTGCGCGGGCGCGTGGTCGGCTCGATCAGGGGCTTGCGTGTCACGCTCCAGGCGCAGTCGCATGTCGAAGGCGATATCTTCCATCAGAGTCTCGCCATCGAGCAGGGTGCGTATTTTGAGGGCAAGTCGCGCCGCTCCGACAATCCACTGACGGAAGTCAAAGCCGTCTCCGGAAACGGATCGCGTCCCGAGAAGTCCGCAGGCTCGGACAACAAGCCCAAAGACGAGCCGAGCAGTATTCCGTCGCACGCCGCGGAATAGCGGAGCGCCGCCATTACGGTGATTGCCTGCCGGGAGCCGTTCAGGCTTTCTGATCGGCGTGAATGCGTTCGGCCAGCGCTGCCTCGATGAAGCGATCGATGTCGCCGTCGAGCACGGCGGAAGGATTGGTGCTTTCGACCCCGGTCCGCAAATCCTTCACCAGCTGATAAGGCTGGAGCACGTAGGACCGGATCTGGTGGCCGAAGCCGATATCCGACTTGGCGGCAGCTGCGGCTTGGGCTTCCTCTTCGCGGCGCTTGAGTTCGGCCTCGTAAAGCCGCGCCCGCAGCATCCCCCAGGCGGTGGCCCGGTTCTTGTGCTGCGATCGCTCGTTCTGGCACTGCACGACGATGCCGGTCGGAAGATGGGTGATGCGCACCGCGCTGTCGGTGGTGTTGACATGCTGGCCGCCCGCGCCCGAGGAGCGATAGGTGTCGATGCGAACATCCTTCTCGTCGATAGCGATCTCGATCGTGTCGTCGATCGCGGGGTAGATCGACACCGAGGCGAAACTCGTGTGCCGGCGCGCATTGGAGTCGAAGGGTGAGATGCGCACCAGGCGGTGGACGCCCGACTCCGTTTTCAGCCAGCCATAAGCGTTGGCGCCCTTGACCAGGACGGTCGCCGACTTGATGCCGGCCTCTTCGCCGTAATGCTCGCCGATGATCTCGACCTTGTAACCGCGCCCTTCCGCCCAGCGCACATACATGCGTTCGAGCATCTGCGTCCAATCCTGGCTTTCGGTGCCGCCCGCGCCGGCGTGAATCTCGACATAGGCGTCATTGGCGTCGGCCTCGCCGGAGAGCAGCGCCTCTACTTCCCGCGTGTGGGCCTCCTGCCGCAGTCGCTGAAGCGCCCCCTCGGCTTCGGCGACGACGTGCTCGTCCCCCTCCTCCTCGCCGAGCTCGATGAGCGCGACCTGTTCGTCGAGCTCGCCGACAATGCGGTCGAACGCGCCGAGCGCGTTTTCGACCTGCTGGCGCTCGCGCATCAGGCTCTGCGCGCGGCGGCTGTCGCTCCAGAAATTCGGGGCCTCGGCCTCGCGATCGAGCTCAGCCAGTCTCTGCCTCGCGCGATCGGGGTCAAAGATGCCTCCGGAGCAAGGCCAGGGATTCTTTGATGTCGTTGACGACCGATTCGGTTTCGGCGCGCATCGCGTCCTCGAAATATGAATGGATGAGACCGTCCGCCGTCTCGCGGCGGCGTCAGACCAACTGCTCTATATAGGAACTAGTAGAGGCCGCCGGTACCGGATGTCAAAGAGCGGTCGTTGCCGGGAGCTGGACCCCGCTGGAACGGCGGCGCCGGCGGTGGGGCGGGCGGAGGGCCGTAGCCCGGGGGCGGCGGCGGCGCGTAACCATCGGGGCGCGGCGGCATGGACCCGTCTTCGGCCACTTCCCCGCCTTCCATGACCTCGACCGAGCCCGCGGGTTCCTGGCCCGGCTTGAACGCCTCCACGATCGACCCGGCCGCGCCCGACGGCTGGCCGCTCTTGTGGTTGACGCGCACCAGCTTGATGCCGGAGGGCGCGCGGAACGGGACCGGGAGCACATCCTTCAGCGCTTCGCGCAGGAAGTCGCGCACGACCGGTGCGGCGAGGCTTCCGCCGGTTTCGCCATGGCCCATGGAGACAGGCTGGTCGTAGCCGATATAGACGCCGACGGCGAGATCGGGGGTGAAGCCGACGAACCAGGCGTCCTTGTAGTCGTTAGTGGTGCCGGTCTTGCCGGCGATCGGACGCTTCAGAACTTTGAGCCTCTGGGCCGTGCCGGTCTGAACGACGCCTTCCATGATCGAGACCATCTGGAAGGCCGACATCGGATCGATGACCTGCGCGCGGTTATCGATCAGGTCGGGCTCCGCTTGGCCGCTCCATTCGCGGGCGCCGCAGTTCGAGCACTCGCGCTGATCGTGCCGCCAAATCGTGCGGCCGTAGCGGTCCTGAACCCGATCGATGAAACTCGCCTTGATCTGCTTTCCGCCGTTGCACAGCATCGAATAGGCGGTCACCATACGCAGCAACGTGGTTTCGCCCGCGCCGAGCGCCATCGACAGGGCCGGCATCAGATCGTCGTAGACGCCGAAGCGGCGCGAATATTCGGCGATGATCGGCATGCCCATGTCGCGGGCGAGCCGCACGGTCATGAGGTTGCGGGATTTCTCGATGCCGAAGCGCAAGGTCGAAGGACCGGCGGCGGAACCTGCGTCATAGTTCTTCGGGCACCATTGCGGCATGCCCTTGCCTTGATCGATGCAAATCGGGCCGTCGACGATGATGCTCGAGGGCGTGTAACCGTTGTCGAGAGCGACGGTATAGATGAGCGGCTTGAACGAACTTCCGGGCTGGCGGCGCGCCTGAGTCGCGCGGTCGAACTGGCTCTGGGCGAAGCTGAACCCGCCGGCGATGGCGAGCACGCGCCCCGAATGGGGATCCATGGCAACCAACGCTCCGCCGATTTGTGGAACCTGCTGCAGCGACCACTGCCCTTTCAGCTCTTCCGGCGTTTGCTTCGGCGTGCCGTCGTCGGCGATCTCAGGCTCGCGCGGCGAAACGTAGATGACATCGCCCACCTTTAGCACGGCTGTCACGCTCCCCGGCGCCCCGCCAAGACCGCGCTCGAGCTTCGGCCGCGCCCACTTCACCTCTTCGAACGGGACGACCCCGGTCTCGCGCTCCTTCTCGAGCTGGCCGGAGGGTGTGCGTCCGGGCCGAATGCCGACAATGGCCTTGTCCTTGGTAGCTTCGAGAACGACAGCAAGCCGCCACGG
This sequence comes from Methyloceanibacter sp., assembly GCA_035715445.1. Taxonomy (GTDB): domain Bacteria; phylum Pseudomonadota; class Alphaproteobacteria; order Rhizobiales; family Methyloligellaceae; genus Methyloceanibacter. Next base: position 21,338 of record DASTKZ010000081.1, read on the forward strand.
CGCAATGTCGGGCCAGACCTGAATGCCGGCGAGCGTCGTGCCCCAATCGCCGCCGATCTCAATCTGCTTCACAGGCCCGCGCCAGCCGCCGCGTCGGCGATCATAGGCGACGAAGCCGTCGATCAGCGCCTTGCGCGCAGCGCGCTGCAGTCTTGCATCGAGCGTCGTGCGCACGGAGAGACCGCCGCCGTAAAGCTTGTCCTCGCCGAAGTGGTCGAGAATCTCACGGCGGACTTCCTCGGCGAAATATTCCGAAGCGAAGATCTTGGGCCCGCTCTTGCGCTTGATGACGCCGAGCGGCTGAGCCTTGGCGGCCTCGCCTTCTTCCTTGGTGGCGAAGCCGTTCTCGACGATGCGGTCGATGACCCAGTTGCGGCGGGCGATGGCGCGGTCGGCGAATTTGAACGGGTCGTAATTGCTCGGCGCCTTGGGCAAGGTGGCAAGATAGGCGCAATCGGCAAGGGTCAGTTCGTTCAGAGCCTTGTCCCAATAGGACTGCGCGGCGGCGGCCACGCCGTAAGCGCCGACGCCGAGATAGATCTCGTTGAGATAAAGCTCGAGGATCTGCTCCTTGGTGAAGGCGCGCTCGATGCGGATGGCAAGGATCGCCTCCTTCAATTTGCGCTCGATGGTCTGATCGCTCGACAGAAGGAAATTCTTGGCGACCTGCTGGGTGATGGTCGAAGCGCCGACCGAGCGCCTGCCGGCCGAGGCATTGCTCAGATTGGTGACGACGGCGCGGATGATGCCCTGCACGTCGAGGCCGCCATGCTGGTAGAAATTCTTGTCCTCGGCGGAGATGAACGCGTCGATGATGCAGGCAGGGATCGCGGTGATCGGCACGTAGATACGCCGTTCGCGCGAGAACTCGGCGATCAGCGCGCCGTTGTCGGCGTGGATGCGGGTCATGACCGGCGGCTCGTATTTCGCCAGCACCTCGTAATCGGGCAACTCGCTCGACACCTTCCACAAGACGAAGGCGGCGGCGCCGGCCGCGGCGATGAACACGATCATGACCGCGGCGAACATGAAGCCGATGAAACGCAGGAAGAACCCGCCACGGCGGCGGCGCCGCTTGCCCTGCGGCGGCTTGACTGGCTGGGTAATGTCCATCGTCGAACCCGTCCCGACCCGGTCTTGATGCCGGGGACCCCGAGCAACCCTAGCGAAGAATATGGCAACAAAACGCTGGAGTCGCGGGAAATCACGGGATTGAAGGCCGCTTAGGGGCCGAGGTCAATAGGGGCTTTGGGCCAGGCGCTTGGCGAAATAGACGTCGATCGATTTGACCACGGCCTCGGCGGTGCGCTCGCGCCAGGCCTCCGAGGTAAGCAGCTTTTCGTCGTCGGGATTGCTCAAGAATCCAAGCTCGAGCAGCACCGAGGGGATGTCCGGAGCCTTCAAAACGCGAAATCCCGCCGATTTGATCATGCGGGTATGCAGGGTGCTCCGCGCGCCAAGCTCTCCGACGATGGAACGCGCAAATACCGCGGAGCGGTTTTTCGTTTCGCGTTGGGCCAAGTCGATCAGGATATTGGCGAGCACCTCGTCGCTGTCGCTCGGAAGCTCGATTCCGGCGAGCGCGTCGGAAAAATTCTCCTTGGCGGCAAGGGCCCTCGCCTCCTCGTCAGAGGCTTGCTCCGACAACGTGTAGACCGTGGCGCCGGTCGTCTTGTCGATTTCTTGCGGGAAATAGTCGGCATGGATCGAGAGGAAGACGCCGGCTCCTTTCTTCTGGGCGAAGGCCACGCGTTCTCGAAGAGCGAGGAAAGTATCGTCCTCGCGCGTCAAATAGACCTCGTACCGGCCGGAGGCTTCGAGCTTCGACTTCAACACGCGGGCGAAGTTGAGCACGACTTCCTTTTCGGTCATGCCGGCGGCGCTCTTGGTGCCGGGGTCGAGGCCGCCATGACCGGGATCCAGCACGACCACGGGCTTCGCGTTGGGAGGCCTCGAAGGCGGTGGCGGAATGGTCACCGGCGCCGGGTTTTCGGTCTCGGGCTTCGTTTCCTTCATTTTGGCTTGAAAGGTCTTTTCGTTGGTCGGCACGAGATCAATAACAAGGCGTGCGGGCTGTTCGTCGCGCGGTTCGAGAACGAAGGCCTTGTCGACGAGGAAGGGTCCGTCGACATCGATGACGATGCGCGCCTTGCCGGGTGCGAACAATCCGTAGCGATAGGCGGTGACGAGCCCCCGCTTCGCTTTGCCGACCCCGTCGGGCATTTGGAAGCTTACGTCGGGGGCATCGACGATGACGCGATAGGGATTGCCGAGAGCGAAGACGTGAACGTCGACCTTCTTGGAAAGATCGGCGATGAAGCGCGTACGCTCCCTGTCGCCGGCAACGCGCGCGTCATTGGCGACGACAGGCTTCGGCTCGGCGCCGCCCGCAAAGGATTGCGCGATCGGCGCCAATTGCAGCCCGAAGGCCAAAACCGGCACCGCCGCGAGCAAGACACGCCGAACGCGCATCGTCCCCCATACTCTAACCGGCGAACGAACCGCGCCGCGGATCGCGGCGTCGGCTCGTGGCAGGTTTTCATTGCGTCAAAATGGGCTCGAAATCCGTCGAATCTTAACCACGCAGTCGTTAAGCGACCGTTGTGGCGCATTTCCGGGCGCCGCACTGCAACGCTTGCAAAATCTCCCTCCGTACCCGTAATAAGGATCAGGTTCGCCAAGCGAGCCAGAGCCCTCGGACGCCAAACGGCGATACGGGCGGAATTGTTTCCCGCGTCAGGCCTCGTTCGGATGGCCTGGACGCTCGAAAGGGCGGCAAGGTGAGAGCACGCCGCCATAATCTCTCGAGCCGCGTTCGAGACGCGGCGATGAGGACTGCGATGCAAGATCGGCTTAATCATATAAGTATCGGAAAACACGATACTTTTTCGATGTTGCCGATCCCCGTCCGGCCGATTGCGGCCGGAGTTCTGTGCCCGAAAGGGCCGTCCATGGGGCCTCGCGGCGAATCATGGTCTATTGGTCATTGGCGCGCGCTGGGCTCGGACCCGACGCTCGATCAGCGGATCTCAGATCCGCCGTCCGAGGCCCGCGCGGCGGAGATAACAGAAAATGGCAAGCAAAATGCTAATCGATTCGGCGCATCCGGAGGAAACCCGGGTCGTCGTGGTAAGGGGTAATCGGGTAGAGGAATTCGACTACGAATCAGCAAGCAAGAAGCAACTCAGGGGCAATATTTATCTTGCCAAAGTGACGCGTGTAGAACCGTCGTTGCAAGCGGCCTTCGTCGATTACGGAGGAAACCGCCACGGCTTCTTGGCTTTTACTGAAATTCACCCCGACTATTACCAAATTCCAGTCGCGGACCGCCAGGCGCTCCTCGAGGAAGAGGCCGCCGAGGAGAGCCGCGCGCTCGCCGCGGAGGAAGCCGAAGACGAGGCCGCGGCCGGACGGCGCCGCGGGCGCCGGCGCCGCGGCCGTGGGCGGAATGACGGCCAAGGGCGCCGCGAAGCGGCCCCCTCGCCCAGCGCAAGCCCGGTCGAGGTCGTTTCGGTTGCGAAATTCGATCCCGACGACGAAGACGAGATCGACACCACGCCGCGCGAAGACCCGCCGATTGTCGCCATGGAGGCGACCGATCTCATCCACAAAGTCTCGGAGCCCGCGCACGAGCCGGACACCGAAGCGGAAGAGGGCAACCTCACCACCGCGCCCGAGCCCGCAGCAGGCGAAAACGACGATGACGCCGAGCCCGCCGAGATCGTCGGTCAGCCGGTTGCGCTGAAAGAGAACGGCGGAAGCGATGTCGTCGCCGAGACGGTCGAGTCGGTCGGCTCTGAGGACGTGCTCGAGGAAGTGCCCGAACGGGCGCGGCGGCGGCGCGGACGTCCCTACAAGATCCAAGAGGTGATCCGGCGCCGCCAGATCATCCTGGTGCAGGTGGTGAAGGAGGAGCGCGGCAATAAGGGCGCGGCTCTGACCACCTACCTCTCGCTTGCCGGCCGCTACACCGTGCTCATGCCGAACACGGCGCGCGGCGGCGGCATTTCACGGAAGATCACCAATCCCACCGACCGCAAGCGCTTGCGCGAAATCGCGGGCGAGCTCGAAGTGCCGGAAGGCATGGGGCTCATCATCCGCACCGCCGGTGCCCAGCGCACCAAGACCGAGATCAAGCGCGATTACGATTATCTTTTGCGGTTGTGGGAGAACGTGCGCGACCTCACGCTGAAATCGACGGCGCCCGCGCTCGTTTATGAGGAAGGAAGCCTGATCAAGCGATCGATCCGCGACCTCTACAACAAGGACATCGACGAGGTGCTGGTCGCGGGCGACGACGCCTACCGCGAAGCCAAGGACTTCATGCGCATGCTGATGCCGAGCCATGCGAAGAACGTGAAGCCCTACAAAGAGCCCGAGCCCGTCTTCATCCGCTACCAGGTCGAGCGTCACCTCGCGGCGATGTTCTCGCCGCAGGTGGTGCTGAAATCCGGCGGGTACATTGTCATCAACCAGACCGAGGCGCTCGTCTCGGTCGACGTGAACTCGGGCAAGGCGACGCGCGAGCACAATATCGAGGACACCGCGCTCAAGACCAATCTCGAGGCCGCCGAGGAAATTGCCCGGCAACTCCGCTTGCGCGACCTTGCCGGATTGATCGTGATCGATTTCATCGACATGGACGAACGCCGCAACAACCGGCTGGTCGAACGACGGCTCAAGGAGGCGTTGCGTCACGATCGCGCGCGCATTCAAGTCGGGCGGATCAGCCATTTCGGCTTGCTCGAGATGTCGCGGCAGCGCCTCCGGACAGGCATGCTCGAAGGCTCGACCAAGCCCTGCCCGATGTGTCAGGGCACCGGCATGGTGCGGTCGGTCGAGTCGGTCGCCCTCGACATCTTGCGCTCGATCGAGGACCGGCTCATCACCGACGGCGTCGTGCCGCTCGCCGCCACCACCGCGGTGGATGTCGCGCTCTACATCCTCAATCAGAAACGCCTCCACCTGAACGATATCCAGCAGCGCTATCGCGTCCCCATCACGGTCAATGCCGACGAGGACATGCATATCTCGCAGTTCGTGATCGAGCGCGCGGCCGAGGGCGAGATCGCGAACGGACCGGCCGCGGTGCACATGGATTGGGTCCATCATGAAGAGCCGCCGCCTGCCCCGCCCGAAGCCACGGCGGAAACGGAGGCCGAGCAGCCGCGATCGCGGTCGCGGCGAAGACGGCGGCGGCGGGGGCGCGAGGGTGGTGCTGAGCATCAGCGGCCCTCGCATGCAGCCTTGCCGAGGCACGACGAGGAGATGGAGGAACGCGCCGAGGAGCGGCCGGCAGCCGCCCCTGCACAACCGAGAGGTAACGAGGCGAAAGAGGACGGCGGCGGGCAAGCCCGCAAAGGACCGCGCCGTAGAGGCCGCCGCGGCGGCCGTCGCGGCCGATCCGGGCAGCGTCCGCAGAGAGCGCCCGGAGAGGAAGGACCGGTCGAAAGCCGCATCGAGGCCCAGGGCGAACGAGGCCCTCCTTCCGCCGATGACGCGAACAACGGCAGAGGAGCCGCACGCGAGGAGGAGGCGTCCGCTCGAACACGAGCGCGTGAGGCCTTCGCAAGCGCGATCGAGCCGGAACCGTCAAGGGAAGCGCCCGCCGACATTCCGGGCGAACCGGAGACGCCGCGCCGCCGGGGTTGGTGGCAGCGTTAGAATGCGAACCAAGCGCGGGGCGCGCGCGCGCGTCCCCGCGCTTCCGCCAGCATGAAGGCGCCGTCACTCGTCACGTTGTCGCCGTATTCGACCGTCAATCCAAGCGGCGGCGGAGAGATGGCTTAATACCGGCGGCTTTGCCGCGGATTCCCGTCGCGCCAAGCGAACAGCCGAACACCCATGCCGTCAAAGGCTCAAGTTCCAATCCGGTCGAAAGCGCGGGGGCTCCGCGCGATTTTCGTCTGCGGACTTGCGGCCGCTCAGATCGCATCGACCTCGGCGAACGCGGCCGGCCTCATCCGCGATGCTGAAACCGAAGCGCTGATCCGCGCTTACGCCAAGCCGATCTTCGGCGCGGCCGGTCTCGGCTCGCAAGCGATCAACATTCACATCGTCAACGACCCCAACTTCAACGCTTTCGTCGTCGACGGGCACAACATGTTCATGCATGCCGGCGCGTTGATGTCCGCCAAGACGCCCAATCAGGTGATCGGCGTCATCGCCCATGAGAGCGGCCATATCACCGGCGGTCACCTTGCGCGGCTCAGAACCCAGGTCTCGCGCGCCAAATCGGCGGCGCTCATGATGCAACTGCTCGGCGTCGCGGCGATGGTTGGCGGTGCGCTCGCCGGCGCCCCCGGGCTGGGCCAAACCGGCATGGGCATAGCCGGAGGGGGAACGGATGCCGCCTTCCGCACTCTGCTCGCGTACCGGCAAAACGAGGAATCGTCGGCCGATCAGGCTGCCATCACGTTCCTCAATGCCACCAAGCAATCGGGGCGCGGCATGCTCGAGACCTTCGAGTTCATGGGTAGCAAGCTTGTCGGCGTTCAAGGCATCAATCCCTATTTGATGACACATCCGCTGCCGCAGACGCGCATCGTGCAACTCCGGACGCTGGTGGAGTCGAGCCCCTACTACAACAAACTCGATGCACCCGAGCTCCAGTTCCGGCACGACCTGATGCGGGCGAAGCTGTTCGGCTTCATCGACGAGCCGCAAACCGTGTTCAACCTCTACCCAAACACCGATCAAAGCCTGCCCGCCAACTATGCAAGAGCGATCGCCACCTACCGGAAGTCCGGCATGGATGTCGCCGAGCCGCTCATCGACGCGCTGATCGCCGCCAAGCCCGACTGGGCCTATTTCTACGAGATCAAGGGCCAGTTCCTGTTCGAGAGCGGCAAACCTGCGGCGGCGGTCGCGCCGCTTCGCGAGGCGGTCCGGCTCGCTCCCAACGAGCCGCTGCTCCGGGTGATGTTGGGCCAAGCGCTCGTTGGCGCCAACAATCCGAAATTTGTCGATGAGGCCATCAGCAACCTACGCACCGCTATCGCGCGCGAGGACAGCTCCGCCATGGGGTATCGCATGCTGGCGGCCGCTTACGCCCGGAAAGCCGAGGCGGCACAGGCGGTTGGCGCCAAGAAACAGTTCATGGCGCAAGCCGCGCTTGCATCGGCCGAGGCGTATTTCTATGAAGGTCAGCTGAAGCTTGCCAAACAACAGGCCAAGCGCGCCAGGGACGGCTTTATCGACGGGACGCCCAACTGGATCAAGGCCGACGACATTTTGGCTTTCGAGCTCCCCAAGACCCGCAACGAATAGACAGCCCCCGGAGATTTCAGCATGACCCCCAAGACAGGCCTGGCCACGGCGCTCGTGGCGGCAATCGTGGCCGCGCTCGTGAGCGCGGCGATCCTTCTCGTCGTCTCTCGCACGGCGCCGCGGGTGGTCGATGCCCCGGGAGCCGCGCTCAACGAGAAGGCCGTCATCGACATCGTTCGCGATTATCTCACCAAGCATCCCGAAATCCTGGTCGACATGACGACCGAGCTCGACAAGCGGCAACAGGCTGAAGAGTCGGCGAAGCAGCAGAAGGTCATCGGCGACAATGCCGACGCCCTCTTCCGCTCGCCCCTGTCCTATACCGCGGGCAATCCCGACGGCGATGTGACCGTGGTCGAGTTCTTCGACTACAATTGCGGCTATTGCCGCCGGGCGCTCCCGGAGCTGGTCAAGCTCATCGACAGCGACAACAAGGTGCGCATCGTCTTCAAGGAGCTGCCCATTTTCGGCGAGGAATCCGAATGGGCGGCGAAGGCCGCTCTTGCCGCCGGCAAGCAGGGAAAATATTTCGAGATGCATCAGAAGATGTATGCGGCGCCGGGCAAGGCTGACAAAGAGAAGGCGCTTCGGGTCGCAACCGAACTCGGCCTCGACGTGCCGCAGCTCGAGAAGGACATGCAGGACCCCTCGACCGCCAAGGCGCTGGAGGAAACCAAGGAGTTGGCGCAGAAGCTCGGCTTGCAGGGGACGCCGCTTTACCTGATCGGCGACCGGACGATCGCAGGCGCGCCCGACGACCTCTACGACCAGCTGGTGGCAAAGATCGGAGAGGTCCGGGAAAAGGGCTGCAACGTAACCTGCTAGGCGCGCCTGAACTCCCAGGATGGCTTAAAAGGGGACGCCCGCACGCATTTTGCGGAAGGGCCGAAAAGCTGGTAAAGGGGCCGATCCCTCATGCCGGGACGAGCGCAGCGAACCCGCGCCAGCCCAGCCGCATCAAGCGTTTCCAACCCGCCATGGCCAAGCCGATTTACGTGTTGAACGGTCCCAATCTCAACCTGCTTGGGACACGTGAGCCCGAGGTCTACGGCCGGGAAACGCTCGACGATTTGCGGATCCGATGCGAGCGTAAGGCGGCAGCGCTAGGATTCCCGGTCACATTTCGCCAGAGCAACCATGAGGGCGAGCTCGTGGCCTGGATCCAGGAGGCGCGGACGGAGGGCGCGGGGCTGATTGTCAATGCCGGCGCTTTCACCCATACCTCGATCGCACTGCTCGATGCGCTGTTGGCTTGCACGGTTCCTTGCGTCGAGGTTCATCTGTCGAACATCTTCGCGCGCGAGCCGTTTCGACACCATTCGTACATTTCCAAGGCGGTAAAAGGCGTGATCTGCGGCTTCGGAGCGACGGGTTACGAGCTTGCCATCGAAGCGCTGGCGTCAACGCTCGTGCCGGCGAAGGCGAAATGACGGCGCAGGAAAAAGGGAAGCCACCTATGACCCGACAAGGGGGCGGTTTTGACAAGGAGCTGATCCGCGAACTGGCGGCGCTTCTCGAGGAGACCGGTCTCACCGAGATCGAGGTCGAGCACGAAGGGCGCCGGATCAAGGTCGCGCGCGGGGTGAACCTGACCACGACGCTGACCACCGACCTCCCCCATGGCGAACCGCGCGAAAGCGCCCGCCCGGCGAAGAGCGACAATCCGAGGCCGGCCAAACGGGGAGCAGGTCAGGCCGAGGAGTTCATTGTCCATCCCGGCACCGTGACCTCGCCGATGGTCGGCACCGCCTATCGCGCCGCCGAGCCCGGCGCGCCACCCTTCGTCGAAATCGGATCGAAGGTGACGGCGGGACAGACACTGGTCATTATCGAGGCCATGAAGACCATGAACCAGATCCCCTCCCCCCGCGCCGGCACCGTCATCGCCATCCTCGTCGAGGACGGGCAACCGGTCGAATATGGCGAGCCGCTGGCGGTGATCGAGCAACGCTAACCGGGGCGCGATGTTCGACAAGATCCTGATCGCAAACCGGGGAGAGATCGCGCTTCGCGTCCAACGCGCCTGCAAGGAATTGGGCGTCGCGACTGTCGCGGTGCATTCGACCGCCGACGCCGACGCCATGCATGTCCGCCTCGCCGACGAGAGCGTGTGCATCGGCGCCCCGCCGGCCAAGAACAGCTACCTCAACATTCCGGCCATTGTCGCCGCCTGCGAGATCACCGGCGCCGACGCGGTTCATCCCGGCTACGGCTTCCTCGCCGAGAATGCCCGCTTCGCCGAGATCCTCGATGAGCACGACATCACCTTCATCGGCCCGGCGGCCGAGCACGTTCGGCTGATGGGCGACAAGATCGAGGCCAAGGTCACGGCGCAGAAGATCGGCATTCCGGTCGTGCCGGGATCGGGCCCGGTCGAGGACATCAAGGAAGCGAAGCGCGCCGCGCGCGAGATCGGCTATCCGCTTTTGGTCAAGGCGGCGGCGGGCGGCGGCGGGCGCGGCATGAAGCTTGCGCTGACCGAGGACGAGCTCGAGCCCGCGCTCATGACCGCGCGCAACGAAGCGAAGGCCGCCTTCGGCGACGCCACCGTCTATCTCGAAAAATATCTCGGCCGTCCGCGCCATATCGAGGTGCAGGTTCTGGGCGACGGCGCGGGCAACGCCATTCATCTCGGCGAGCGCGATTGCTCGCTGCAGCGCCGCCATCAAAAGCTTTGGGAAGAAGCGCTCTCGCCCGCGCTCAATGAAAGCGAGCGCGTCAGGATCGGCGAGACGGTGGCCGAGGCGATGCGGGAATTGAGCTATCGCGGCGTCGGCACGGTCGAATTCCTATACGAGGGCGGCCAGTTCTTTTTCATCGAGATGAACACGCGGCTGCAGGTCGAGCACACCGTGACCGAGATGATCACCGGCATCGATCTCGTCATCGAGCAGATCAGGATCGCCGCCGGCGCCCCGCTATCGCTCAAGCAGGAAGACATTCGCTTCAACGGGCATGCCATCGAATGCCGCATCAACGCCGAGAACCCACACACCTTCCGGCCGTCGCCGGGGACGATCACCCATTTCCATCCGCCGGGTGGATTGGGCGTCAGGGTCGATTCGGGCGCCTACGCGGGCTACACTATTCCCCCTTACTACGACAGCCTGATCGGCAAGCTGATCGTGCATGCAAGGACGCGCAACGAGTGCCTGATGCGGCTCAAGCGGGCGCTCGGGGAGTTCGTGGTCGATGGCATCGAGACCACCATACCGTTGTTCATCTCGCTCATGTCCGAGCCCGAAATCGTCGATGGCAATTACGACATCCATTGGCTGGAGAAACATCTCGCCAAACACGCCCGCGGGAAGAACTGATGACGGCGATTGACGACGTCACTATCGAGATCACGCCGCAGGTCCTGCTCAAGGCCTATGCCTGCGGGATCTTTCCCATGGCGGAGAGCGCGGAAGACAACGCGCTCTATTGGATCGAACCGGAACGTCGCGGCATTCTTCCGCTGAGCGGCATGCATGTGCCGAAGCGCCTTGCGCGCACCATCCGCAGCGGCAGCTTCGAGGTGAAGATCGACCGCAATTTCGAGGCGGTGATCGACGGCTGCGCCGCGCCCCGCTCAGGCCGGCGCTCGACCTGGATCAACGCCCGCATCCGGGGCCTCTATCGCGAACTGTTCGCACTAGGCCATTGCCACACGGTTGAGGTCTGGCAGGACGGCGCGCTCGTGGGCGGGCTTTACGGCGTGCATCTCGGCCGCGCCTTCTTCGGTGAAAGCATGTTCTCTCGCGCGCGCGACGCCAGCAAGATCGCGCTGGTCTATCTCGTGGCGCGGCTGATCTATGGCGGATTCACCCTCCTCGACACGCAGTTCGTCACCGGTCACCTCGCCCGCTTCGGTGCGATCGAGGTGAGCCGCGACGAATTTCAGCGATTGCTCGAGGGAGCGTTGGGCGGCGGCTTCGCCCACGGCAGCGGGTCGGCCGGTTCGCCCGGCGGCGGCGCGGCATCGGCCGGCGCGTCGGCAGGCGGCGCTTCGGCGGGAGCAGCCTCAGCGGGCGGCGCTTCGCCGGCGGGAACTTCCGCGCCGGGCGCGGCGGCGTTCTCGGCGTTGCCGGAGGGAGCCGGCGGCGCATTGGTCTTGCAGTTGGTGAGCCACACGTCGAAGACCGGGTGCTCGACGGCGTGAAGGCCGGGGCTTTCTGCGAACATCCAGCCGGTAAAGATCCGCTGCACCTCGCCGGTGAGCTTCACTTCATCCACCTCGACGAATGATGCGGTGCGCGGCTGCTCCGTCGGGGGCCGGGTGTCGCAAACTCTCGGCGTCACCTTGAGCGCACCGAACTCCACCGTGTTGTTGATGGGGACTTCGAGATGCGAAATCCGCCCCGTGACCTTGTCGAGAGCGGCGAAGACGGCGATCGGGTTCTTGACGATTTCGGCCGAGGCCGCGCCCGGGTGAAGGCACGCGGCGAGCGCGAGGCATGAAAGGGGAAGGAAGGGACGAGGCCCGCGCGCACTCCCGATCTTCGCTCGTTTCGCCATGCCGCAAACCTCGTGAACCGGCCGTTCGATGATCGTGTCGTCCGAGGCAGCGCTCCCCTCGCGCTCCTCGCCTCTCCTCATCATGACCTGCGGCAAACGCCTCGTCCAGGATTGGGGCATCGCTGTGGCGCCCCCCAATCAGTCGCCGCGCGCAGCGTGAAAGCGAAGCCGAACGTGGTCGGCGGTCCAGCGCCCGTCCGTGTCGCAGAGCGAAGGCCGCAACAATTCGAGGACCTCGTCCACGACCTCGCTGCGCTCAGGCTCGGGGAATTGGTCGAAAAAGGACCGGCCGAAGGTCCTGAGCCATCCCTCCATGCCGGTCTTGAGCGGCGTCGGGCGCGGCACGAGAGCGATCTCTTTCACCGCGAAGCCGCCTTCGGTGAGCAGGCGCCCGTACTCCTCCGGCGTCGGAAAAAACCAGGGCGCGGTGAACGCGGGATCGGCGCCGCGGCGGGCGCCGACGGCGCGGATCGCCGTTCCGATCGCCGCGACATTGCCATGCCCGCCGAGCTCGCCGACGAAACGGCCGCGCGAGCGAAGCGCGCGGGCAACGCCGGCGATCACCAATCTTGGCTTTCGCATCCAGTGGAGCGCGGCATTGGAGAAGACCGCGTCGAACTCGGAGACGAAATCGAGCGCGTGGCCGTCAACCTTGCGCACGGCTAGCCCCTTCATGCGCGCGACAGCGAGCAATTCCTCGCTCAGATCGACGCCAACGACGTCGGCGCCGAGCGCCCTGATCTCCGCCGTGAGCGCGCCGTCGCCGCAGCCGAGATCGAGGATGCGCTCTCCGGGCTTGGCCTCGAGCATGTGGAAGATTGGGCCGGCAAGCTCCTGCACGAAGCGCCCGTTCTTGGCGTAGTCCGACGCCGTCCAGCGCTGTACCGGCTTCGGCGGCTCGGCGTCGAGCGCCGACGGCTCGTTCAATTGGGCTGCCACGGCTCGTAATCCAGCGGGGGTTTCGCCGTATCGGTGCGGAGCGTCGAGCCGGGCGGGCGGTAGGCCTCGAAAGTCCCGGTCAGGTTCGGACGGTGCGCCTGTTGCCACGGACGCGGCGTGTAGCGCTCCTCTGTCGGCGGCACATCGACGGTGTAGTGCAACCAGGCGTGCCACTCGGGCGGGACCTGCGATGGCTCGGAAAGCATGCGGTAGATCACCCAGCGGCGCTTCCCGCCCCGCTCGCGGTAATAGACGTTGCCCAAACCGTCCTCGCCCACGCGCTCCCCCTTTCGCCAGGTATAGAGGCGCGTGCCGATGGTGTTCCCGGTCCACCAGGCGAAGAGTTCGGTGAAAAGTCCCATGCCAGCGTTCGCCGCTTCTTCGTTTGCGCCGGGACTATGGCCTCAAGGCCAAGCCCCTGTCCAGGCCGCGCCCCCCGCCCCTGGCGCTCAAGCGGCGCCATTATTATGTGCCCGATTATGTGCCCGGTCCAAGGCGCCGTAGCGGCCGGCCACGGAGCCGAAAGGACCGGGGTCGCCCGCTCGATTTGGGCCTCTTCTGTCCCCTCCCTGTCCACACAACTTCCCCAGACTCCCCCACAGCCTTTAGTGGTATAGTAAGAAGTGAGTGCATATATGTTGATGACAAACACGAATCGCCCCAGTTTCAGCGGTTACGCGCGCGGTCAGGCTGGAGCGCATGGCTAGGGGGAAGAAAGCGATGCGGATCGAGAGACGATTCACCGAGGCGGGCAAATCGCCTTATGACGCCATTCCGTTCCGGGAAAGCGGCAGCGAAATCCGCAATCCCGACGGCTCGGTGGTGTTCTCTCTCGCCCGTTTCGCGGTCCCGGAGCGTTGGAGCCAGGTCGCGGCCGACATCCTGGCGCAGAAATATTTCCGTAAAGCTGGCGTGCCGGCGAAGTCGAAGCGGGTCGAGGAGAATTCGGTCCCGTCCTGGCTGTGGCGGTCGATCCCCGACGAGGAAGCGCTCGCCTCCCTCCCCGAGGCCGAGCGCTACGGCGGCGAGACCGATGCACGGCAGGTCTTCGACCGGCTGGCCGGCACGTGGACGTATTGGGGCTGGAAGGGCGGCTATTTCACCAGCGAAGAGGACGCGAGCGCCTTCTTCGACGAGCTTCGCTACATGCTCGCCATGCAGATGGGCGCACCCAACAG
>DASTKZ010000082.1:0-23135 GCA_035715445.1 Methyloceanibacter sp.
AGGGTCCGCCTTTCTTGCGCCTCAGGACCAAAGGCAAGTTCGTCAGCAGTGACCTGGATAGGACCAAGCCAGCGCACTCCTTTGTCACTGATGCTGAACGCGAGCGTCGCCCCTCTAGGTGAGAGGTTGTGCTTCGCGTGAGCCATGACGACGTTGCCTTCGTACTCGTAAACGCCCACGACAGATCGGACAGCCGCGACGAAGTCAATGGAACCTAAACTCTGATGTATGGCCTTCCCGCCTTGCGCTTTCTTGGCGTGATGCACGAGAGCGATTGCTGCATTGTGCTCTTGAGCGATCTTTCCCAAAGGTCCCATAAACTCGCGCACCTGATTTTGTCGGTTCATATCCACTTTGCCCCCGATATAGACGGCCAATGGGTCAACCACCACCAAAGTTGGCTGCAACTCGGCCATTGTGCCAGCGAGCATCCCCAATCCTTCATCGGTGAAATTGAAGGGGTCGGAAGCCACCGCAATTCGCTGTCGGCCTTCCCGATCAAGTCCGAGTGCATCCAGCCTTGGCCTTACAGTTTTCGCTACGTGATCTTCACCGGGTAGGAGCAGAATTTTCGCGGGCGTCGCCTGCTGCAGTGCCCTGGGGTCGTCTGGGAGGTCACGTCGGTCTGCTTGGACCTCCATAAGCCCCTAGCCCAAGCCTGTGCGTCCTTACGGGCATGGAATGAACGCGAGACTGGACGAAAGCCTAAGCGGCGTATCTGGACCTGTCATCTGGATCCCCGCCTTCGAATTGTAGCCATGGAAAACCTCCTGCTGTGACGTAGCTGTGACAGCCGAGGTTTCGATCTTTGAGAGGAAAGACTGACCCTCGCCTATTTGAGAGTCAGATCAAAGGCTTGGAATGGTGGGCGGTACTGGACTCGAACCAGTGACCCCTGCGATGTGAACACAGTGCTCTACCAGCTGAGCTAACCGCCCGTTCGCTTTCGCGACCGTCGAAGCCGCGATGCTCGATCCCCTCCGGAAATAGGATCGGCTCCTTTCCGGATTTAGCGATCGGGTCCCGGATAAGTCAAGGAACCGCCGGGGCCGATCTTTTCTTCCCTCCAAGGATGTCATTGCCCGGCTTGACCGACCAATCCACTAACCGCCGGCGCGCGCCATCATCCCAGGCTTGCGTTTACTGGATGCCCGCTTTCGCGGGCATGACACCACAGAAATCCGTGCCCAAAAATCAGAGGCGACAGCGTCGCATGGATGAGGGGAGCCTTCAGCCCCCAGCCCTTCGTCAAACTGTCGCTATTGGCCCGCGACCATCTTGTTGACGGTGCCGAGCGTCGCGATCGCTTCGTCGGATTTTCCCTCGGTGCAGAGCGCGTCGGCCTCGTCCATGAGCGCGTAGATCTTTTCCTGGTCGGCCTCGCTTAAGGCGTTGTTATCGACCCTGTCCTGCACGGTTTCCTGCGCCGTCGTGAGCTGCTGGGCGCACTCGCTATCGACCGGTTCGTCTCCTTGCGCGTAAGCTGCCCCGCCCATGAGGCACACGATGGCAACGCCGGTCACCAGACGTCTGAGCATCTCTTTCTCCCTGAACACCTGCACAAGCCCCCCGTTCGCGCGCATGCGAAACTCGCTTTCGACCATGGCTCTTCTTTGAGAGCGGCCGGTGGAGTTAGGCTAAGATCTGCGGCGGGATTGAGGCGATTCAGCCTCGGGAAGGCGCGCCCGCGGCGTCGTCGAGGAGACGGGCGGCGTGCCCATCGAGTTCGTCGAAATGGTCAATCACCGCCTCCGGGGCGAAGCCGTCAACGGGGGACGCGCCGTAGCCGAAGCTCACAAGGATCGCCGGCACCGCGGCCGCCTTGGCTGTCCTCAAATCGATGTCGCTGTCGCCGATCATCACCGATCGCGACAGGTCCCCGCCCGCAAGCGCGATCACGCCGGTAAGGTGGCCGGGATGCGGCTTTGCCACGGGGAACGTGTCGCGTCCCGCGAGTGCCGTGAAATAGTGTTCGATTTCAAGCTCTTGGATCAGAAGCCGGCTCAGGCTCTCGCGCTTGTTGGTGCAGATCGCAAGGCGCGCCCCTTGGGCGGCGAGGCGGTCGAGCGCCGCGATCGCGCCGGGATAGGGCCGGCTCTCGCGGGCGATGTTCGTCTCATAATGAGCCAGGAACTCAGCCAGCATCCGGTCCACGTCGCCTTGCGCGCCGACCCTTGCCAGCGATTGCTCGATCATGACCCTTGCGCCGTGGCCGACGCAGCCGCGGATGACCTCGATCGAAACAGGATCGTGTCCGCGCCGCACGAGCACATCGTTAAGAGCGTTGGTCAAGTCGGGCGCCGTATCGACCAGAGTGCCGTCGAGATCGAAGACGATGGTGGCGCCGGCGAACATGGCAGCACTCTGTCACACGCGTCTTGCGGGCTGGCAAGCGGCGGCGTAGAGGGTGGGCCTCGGGCAGCGCGCGGAGAGGGGTTGTTGACCAAGACCGACGAACTCAAGGAGGCCGCCGCCCGCGCCGCGCTCGATCTCATCACCGAAGGGATGCGCCTTGGGCTCGGCACCGGATCGACGGCGGCGCGCTTCGTCGCAGCGCTTGGGGAGAGGGTGGCGGGAGGGCTCAACGTGCTCTGCGTGCCGACCTCCGAGGCCACGCGCGAACAGGCGGTAAAGCTCGGCATCCCCATTACCACGCTCGACGAGACGCCGCGGCTCGACCTGACGATCGACGGCGCCGATGAGATCGACGCCGAGCTTCGAATGATCAAGGGCGGAGGCGGGGCGCTGCTCCGCGAGAAGATCGTGGCGACGGCGTCCGACCGCATGGTGGTGGTGGCCGATGAGAGCAAGCTCGTCTCGGTGCTCGGCGCCTTTCCCTTGCCGGTCGAGGTGGTGCGTTTTGGACTGATGGCGACCATCGGGCTGATCGAGGCGATCGCCGCCGAGACGGGCTGCCACGGCGCGATCACGCTCCGGCCGGGGCAGGGCGAGGCGCCATTCGTCACCGACCAGGGCAATCTCATCCTCGACTGCGCCTTCAGCAGCATTCCCGAGCCCGAAGTGCTCGCCTTTTCGCTCAAGCGCGTGCCGGGCGTGATCGAGCACGGCCTGTTTCTCGGGCTGGCCGATTTGGCTATCGTCGCCGGCAAGGGCGGCGTCAAAGCGTTGCGCCGCACGGGAGCCTGACGCGAGGTGGCTCGGTACGACTACGATCTCTTCGTCATCGGCGCGGGCTCCGGCGGGGTGCGCGCGGCGCGCCTTGCCGCGGAACTCGGCGCCAGCGTCGGCATCGCCGAGGAGTACCGCATCGGCGGCACCTGCGTGATCCGCGGCTGCGTGCCGAAGAAGCTCCTCGTCTATGGCAGCCTCTACGGCAGCGATTTTGCCGACGCGCGCGGCTTCGGCTGGGCTTGCGAGGATTTGCGCTTCGACTGGCCGGTCTTGATCCACAACGTGAGGCGCGAGGTCGATCGCCTCAACGGCGTCTATACGCGGACTTTGGAGAAAGCGGGCGTTGCGCGCTACTTGACCCGCGCCGCACTCGTCGGCCCGCACGAGATCAAGCTTGCCGATCGCGACGGCACGCTTTCGGCGAAGACGATCCTGGTTGCGACCGGCGCTCATCCCGTCATCCCCGAAGTAACCGGACGGGAGCACCTCATCAGTTCGAACGAATGCTTCGAACTCGAGCAACTCCCCGGCAGCATCGTCATCATCGGCGCCGGCTATATCGGCATGGAGTTCGCCTCGATCTTCAACGGGCTCGGCGTCGCCGTCACGGTGCTCCATCGCGGCGAGCAGGTCTTGCGCGATTTCGACATGGACCTTCGCGATGGACTCGCAGAGGGGATGCGCAATCGCGGCATCGATCTCCGCATGAGCACCGCGATCACCGCGATCGAAAAAGAGAAAGGCGGCTATCGCGTCCATCTCGACCGCGGCGGGTCCGTGCTTGCGACTCTCGTCATGGCGGCAACGGGACGGGCGCCGAACAGTTCGAACTTTGGCCTTGAACAGCTCGGCGTCGAACGCGGGGCGAACGGCCGCATCGTTGTCGATCAATTTTCGAAGTCCTCGGTGGACAATATCTATGCCGTCGGCGACGTGACCGAGCGGAGGCATCTGACGCCGGTTGCCATTCACGAGGCGACTGCGTTCGCCGAAACCGTGTTCGGAGGAAAGCCGACGCCGGTGAACCACAGCTTCATCCCGACGGCGGTGTTTTCGCAGCCCGAGATCGGCACGGTCGGCCTCGCGGAAGACGCGGCGCGGGCGATCCTCGCCGAAATCGATATCTACAAGGCGCGGTTCCGGCCGCTCAAATCCATGGTCAGCGGCCGCGACGAGAAGATGCTGATGAAGCTCGTCATCGATGCCAAATCCGACAGGGTGCTCGGCTGCCACGTGCTCGGGCCCGACGCCGCCGAGATCGCACAGGTGGCGGCGGTGGCGCTCAAGCTCGGCGTGACCAAGGCGCAACTCGACTCCACGATGGCCCTACATCCGAGCGCGGCAGAGGAGCTCGTGACGATGCGCCACAAATGGGAGCCGCCTCAGCCGGTGGAGGGGTCCGATGCGGCGGCTTGAGGATAGGATTGCGCTCGTGACCGGCGCAGGCGCGGGGATCGGCCGGGCCATCGCCGAGACCTTCGCGCGCGAAGGCGCCGCCGTCATCGTCGCCGACCTCGACGCCGCCGCCGCGGCCGAGGTCGCGGGCGCCATCGTCAAGTCGAACGGCGCCGCGGCCGCGCATGCCGTCGATGTCACCGACACGGCGCAGGTGAAAGCGCTGATGGGCGAGATCGGCAAAGCCCACCGCCGCCTCGACGTGCTCGTCAACAATGCGGGCGTGGGCGAGCGGTCCGATTTCCGTCATCTCTCCGATGAGGCCTGGGACCGGGTGTGGAAGACCAATCTCGACGGCACCGTGCGCTGCGCGCGCGAGGCGTTCGAATTGCTGAAAGCGTCGGGCAGGGGCGCGATCGTCAATCTCTCCTCGATCATGGCGAGCAAGCACACGCGTCAGATGGCGGTCTATTCGGCGACCAAGGGCGCGGTATCGGCGCTGTCGCGCAGCCTCGCGGTCGAATACGCCCCCTACGGCATCCGCGTGAACACGCTGCTCCCGGGCTATGTCGAGACGGCGCTGATCGGGCGCTACATTTCCAATCCGATGATCGCCAAGGCGCTGCTCACGCAGACGCCGCTCCGGCGCTTCGGCACGCCGCAGGACATCGCCAATGCGGCGCTGTTCCTCGCCTCCGACGAGGCGGCCTACATCACGGGCGCGAGCCTCAATGTCGATGGCGGCATGGCGACCACGCTCTGACCATGCGTCATTCCGGCGAAAGCCGGAATCCAGAAGGCGGCATGCACGGCGTTTGTAACGCTGGATACCGGCTTTCGCGGGTATGACGAAGATCACCCGTCACCCGGCATAGAGCGACAATGGTTGAAGTCGCGCTACTGCTCCGATTTGGCGGCCCAGGCCTCGACCTCGACAAGGAAATCGGGGCTCGCAAGACCCGCGACGATCAGAAGCGTCGAGGCAGGCTGAATGTCGTCGCCAAAGACCGCCGATCGGGCCGCCCGGTACTCGGCCAGGAACCTCGCGTCGGTGAGGTAGACCGTGACCTTGATGAGGTCCTCTTTGCCCATTCCGTTCGCTTCGAGGCAGGCGGCAATATTGCGAAATACCTGTTCGGACTGCGCTCTGACGCCACTCGCAATATTGCCCTCGCGATCCATTCCGACCTGTCCGGAGATCGCCAGCCACCGAGCGTTTTCGGGCACCAAGACGGTGTGATGGTAGGGGCCGGCCGGCTTGTGCACGGCGCCCGGGTTCGAGAGGGTGTTCATGAGGGGTGCTCCATCAAGGGGAGGGATGAAAATTGGATGGCGGGATCATGGTTTCCTCGACGATCCCGTCCACCACCGCCATCAGCGCCGCCTGCTCCGTGCCGCCGAGCCCCTTCACCGCCTCGTAGCGGGCGAGCTGCCGGTCGGCGCTCGTGCCGCGCTTGACGATGGTGCGGGCATGAACCATCTCGGCTTTGCAGCCGAAATGATCGGCATCCTCGGCCACGAGCTCGAACAGCTCTTCGAGCAAATCGGCGAACGGCACGACCTCGCCCCTGCCGAAATCGACCATGCCCTGCTCTATGCCGTAGCGTTGCGCGCGCCAGCGGTTCTCGCGCACGAGAACCGGCGGGTAGTGGCGCCAGCGCTGGTTCTGGCGCCGCAGGCGATAGAGCATGCGGAGCACGCAGAGATAGAGCGAAGCGATGGCGATCCCGTCGTCGAGCAGCGGACAGATATCGGTGATGCGCATTTCGAGGGTGGGAAAGCGGCCTGAGGGCCGCAAGTCCCACCACAGCTTGGTCGCGTCCTCGATCAGCCCGGCATGGACCAAAAGCTCGACGGTTCGCGCATACTCGCTCCAGCTTGCGAATTGATGCGGGATGCCGGTGCGGGGAAGCTCGTCGAACACCGAGAGGCGATAGGACTTGAGCCCGGTCTGCGCGCCCTGCCAGAACGGCGAGGACGTGGACAGCGCGAGAAGATGTGGCAGGAAGTACGAGGCCTGGCTGAGCAGATCGATGCGGAGCTCTTCATCTTCGATGCCGACATGCACATGCATGCCGGAGATCACGAGCCGCCGCGCCACGAGCTGAAGGTCCTGGGCGAGAATGTTGTAGCGCTCCTTGTCGGTGTGGTGCTGGCTCTGCCACTGGGCGAATGGGTGCGTCGAAGAGGCGATCGGCGCGAGGCCGAACTCGCCCGCGATGCGGCCGACCGTGGCGCGCAAGTGGGCGAGCTGGTCGCGCGCTTCCTCGATCGATGTGCACACGCGTGTGCCGACCTCGATCTGGGAACGCAGGAATTCGGGGCTGACCTGCCCGCGTAATGCCTCCTCGCATTTGGCGAGCAGCGCCGGCGGCGGCTCCTGAGCGAGGTCGCGCGTGGTGCGATCGACAAGGAGGTATTCTTCCTCGATGCCGATAGTGAAGCTTGGTTCCTTCATCGCCATGCCAGGCATGGTGGCACAAAGAAGAAGCCGAGCGGTAGGGCCTAGGGGATCTGTCCGACGAGAGCGGCGACGGCGACGCCGGTGAGGTAGGCCAAGCCCGCGGCGCAAATCCCGATAACGAAGGTCTCCAAACCCGACCGCCACCATGGCGCCGGCGACCAGCGGCTCCGGAGCGACCCGATTAAAAAGAACGTCGCACCGGTCATGAGGGTGGAAACGGAGATCGCGGCGGGCGCGCCGGCGATGAAGGGAAGCAGCGGAATCGCGCCGCATAGCAGAAAGGCGAGAAACGTCATCAGCGCAGCTCGCGCCGGCGAGCGGGCTATCGGCGGGAGCCCGTGCTCCTCGGTCATCATGGTGTCGATCCAGCGTTCGCGCGTGCCGGTAATGACATCGACGGCGCTGTCGAGCGCCTCGCCGGAGAAGCCTTTGGCCTCGAAGATTTGGCGGATCTCCTCACGCTCGCCCTCAGGCGCAAATTCGACGTGCCGCTCCTCCATGCGGCGCACCTGCTCGTATTCCTCGATCTCCGCCTTGGTCCCCAAATAATTGGCGGCGGCCATGGAGAAGCCGTCGGCGATGAGATTGGCGGCGCCGAGGATGAGCAGGGCCTTGTAGGAGAGCGCGGCACCGGTCACCCCGGCCACCACGGCGAACGTCGTCACCGTGCCGTCGATCCCGCCATAGACCCAATCGCGCAGATAACTGATGCGCGGGCCCTGCTCGAGGCGTTTGGCGATATCGCGCGGGCTATGTCCGTGTTCGAGGTGCCGAGGATCCATGCGAAGCGCCCTTGCCGTGCGTTAAGAGATATGTGGCATGGTCGGATGAGGCAGGCAATCAAGCCCCAGCGCCTAGCCAGGGTTGTGCCAATCGCCTATATAGCGGTCACTTTCAAGGAGAGCCGAAATGGCGCCGCGTTGGAGTCCAGAGAGTTGGCGCTCGAAGCCGATCGAGCAGGTCCCGGTCTACCCGGACCGGGGGGCGCTCGGTCAGGTCGAGAAGCAGCTCGCCACCTTCCCGCCGCTCGTGTTCGCGGGCGAGGCGCGGGAGTTGAAGGCGAAGCTCGCCCGCGTGGCCGAGGGCGAGGGTTTTCTGCTCCAGGGGGGCGATTGCGCCGAGAGCTTCGCCGAGCACGGCGCCGACACCATCCGCGACTTCTTCCGCGTGTTCCTGCAGATGGCCGTGGTGCTGACCTATGCCGGCGGCTCGCCGGTGGTGAAGGTCGGCCGCATCGCCGGCCAGTTCGCCAAGCCGCGCTCTTCGCCTCTTGAGACGATCGGCGGCAGGGAACTGCCGAGCTATCGCGGCGACATCATCAACGGCATCGAGTTCACCGAGGCGGCGCGTACGCCCGATCCGCAGCGGCAGTTGATGGCCTACCGGCAGTCGGCCGCCACGCTCAATCTGCTGCGGGCCTTCGCCCAAGGCGGCTACGCCAATCTCGAGCACGTGCATCGGTGGAATCTCGGCTTCGTCAAGGACAGCCCGGCGGGTCATCGCTACGAGGAGCTTGCCCAGCATCTCGCCGAGACTTTGCGTTTCATGCGCGCTTGCGGGCTCGACGCCGACAACACGCCGCAACTCCGCACCACGAGCTTCTACACCAGCCACGAGGCGCTTCTGCTCGGCTACGAGCAGGCGATGACGCGCGTGGATTCGACGTCGGGCGATTGGTACGCGACCTCGGGCCACATGCTGTGGGTCGGCGACCGCACGCGCCAGCTCGACCATGCCCATATCGAATATCTGCGCGGAATCAAGAATCCGGTCGGCGCCAAGATCGGGCCGAGCCTTGCGCCCGAGGACTTGCTCACGCTAATCGATGTGCTCAACCCGCATAACGAGCCGGGACGGCTCACGCTCATCTGCCGGTTCGGCGCCGACAAGATCGGCAAGCACCTGCCGGCTCTCATCCGTGCGGTCGCGCGCGAGGGCAAGCGCGTGGTGTGGACGTGCGATCCGATGCACGGCAACACGATCAAGGCGGGAAGCGGCTACAAGACCCGCCCATTCGATCTCATTTTGAGCGAAGTCGAATCCTTCTTCGACATCCACCGCAGCGAGGGAACCCACGCCGGCGGCATCCATGTCGAGATGACGGGCCGGAACGTGACCGAGTGCGTCGGCGGGGCCAAGGCCGTCACCGAGACCGATCTCTCGGACCGCTACCACACCCATTGCGATCCGAGGCTCAATGCCGACCAGTCGCTCGAACTCGCCTTCATCATGGCCGAGAGGTTGAAGCGCGAGCGGGAAAGACGGCCCGAGCCCGAAATCTCGATTGCCGCAGGCGAGTGACCCACATTGACTCGTCATGCTTGGCCACCCGGGTCCGGCTTCGCCGGCCCGGGCGCAAGCTAGTGCCGGGCATCCACGAATTCCTTTGGAGTGAAAGACGCGGATGGCCGGGCCAAGTCCGGCCATGACAAACCAAAATTAGGTTGTTTCGGACTAAGTTCCGGTCATGACCAAGGCGATCAAAGACAGGTTCAAGCTCGCTCTGGCGCAGCTCAACCCGGTTCTGGGCGATATCGAAGGCAATCTGAAAGAGGCCCGCGCGGCCCGCGCGCGCGCGTCGGAAGAGGGCGCTGACCTCGTCGCCTTCACCGAGCTCTTCCTCACCGGCTATCCGCCCGAGGATCTGGTGCTCAAGCCCGCGCTGCAGAAGGCGGCGCGCGAGGCGTGCGAGGCGCTCGCGCACGAGACGAAGGACGGCGGTCCGGCCATGCTGATGGGTCTGCCCTGGAGCGAGGGCCCGGCGGTCTACAATGCCGTCGCGCTGCTCGATGGCGGCCGCATCGAGGCGGTGCGGTACAAATACAATCTGCCGAATTACGGCGTGTTCGACGAAAAGCGCGTGTTCGCCGCAGGCCCGCTGCCGCAGCCGATCGCTTTTCGCAGCGTGACGCTCGGCGTGCCCATCTGCGAGGATATCTGGAGCGGGGACGCATGCCAGGCGCTTGCTAGAGCCGGCGCCGAGCTTCTGATCGTGCCGAACGGCTCGCCCTATTGGATCGGCAAGCAGGCGGTTCGTTACGACATCGCGCGCGAGCGCGTGGCCGAAACGCGGCTGCCGCTCGCCTATGTCAATCAGGTCGGCGGACAGGATGAACTTGTGTTCGACGGCGCCTCTTTCGTTTTGAACGGCGATGGAACGGTTGTGGTGCAGTTGCCGGCCTGGGAGGAGGCGCTTGGGCTGACCGAGTGGCGGCGCGAAGGGGGAGAGTGGCGCTGCCGCCCCGGCGAGATCGCCGCGATCGAGCGGGACGAGGCCGCGAACTATCTCGCCTGCGTCACGGGTCTTCGCGACTACGTCAACAAGAACGGGTTTCCGGGCGTCGTGCTCGGTCTCTCGGGCGGGGTCGACTCGGCGCTGTGCGCGGCGCTTGCCGTCGATGCGCTCGGCGCTACCCGCGTGCACGGCGTCATGCTGCCGTATAAGTACACGAGCAACGAGAGCCTGAGCGACGCGGCGGCGACGGCGGAAGCGCTTCACGTCCGCCACGACATCATGCCGATCCACGCGACCGTCGAAGGGTTGAGCAAGGACCTCAACAAGGCGTTCGCAGGCACCACGGCCGACGCCACGGAAGAGAATTTGCAGTCGCGCGCGCGCGGAACGCTGCTCATGGCCATTTCCAACAAGTTCGGGTCGATGGTCCTGACCACCGGCAACAAATCCGAGGTGTCGGTCGGCTATGCCACGCTCTATGGCGACATGAATGGCGGCTTCAATCCGGTCAAGGACCTCTACAAGGGCCAGATCTATGCGCTCGCGCGCTATCGCAATCACGCCCGCCCCAAAGGTTGCCTCGGGCCGGAAGGCCGCGTCATTCCGGAGAATGTGCTGACCAAGGCACCGAGCGCCGAGCTCAAGCCCAACCAGCGCGATCAGGACACGCTGCCGCCTTACGATGTCCTCGACGACATTTTGAATTGCCTGGTCGAAGGCGAGATGCCGTTGCCTGAGATCGTGGCGCGCGGTCACGCGCCCGAGACCGTGAAGAAGGTCGAGCGCATGCTCTATCTTGCCGAGTACAAGCGGCGCCAGGCCGCGCCTGGGGTGAAGATCACCGCCAAGAATTTCGGCCGCGACCGCCGCTATCCCATCACCAACAAGTTCCGCGAGAAACTCTAGACGATGAGCGTCACGGTCCGTTTCGCGCCGAGCCCGACGGGGCGGCTCCACGCCGGCAATATCCGCACGGCGCTGCTCAACCAGCTGTTCGCGCGGTCACGCGGCGGCCGGCTTGTTCTTCGCCTCGACGACACCGACCGGGAGCGTTCCACCGAAGAATTCGCCGACGGAATTCGCGAAGACCTCGCCTGGCTCGGGCTCGCCTGGGCGCTCGAAGTGCGCCAGTCGGAGCGCTCCGCGCTCTACGGCAAAGCGGTCGAGCATCTGAAAAAGAAGGGACGCCTCTATCCCGCCTACGAAACGCCCGAAGAGCTCGAACTGAAGCGCAAGCGCCAGCTCGCCCGCGGCAAGCCGCCGGTCTACGACCGTGCCGCCATGAAGCTCTCAGCCGAGGAGCGGACGAAGCTCGAGGCCGAAGGGCGCAAGCCGCATTGGCGCTTTCTGCTCGAGAGCCGCGATGTCGTCTGGGACGACCTGGTGCGCGGGCGCCAGCATGTCGATGCCGCCTCCTTGTCGGATCCGGTGCTGGTGAGGGAGGACGGCACCTATCTCTACACGCTGCCGAGCGTCGCCGACGACATCGATCTCGGCATCACCCACGTCATCAGGGGCGAGGACCACGTCGCCAACACCGCGCCGCAGATCCAGCTGTTTGAGGCGCTCGACGCCAAGCCTCCCGCGTTCGGCCATCACAGTCTCCTTGTCGGGGCTGACGGACAGGCGCTCTCCAAGCGCGACCGGTCGCTTGCGATCGAGGGCTTGCGCGCCGGCGGCATCGAGGCGCTCGCGGTCGCAAGCTACGCCGCAACGCTCGGGACACCCGATCCGGTCGCGCCGCATGCGAGCCTCGATGAGCTTGTGCCGGGTTTCGACCTCGCGAAGTTGTCGCGCGCGCCCGCCCGCTTCGATCCGAACGAGCTTCGCCTACTCAACGCGAGGCTCCTGCACGCGCTTCCCTATGAGGCCGTCGCGGATCGCCTCAATGCGATGGGCGTGGGCGGGGGAGAGGCGTTCTGGGAGGCGGTGCGCGGAAATCTCGCCGTGCTCGCCGATGCGAAATTCTGGTGGCTTGTCGTGAAGGGCCCGCTCGAGCCCGTCATCGCCGACCATGCGCTCTGCCATAAGGCGGCGGAATTGCTTCCGCCGGAGCCGTGGGACGGCAATGTCTGGACGGCATGGTCGGCGGCGGTGAAGGCAGCGACCGGCGCCAAAGGCAAAGCCCTGTTCGGACCGCTTCGTCTTGCGCTGACCGGCCGCGAGGACGGGCCCGAGCTCAAGCAGCTTCTGCCGCTGATCGGGCGCGAGCGCGCGTCAGCCCGGCTCGAAGGTAAGACGGCCTAAGTTCAGTATTGCCCGAACGGGCTCGCCTTGGGCGAGGGCGGGGTCCGCGACGGTTTCGGGGCAACCGGCGGCGGCGCCGGCGCGGCTTCAGCTGCATCCGAAGGCGGGGGAGGCGCGGCGGCTCTAGGCGGAGCGGGCGGCTTCTGCTTTTGCGGCACGGTTGTGGGCTTCGGGGCAGGGGGCGCCTGCTCTACGGCGACGGCGTCCGGGGGCGGCGCGGGCGGCGCGGCCGCATCGACCGGCGGAGGCGCTGCTTGATCGGTCGGGGGAGAAGCGGCCTGATCGGTGGGCGGAGTTGCCCCGGTGATTTCGACCGGCGCTGCGGCCTCGCCGGCGGCGACGGGCGCGGGCGCTTGGGCCGGGGGCATCGGGCCGGTATCGATCCCCGCCTGTTTGTTGGCGGCCATGATCTCGGTCGGGTTGTATTCCGCCTGCTTGCAGGAGCAGCCTTTGACGTATTCCTTGCGATAGCGGAGCGCGACGGGGAGGTCCATGTAGGCGGAGCCGCTCAGCGACACGGCCTGCTCGATCTCCTGCCCGGGATTGCGATAGACGTAAAGCTCGGCGGGCGCGGCACAACTCGACTGGCACGCTTCGGCGTCGGGCCCAACCATGCTGCCGTAAGTCGAGTAGTGGATCGGATAGAAGAAGCCGTCGCAGAGCCTGACGCAAACGGTCCGGTAGCGGCCGCCCGAGTCGATGCTGCGATAGGCCGGCGTCTGGGGAAGGGGCTCCTCTTCCTCGTCGCGGCCGCCGAAAAAGTCGAAGAAACCGCGGCGCGCCGGACGGACCTGACCGCCGCAGCCGCTGCGGGCGAGAGCATCGCGAAGCTCGGCCTGCCGCCGCCGGTTGCCGCCGCCGCCCATCAAGACTTGGCGCTGCTGCTGGAGCTGGTTGAGTTGGCGCCGCGCATCCTCGACGCGGGCGTTCATGTTGATGCATTTCGGGTTCCGCACCAGCCCCCGGCCGAAAATGAAGAAGCTGTCGAAGCAGCCGGCATCCTCCATGGCAGCCTGCGTCCCCTGGAACACGCGGTCGGCCTGGGCAATCTGCCTTTCGATATTGGCGAGGTCGGCGCGGTTCGCGCCGCCTCCGCCTTGGGAAGCGGCGAGGTCCTGCTGGAGCTGCATGCAGCGCAGCTGCTGCTCGCTTACGCCCTGCGCGGGGCTCGGGTCGGCGCCCGCCACGAGGCCGGCGCAACCGAGAGCGAGCACGCCGAGCCAAGGCGGGCCGACCGGCCGTACAAATGAGGCGACAACGCGCCACAGATCACGACGGACGCTCACGATGTTCCCGATCCCCGAGGGTACCCGCATGTATTATGCCCGGCCAGACTCGGCGGTCAATGAGGCATCAATAAGATAGGTTGCTTGACGCTACCACCGGATTGGTCCCATAAGCGTGCCAAGATGATGCAACAGCAACCCATCCTTATCATTTCCCGCGGCATTATTCTGGGCTAGCAATCACACTCGCCCGGGCCGTTCTCCTTTACCATCATTCCGATCTAACCGAACCGAAGGGCGAGCCTCGAGACTAAGGGGCTTGGTCGGTCGTGCTTAAGCTTTACAACACGCTCAGCCGCAAGAAGGAACCTTTCCGGCCGCTCGATGCCGGGAATGTCCGCGTCTATGTGTGCGGGCCGACGGTGTACGACTTCGCCCATATCGGCAATGCGCGGCCCGTGATCGTGTTCGACGTGCTCTACCGGCTGTTGCGCCACCTCTACGGGCCCGAGCACGTCACCTATGTCCGCAACATCACCGACGTGGACGACAAGATCAACGCGCGGGCGGCCGAGGAGTATCCAAACCTCCCTCTGAACGAAGCGATCCGTCTCGTCACAGAGAAGACGGAGAAACAGTTCCACGAGGACATGAGGGCACTCGGCGCGCTCGACCCCAGCATGGAGCCTAGGGCGACCGAGCACATCGCGGCGATGAAGGCCATGATCGAGACGCTCGTGAAACGCGGCTCGGCCTACGTGGCAGAGGATCACGTGCTATTCCATGTTGCCGCGATGCCGGATTACGGCAAGCTTTCGGGGCGCTCGCTCGACGAGATGATCGCGGGCGCGCGCGTCGAGGTCGCGCCGTTCAAGAAGGACCCGATGGATTTCGTGCTGTGGAAGCCGTCGAAGCCGGGCGAACCGTCATGGCCCTCGCCGTGCGGGATCGCGGCGCCCGGGCGTCCTGGCTGGCATATCGAGTGCTCGGCGATGGCGGAAGCCCATCTCGGCCAAACCTTCGACATTCATGGCGGCGGGATCGACCTCGTCTTCCCGCACCACGAGAACGAGATCGCCCAGTCGCGCTGCGCTTTCGGCACGCCGATCATGGCGCAGGTGTGGATGCATAACGGCTTCCTCCAGGTCGAAGGAGAGAAGATGGCGAAGAGCCTCGGCAACTTCGTCACCGTGCACGAGCTGCTCGATACGAGCAATTTCGGCGGTAGCGATTGGCCCGGTGAAGCAATCCGATTCGCGATGCTGAAGACGCATTACCGCCAGCCGCTCGACTGGACCGTTGTCGGCCTCGACGAGGCGCATAAGACGCTATGGGAGTGGTACGGCGATCTCGAAGGCAAGGCGGCTTCGGGCGGCGGCGTCTCAGGGCCCGTGCTCGACGCGCTGCTCGACGATCTCAACACGCCCAAGGCCATTGCCGAACTCCACAAGCTCCACAGCGCCGGGCATTGGGGCGCTCTGCGCAACGCGCTTGAATTCCTGGGCTTCTCCTGCGACCGGGCGAGGATCGGCAGGACCGCCTCTGCTGTCGGTAAGGCGCAGCTTCGGTTCAGCGCCGAGGCGGTTGGCGAGCGGATCGAGGCGCGCAATGCCGCGCGCAAGGCGAAGAACTTCGCGGAGGCCGACCGCATCCGCGGCGAGCTCGAAGCGATGGGCGTCACGCTGAAAGACGCCAAGGACCCAAAAACGGGCGAGCTCGTCACCACCTGGGAGATGGCGCGATGAGGCGCGAGCGGCTCTCCCTCTACGACACGACGCTTCGCGACGGCGCGCAGACCCTCGGCGTCGATTTCTCGGTCGAGGACAAATGGCTGATCGCCGAGCAACTCGATGCGCTCGGGATCGACTACATCGAGGCGGGTTATCCCGGCGCCAACCCAACCGACACCAGGCTCTTCGCCGAAGCGCGTCCGCTCGGCTACGCGAACCTTACCGCCTTCGGCATGACCAAGCGGCCGGGCCGCTCGCTCGCCAACGATCCCGGTTTTCAGGCGCTGCTCGCCGCCAAGGTCGCCTCGATCTGCCTGGTCGCCAAGTCTTGGGATTTTCACGTCGATGTCGCGCTCGGCATCAGCCTCGAAGAGAATCTCGCGGCGATCAAGGAATCGACGGAAGCCATCGTCGCGAGCGGGCGCGAGGCGTTGATCGATTGCGAGCATTTCTTCGACGGCTACAAGGTCAATCCGGCTTACGCGCTCGCCTGCGCCAAGGCCGCCTATGACGCCGGCACGCGCTGGGTCGTGCTCTGCGACACCAATGGCGGCACGCTGCCCGAGGAAATCGAAAGGATCGTGACCGAGATCGTCAAGCACATCCCGGGCGATCATCTCGGCATCCACGTCCACAACGACACCGACAACGGCGTGGCGAACTCTCTCGCCGCGGTCCGCGCCGGCGTGCGGCAGATTCAAGGCACACTGAACGGGCTCGGCGAACGCTGCGGCAACGCCAACCTCACCTCGATCATCCCGACGCTGCTGCTGAAGCCGGAATATGCCGAGCGGTTCGAGACCGGCGTGACGCCCGAGAAGCTCAAAACGCTCACGCACGCCTCGCGCGTTCTCGACGAGATGCTGAACCGCGCGCCCGCACGGCATGCGCCTTATGTCGGCGAGGCAGCCTTTGCCCATAAAGGCGGCATCCACGTCTCGGCGGTGCAGAAAGACCCGCGCACCTACGAACATGTGCCCCCCGAGGCGGTCGGAAACCGGCGCAAGCTCCTCGTCTCCGACCAGGGCGGACGCTCCAACATCCTTGCCGAGCTCGACCGCATCGGCATCGCCGTTCCCAAGGACGATCCGCGCATCGCCCGCCTCCTCGATGAGGTGAAAGAGCGCGAGGCGAACGGCTACGCCTATGAGGCGGCCGAGGCCTCCTTCGAGCTGCTGGCACGGCGGATGCTCGGCAATGTGCCGCAATTCTTCGAAGTGGATTCCTTCCGTGTCCTGGTCGAGCGTCGCCACAACGCGGTCGGGCAGCTCGTCACGATCTCCGAGGCGACAGTCAAGGTGCGGATCGACGGCGAGAGCGTGATGTCGGTGGGGGAGGGCAACGGCCCGGTGAACGCGCTCGACAACGCGCTCAGGAAGGACCTCGGCCGCTACCAGAGCTATATCGAGGACCTCGAACTCGTCGATTACAAGGTCCGCGTGCTGACCGGGGGCACCGACGCCGTCACCCGCGTTCTGATCGAAAGCCGCGACCGCGCCGGAGAGCGCTGGTTCACGGTGGGCGTATCGCCAAATATTGTCGATGCGTCCTTCGAGGCGCTGCTCGACTCCATCAACTACAAGCTCATCCGCGACGGCGCTCCGGCCCCGTAAGGCGCTCTGTCCCAATAAGGAACAGAGCTTGGCGCCCCGTTCGCTTTCGGTTGGCCGGGCGCGATTTCGGATATAAGAATGCCACGCCGAGGACGCCGGGAGCCGCGACTGCGCGATGCGGGGTTTGATAGCCGTTCTATTGTTGGTGTTGTGGTGCATGCCGGCCTTCGCGCAGGCGAGCGGGGGCAGTCCGCATCACGGCAACTTCGCGCCACCAGACATGGCGGGCGAAGCCCATGCGCTCGACCACGGAAAGCCTCTGCTCGGGCAAGAGACGGCCGCCACCAATCCATGCATCCGCGGTGAAGGGGCTGCCGGCACCGCGGTCTACTATGCCTGCCGGGCAAAGGCGCTTGTCTTGGGCTCGGTCGAGCAAAGCCTTCTCTTGATAACGGCGCTGCTCGCGCTTTCGACACTGCTCTTGTGGTTCTATACGCGGCGTCTCGCCAATGCGGCCAAGGCCGCCGCCGAACACGTGCCCGCGGTCGAGCGGGCTTATGTCTTCGGCGGCCCGACCGATCTCTTCTTATTGCATGATCAGGCCACGGTGCGGCTCGCGATGCAGAATTACGGCAAGACGCCGGCCGTGATCCGCGAATGGCTGGTCGAGTTCCTGGCGCAGGAGCCGCGCGGCCGGAAGCCGGGCTACGACGCTTCGAAGCGAACCGTCACCAACGAGATTCTCGAGCCGTTCAAGCTGTTCTCGCCGGCCACGGTGTTCCGCTCGGAGATCCCGTCGCCGTTCTATATCGTGGGCTACATTGTCTATGACGATGTGTTCCGCAAAACGCACACGACGCGGTTCTGTGTCGGCGTCGCCCGCGACGGCAAGGCGGCTTTTTCCGGCCACCCGGAATGGAACGCCTACGATTGAGACCGGGGCAGGCAGCTTCCGTTCAAAACTTCGCCGAAACCTCGGCCGCGGCCCGCGGCGGCACGAGAGCGAACTCGCGCTCGATCGCCGGAATGATCTCCTCCACGCGATCGACCACCAGCAAGTTGAGATCGAGCCCGGGGCGGATGAAGCCCTCGGCCATCATGCTCTCGAACTGGGCGAGGAGGGGATGCCAAAAGCCCTCGATATTGGCGAGCACGATCGGCCGCCGGTGACGTCCGAGCTGCGACCACGTCAGCTGCTCGACGAACTCCTCGAGCGTGCCGAGGCCGCCGGGAAGCGCAACGAAGGCGTCGGATCTGACGAACATGAGCTGCTTGCGCTGGTGCATGTCGTCAACGACGATCAGCTCCTGCGCCTCGACCAGCATTTGCTCGCGCTCGCTCAAGAAACCCGGGATGATGCCGATGACGTGGCCGCCGTGATCGAGCACGGAGCGGGCGACCTCGCCCATGAGGCCGAGGCTGCCCCCGCCATAGACGAGGCCGATGCGGGCAGCGGCAAG
Organism: Methyloceanibacter sp.; assembly: GCA_035715445.1. Classification (GTDB taxonomy): domain Bacteria; phylum Pseudomonadota; class Alphaproteobacteria; order Rhizobiales; family Methyloligellaceae; genus Methyloceanibacter. Next base: position 18,443 of record DASTKZ010000082.1, read on the forward strand.
CCTCTGCCCGAGTTCCCGCGCCGCCTCGGCGTAAGCCGGGTTTCGGCCCGAGCCCGACCCGCAATAGACGCAGATATTTTGCAGTCCGGAGGCGATCAGCGTTTCATTCATGGGCAATCATCTGGCATCGGGCTTTAATGCGCGTCAAGGAAGGCACTCGTCATTCCGATGGCGGCGAGGCGGCGAATTCGCTAGTTTCGGCTTCAATCCGGGGTGGTTTGACGTTTTTTTGCCTTGGGCCGCGCGTAACATCGGGCGAGTGAGTGAGGAAGATGGAATGAAGTGCAATTGTATCCGTATCGTGACGCTTGGTTTCGGACTTTTGGCCTTTGGGCTTGGCGCAGCGCTTGCGGGCGCGGGCGATAGCGCGCCTGAAGGGGCGCCGGCGGCGGAAGGAAGCGAAGCCCCATCGCCGCCCAAGGCCCCGCTCAGGCTGAACAAGGTCGATTTTCAAGACACGGCCGAAGGCTCGGGCAAGCTCACCCTTGGGGGCATTGCCATCCCCGGGCGAGAGCTCTTTCTGTTTCTGGACGAGGCGCCAATCGGCAGGGTCATGCCCGACGACGGCGGCAAGTGGAGTTACGAGGGCGCGATTACGCTCGGCGACGGGCGTCATACCTTGCGCGCGGACCAATACGACCTGGCGAGCGAAATGCTGGCGGCGCGCGCCATCGTCACGATCGCGCGGGCCAAACCGGAAGTTGGCGGGACGGTGCCGGGCGGCCAAGCCCCAGCCGCCGGCGCGCCGAACTGAGGAGATTGAAGCGCCCGCGAAGGAATAAGGGATGATCGGCAGAAACACGATCCCCATCATATTGGCTACTGGCGTTGGCCTTCTGGCGAGTGCCGGCGCGATCTACATCTTGAGCGAGGGCGGCTTTTCTCCCTTCGAGAGCAAGCAAGACGTTCCTGCAGGCCCGACCGCAGCGCCGCAACCTGGCAAACCTTCGCCGCCGGCGACCGCCGCGTTGCCTGAGTCTTCGCCTCAGCCTTCGCCGAAGCCGAAGGCCCCCCGCGCCGCATCTCCGCCCGCCGAGCCGACCGTCGTGCCGACCTTCGACGTGGTCGTGATCGATCCGAGCGGCGAGGGCGTGATCGCCGGCCGCGCCTCGCCGGGCTGGCAGGTCAGCGTGCAAAGCGGCGAGACGAAAGTGGCCGCGGCTACGGCCGACGATCAGGGCGAGTGGAGCGCGGTCTTGGAGAAGCCGCTTGCGGCGGGCGATCATGCACTGTCGCTCACGATCACTTCACCCGACGGGACGCGCGCTCTCACGTCGCAGGAGCGCGTGCGTGTCGAAGTAGGGACGGCAACGAAGCCCGCTGCCGCAACCGACACTGCGGCGTCCTCCGCGCCCTCGCAAGTCAAGACTCCCTCATCGCCTGCGCCGACGGCGCAGAGTTCAGCGCCGGCCGCCACGCCTTCCGCTCCTTCGCAAGCCGGGACTGCGTCGCCGAAGGTCGAGCAGAGTGCCACGCCGGCAACGCAAGCGCCTTCCGTCGACATGGCCGAGTCGCGCGCGCTTCCCGCCGGCGTCGAGGAGAGCAAGCCGGCCAGCGCTCAGCCGAAGCTCGTCTTTAAGACGGTCGATTACAACGACAAGGACGCCGCTCGCGGCAGGGTGGCGATCACGGGCCAGAGCGACCCGGGCGCGACGATCAAGGTTTATTCGGGCGAGGAGCTGCTCGGCACGGTGCGCGCCGATCGCGACGGACGCTGGAGCATGGTCGCGGAGAAGACGCTTACCATCGGCAAACACAATTTCCGCGCCGAACGCATCGACACGGCGACCGGTGCTCCTTCCGAGCGCGCGAGCGTCGCGATCGAGCGTCTCGTGCCGAAGCCGCCTGAGATTGCCGCCAAGGAGACGAAGGAAACCGTGACAGCGGCGGCGCCCCAGGCAACGTCCGGGGGCACGTTCAAGACCAAGGACGTCTATACCGTCCGCCGGGGCGATACGTTATGGGCGATCGCCAAGCGCTACTTCGGCAGCGGCCTGCGCTATCCCACGATTTTCCAGGACAACCGCGAAACCATCAACGATCCCAACCTGATCCATCCCCAACAGCAGGTGAAGGTGCCTCCGGATTGAGGCGCTTGGCGGGATCGAGGTTTAATCTTAGAGAGGGAACCATGTCTCGCGTTCAGATCGCGGCGCTCACGGCGCTGCTGGCCGCTTTATGTTTCCCCACCGCGGCCGGGGCAGAACCCGCTCCGCCAGCAGCACAATCCACGGTTCTCTTTCAGGACGTACGCATATTCGACGGCAAAAGCGGCTCGCTTTCGGCACCTGCCAATGTGCTCGTGCGCGGCAACAAGATCGACAAGATTTCGACTGGTCCGATCGCGATCGACGATATTGCCGGCGTCACCACAATCAACGGGCGGGGCAAGACGCTAATGCCGGGCTTAATCGATGTGCATTGGCATGCCATGTTGGTGCGGCCAAATCCCGTTGAGGCGATGGCCAGCGACATCGGCTACCTCAATCTGCTGGCGGGGGCCGAAGCTACCGCCACCCTGATGCGCGGCTTCACCACGATCCGCGACATGGGAGGGCCTGCCTTCGGCTTGAAACGAGCGATCGACGAAGGCCTCCTGCCTGGACCGCGCATCTACCCGTCCGGGGCCGTCATCACAGTCACCAGCGGCCACGGAGATTTCCGTTCGCTTACCGATCTTCCAAGGCGAGCCGGGACGCTAGCCCATGTCGAGGAGACGGGCGCAGCCATGATTGCCGATAGCCCGGATGAGGTCCGGATGCGCGCGAGAGAGCAACTCATGCAGGGCGCGTCACAGATCAAACTCACTGCTGGCGGTGGCGTCGCATCGCCGTTTAGTCCCCTCGATGTTGTCACCTTCACGGAGCCCGAGCTCCGCGCCGCGGTCGAAGCGGCTGAAAACTGGGGCACCTATGTCTGCACTCACGCCTACACGCCTGTTTCCATCCAACGCTCCATCGCCGCGGGCGTGAAATGCATTGAGCACGGACACCTGATGGACGATGAAACTGCACAGCTTATGGCAGACAAGGGCATATGGCTAAGCACGCAGCCGTTCTTCGAGGAAGCGGGAGGCGGCGCTCAGCAACTCGGCCCGGCAGAACAGGCGAAAAAGGAGCAAGTCGTCCAAGGGACCGACAACGTTTACCGACTCGCGAAGAAGTACCGTCTCAAGACCGCGTTCGGCACCGACATCTTGTTCTCGGCGCGCGAAGCGGAGCAGCAGGGTAACCGCTTGGCCGCGCTCGCCCGCTGGTACACGCCCGCCGAAGCGCTGATCATGGCAACGTCAACAAACGCCGAATTGCTTGCTCTGTCCGGTCTTCGCAATCCTTATCCAGGCAAGCTCGGCGTGGTCGAAGAGGGTGCATTGGCCGACCTGCTCGTGGTGGACGGCAATCCCCTCGAGAACCTCGATCTGGTCGGCGACCCCGCCAGGAACTTCAACCTCATCATGAAAGACGGGAAGATTTACAAGAACACCCTGCACTAAAGTCATTTTCCGGCGATGTCGGACCGAGGCGCTTGGCGGGGCGGCGCAAGCGGCCTATATAGGCGGAGAAGTGGGGGCAGCGTCCGGTCGCTGCCCTTTTTTGCCGCGCCAAGCGCGCGCTGATAGAAGCCAATTCAGATGCAAGACCGGCTACCGCGATCGAGAAGCGATGCCGTGCTCCAGGCACGGACGGGGCATTGGAGCGTGCTCCGCGAGCTTCTTCCCTATATCTGGCCGGCCAACCGGCGGGACTTGCGCGCGCGCGTCATCTTCGCGCTCGCCGCGCTCGTCGTCGCCAAAGCCATCACGCTCGCGGTGCCGGTCGCCTACAAGACGGTGGTCGACATGCTCACCGGAAGTGCGAGCGGGGGGAGCGCCGCCGGGGTTTCCGTCTTCGGCCTCGCCGCTATCCCCGCCATGCTCATCATCGCCTATGGCGTGGGGCGCGTGCTGATGGTGCTGTTCGCCCAGCTCCGCGATGTGTGGTTCACCGTCGTCGCCCAGAACGCGGTGCGCCAGCTCGCCAACCGGACCTTTCGCCATTTGCATGAGCTCTCGTTGCGCTTTCATTTGGAGCGTCGCACCGGAGGCTTGAACCGCGTCATAGAGCGCGGCGTCACGGGCGTCGACACCATCGTGCGCATGGCGGTGTTGAACTCGATCCCGACCGCGGTCGAGCTCCTCATGATCGCGGGCCTGGTCGCCTATTATTTCGGCTGGATCTACGTCGCGGTGGTGCTCGCCACCGTCGCGCTCTATGTCGGCTTCACCTTCTGGGCGAGCGAACGACGCATCGCCATCCGCCGCGACATGAACGAATCCGACACCGAGGCGCACTCCAAGGCGGTGGACAGCCTGCTCAACTACGAGACGGTCAAATATTTCGGCAACGAGGAGCTCGAAGCGCGGCGCTTCGATTCCTCGATGGCGCGCTACGAGCGGGCGGCGATCCGCACCTATACCTCGCTCGGGGTGCTCAATTCGGGCCAGGCGGTGATCTTCTCGCTCGGAACGGTGATCTGCATGCTGCTCGCGGCGCGCGACGTGTCGCGCGGCGCACTCACGGTCGGCGGCTTCGTCATGATCAACGCGATCCTGATTCAGCTCTACGTGCCGCTCAATTTCATGGGCATGGTCTATCGCGAGATCAAGCAGGGTCTGATCGACATCGAGACCATGTTCGCGCTGCTGCACGAGCCG
>DASTKZ010000083.1:0-5630 GCA_035715445.1 Methyloceanibacter sp.
GGCGATTTCGCCCCGATTGGCGATGAGAAGCTTGGAGAACATGCGGCCTCGGCCCCCTACTGCTAGGCCGATTTCTAGAGGTTCGCCGGGACCGAGTAAACCGGATGACGGCCTTGTGACGGCCTATTCCGCAGCCTCGGGCAGCCTCCGCCGCCGTCCTTGGCGCTTCGCGGCTCGAGGCTCGCTCGATGCGGGCGCAGGCGCAGGGACGAAGGCGAGAGTCTCTGACGCCGTGGCGACGGGGACAGCGTCCTCGCGGGGCTGCTCCACCGGGACCTCGGCGTCAGCCGAGGCCGCGCGCGCCGCTCGGGCGGCCTTCTGGTGATCCCTGGCGAGATAAGTGTAGACCGCGGGCGTGATGAACAGGGTAAACAGCGTGCCGATCGTCATGCCCGCGGCGATGACGACGCCGATGGCGAAGCGGCTGGCCGCGCCCGCCCCGCCCGCGATCAGGAGCGGGATCATGGCGACAACCGTTGCCGCCGTGGTCATCAAGATCGGCCTCAAGCGCAAGGCCGCCGCCGCTTCGATCGCCTCGCGACGGCTGTAGCCCTTCTCCTCCTGGAGCTTGTTGGCGAAATCGACCATCAAGATACCGTGCTTGGCGATCAGCCCGATCAGCGTCACGAGCCCGATCTGGGTGTAGATATTGATGGTGCCGAGGCCAGCATTGAGCGGGATGAGCGCGCCGAAGATCGAGGTCGGCAGCGCGATCAGGATGATAAACGGGTCGCGGAAGCTCTCGTATTGCGCGGCGAGCACCAGGAAGATGATCACCAGCGCGAACACGAAGGTATAGACGAGCGCATTCCCCTCTTGCACGAATTGGCGGCTCTCGCCCTGGAAGTCGTAAGTGAAGCCTTCGGGGAAGCTCTCCGCCTTCGTCTTCAGGAAGTCGATCGCCTCGCCCACGGTCCGGCCCGGGAACGGCACGGCCGAGAGCGTCGCCGAATTGAGCTGCTGAAAATTGGTGAGGGCGTTCGGCTGCACCACCTTGGTGACCCTCGCCACGTTCGACAGCGGCACTAGCGCGCCCGAACCCGTGCGGATCTGATAGCGGGTCAGCCAGTCCTCGTTCAGCCGGAATTCGCGCGGCACCTGCGGGATGACCTGATAGCTCCGCCCGTAGAGGTCGAACAGATTGACGTAGTTGCCGCCGAGCAGCGTCGCGAGCGAATTGCCGATATCGGCCATGGTGATGCCGAGCCGGTTCGCCTTGTCGTGTTCGATGTGGAACTCGATCTGCGGCGTCTCGAAGCGGAGATCGGAATCGGAAAAAATGAACATGCCGCTTTCGCGCGCCGCCTTCTCGACATCGGTGAGAACGTCGGCCAGCTCGCGGAAGTCGCGCGTGGTGGTAATGACGAATTGCACCGGCGGTCCGCCCACCGAGCCTGGCAGAGGCGGCGGCGAGAATGACAGCGCGAGCGCGGGCGCGATGCCTGCGATCTTCGGCTGCAGCTCTTGGAGCACGGCCTGGTGGTTGCGCGTCCGTTCGGCCCAGGGCTTGAGCAGAATGCCGGCAAAGCCCTGATGCACGTCGCCCATGCCGTTGATGGCGAAGACGTGCTCCTGCTCCGGCACCGTGCTGAAAACGCGATAGAGCTGATCGGTCGCCGCTTCGAGATAATCGAGATTGGCGTATTGCGGCGTCTTGACCATCGTGAAGAGGATGCCCTGGTCCTCCTCGGGCGCAAGCTCGCGCTGCGTGGTCATGTACATGAGGCCGGTGCCGGCGATGAGGCCTACAAGCACGAACAGGGTGACCGGCCGCCAGTTCAGGGTGCGGTTGAGGCGCCGCTGATAGCGCCGCTTCAGGCCCTCGAACATGCGGTCGAGAAACCGCGTGAGCCCGCCCTGGTTGTGGTGCTCGTCCTCGGCCTGCAACAATCGCGAGCACATCATCGGCGAGAGCGTCACGGCGATGATGCCCGACACCAGAACGGCGCCTGCAAGGGTAAGCGCGAACTCACGGAACAGTGTGCCCGTCAACCCCGACACGAAGGCGATCGGCGCATAGACCGCCGCGAGCGTGATGGTCATGGCGATGATGGGGAAGAAGATCTCGCGCGCGCCGAGAATGGCTGCGTCGAACGGCTTCATGCCCTGCTCGATATGGCGGTGGATGTTCTCGACCACGACGATGGCGTCGTCCACCACGAGCCCGATCGCGAGCACGAGCGCGAGCAGCGTCATCAGATTGATCGAATAGCCGAGCGCGGCCAGCAGCGCGAGCACGCCGACGAGCGACAACGGGATGGTGACGATCGGGATGATCGTGGACCTGAGATTACCGAGGAACAGGAAGATCACCACGATGACGATGATCGCCGCCTCGCCCAAGGTCTTCACCACTTCCCAGATCGAGGCGCGGATGAAGTTGGTGGCGTCGTAGGCAATTGCCGCTTCGAGCCCGGGCGGAAGCTCGCGCTGGATGCTCGGAAAAGCCTTGCGCACGTCGGTGATGACCGTCAGCGGGTTCGCGGTCGGCGTGGCGTAGACGCCGATGAACACGGCCTTGAGGCCGTCGAAGGCGGAGGAGGAATCGGCGCTCTGCGGCCCGAGATCGATCTCGGCGATGTCGCCGAGCCTGACGAGCGAGTCGCCCCGCCCCATCACCACGAGCTGGCCGAAGGCCTCGGGCGTTTCGAGCGCGGTCTTGGCGTCGATATTCGTCTGCACGAAGTCGCCCTTTACCTGACCCGGGGCCGAGGTGAAGTTGTTGGTGGCAAGCGCCGCCCGCACGTCGAGCGGCGTGACCCCGAGCGAAGCCATGCGGTCGGGATCGAGCCAGATGCGCATGGCGAAGGTTTGGCCGCCGAGGATTTCGGCATTGGCCACCCCTTCGACGGTCTGCAGCCGCGGCTGCACCACGCGGGTCAGGTAGTCGGTGATCTGCGAGGCGTTCATCACCTTGGAATTGAAGGAGAGGTACATCAGCGCGTAGCCCTCTCCGGTCTGCTTGGTGACGACGGAGTCGTTCGCCTCGCGCGGCAGGATGCTCTTCACCTGTGCGATCTTCGACAGCACGTCGGTCATGGCCCGGTCGGGATCGGCGTCGAGCTTCAGATTGAGCGTAACCGTGCTCACGTTCTGCGCCGACGACGCCGTCAGCGTGTCGATGCCTTCCGCGCTCGCCACCGCCTGCTGGATCGGCACGGTGATGAAGCCCTGGATCAAATCGGCGTTGGCGCCGGGGTAGGTCGTGATGACCGTGATCGTGGTGTTATAAAGCTCCGGATACTGCCGGATCGGCAGCTTGAATCCGGCCTGCGCCCCGATGAGGAGGATCAACAGGCTCACGACCGTGGCGAGCACCGGTCGCTTGATGAAGATGTCGGTGAAGCGCATGGGGCTATTGCTTGGGCAGCTCCGCCGGAGGCTTCAACGCGCCCGAATTGTCGATCTTGACGGTGGCGCCTGGTTGCAGCTTGAGCTGGCCGCTGGTGACCACCTCCTCGCCGTCCCTGACGCCCTCGAGGATGGCGGCCCGGTCGCCTTGCGTCGGGCCCACCCGCACGAAGCGGCGCTCCACCGTGAGCTTGGGCGCGGGAGAAATGGCGCCGGTCGGCGTGGCGTCGGCGGCCACGGCCGAGGTCACCGGCTCGCTCGACACGGTCGGCGTCGGCGTCGTCGCGGGCTCGGGCGCGCCGGATTTCACCACCCACACGCTGTCGCCATAAAGACCGTAGGTCACGGCCGTCCGCGGCACGGTGACGAATTCCTTCTCTCCGCCCGCGAGCACAGCGACGTTGGCGAACATGCCGGGCATCAGCGTGCGATCCGGATTGGGCACCTTAGCCCGCACCATCAACGTGCGCGCGTCTTGGTTCAGGCGGGCGTCGAAGGCTTCCACTTCGCCCTTGAACGAACGGTCCGGGAAAGCGTGGGCCGCAAGCTCGACCGTGTTGCCGATGCCGAACTTGCCGACGTTGGTTTCGGGCACGGGAAAATCGACCCAGATCGGATCGAGCGCTTGCAACAAGACGAGACGCTGTCCGGCCGGGACGTATTGTCCCTTCTCCACGTAGCGCAAGCCGAGCCGCCCGGCGAGGGGCGCCGTGATGTTCTTCTGGGCGATGATAGCCTCGACCCGCTGCACGTCGGCCAGCGCCGAGTCCCGCTTGGCGACTGTCTGGTCGAGCGTGGCTTGCGAAACGGCGCCCTTCTCGACGAGATTTTTTTGCCGGTCGTAGTCGAGTTTAGCCTGCGTGAGCGTCGCCTTGTTATCGGCGAGCTCGGCCTCCTCGACGGAGGTATCGAGCTTCACGAGTTTTGCGCCTTTCTCGACGTCGTCGCCGCTGTCGAAGAAATACTCGGTCACGAGGCCGGCAACCTGGGGCGCGACCTCCACCCCTTCCATCGCGACAAGCGTGCCGATGGCGTGCATCCGGTCGGTCCAGCTCTCGATCCGGGCGACCTCCGAGGTGACCGTCGCCGGCGGCGGCACCATCTTCGACATGAACTCGCCGATCATCTTCGGCTTGAAGACGAGGTTGAAGTAGGCCAGTCCGCCGAGGAACAAGCCGACGATGGTTGCGGCGATGACAAAGCGCTTGATCATGATGCGATTTCTTGCTGGCCCCGGCCCCAAGCGACGGCTTGCACCCTAACGATTGGAGAAGGCCAAATTGCGCCCCTCGGCGTCCCGCGCAGCCGTCGAACCCTAAGCAGCCTTGGGGCCTTCCGCAAGGCGAATAGGGCGCGGCTAGGGGGCCGCTGATAGGCGAGAGTGCATGATGCGGATTCGCGGCTAAAATTGGGCTTTTCATGCCTTTTTCGGCGTTCTCCGGACGAAGCCGGGGGAGCGTCAATCTGATAGGCTTTCGCCCAATGACCGTCACGCTTTACGACATGCACGACTCGCCGCACGCGCGTAAAGTGCGGCTCCTTGCCGCCGAGCTCGGCATTCCATTGGAGCTCGTCGCGCGCGATCCGCGCAAAGGCGAGACGCGCTCGCCCGAATATCTCACCAAGAACCCGAACGGCAGGGTGCCGGTGTTGGAGGAGGATGGCTTTGTGCTGTGGGAATCGCTCGCGATCCTCCGCTACCTCGCCGCCAAGCGTCCCGAGCGCGCGCTCGGCGGGGGCGACCTCAAGAGCGAAGGCTTGGTCAATCAGTGGCTGTTCTGGTGGGCCGGAGGACCGGAGGCCGCGATCGATGCGCTGCTTTGGGAGCGCATCATCAAGCCGAAAGTGCTGAAGCGGCCCGGCAACGACCCGGGCATCCTCGCCGACGCCGCGGTCCGGCTCTCACGCTTCCTCCCGGTGCTCGACCGGCAGCTCGAGGCCCGCGACTATGTGATCGGCCCGTTGAGCATCGCCGATTTCGCCATCGCCCCGCGACTCGAGCGCGACCCGGACTATCTCGAATTCGATGTCGCGCCTTACCGCAACATTGCCGCCTGGCTCACGCGCCTCGCCGCCAAGCCCTATTGGGCAACGGCCTAGCAGCCCTTCTTGATCTCGACGCTCTTGATCGTCTTCATAGTGTAGCGCTCGATGTCGTTGAGCGGGACCTGCGCGACATCGTCGTAGCGGCAGCCGGAATTGCCGAAGGCTTCGATCGCCTTCGGCGTGCGGAAGCAATAGCCGTTCTCCTTGTAGATCCAGTTGCGGACCTCCCACAA
>DASTKZ010000084.1:0-10493 GCA_035715445.1 Methyloceanibacter sp.
CGCGTCGGGCTCGCCGCAATTGGCAAGGATCTCGGCGCGGGTCTTTTCCCGCAGCCTGACCGCGGCGGCGAAGTCCTTGCCGTCGGGGGTGAGCAGCGGTCCAACCCGGATCGAGACGTCGCCGCGTCGGGGAAACCACCGGCCGCTGCGCAAGATCGAGCGCGTGCCTTTGAGCGTGACCGGCAAGACTTTCAGATTCTCCCGCGCGGCGATGACGAAAGCGCCCAGGCGGAAGGCAAGCAGGCCGGGTGCTCGCGTGAACGTGCCCTCGGGCAGGAACACGAGCATCCTGCCTTCGCGCGCAGCCGCAAGCGCCTTGTTGGTGTCCTCGACGCCTCCTTCGGGATCGGTGCGATCGACGAACAGCGTCCCCAATCGCCGCAAGTAGGCGCCTGCGAAGAGCTGGCTCTCGAGTTCCTTCTTCGCGATGAAGGCGGGTTCGCCCGGGATCGAGGCCGCAAGCACGAGCCCATCGAGATAGCTTGCATGATTGGCCGCGATGAGGACGTTCTTCTCTTGCGGCCAGGCGCCGGTCGTCTCAATTCCGATGCCCATGAGCCGAAGGGCGGCCTTAGCCGTGCGGCGCACGAGAGCCCAACGCCGCGCTTGGCCCGGCGTGAGCGATACGCCGGCGAAGAGAAAGGCGCCTATTACCATGATCACGATCCACCACCACGCCGCATAGAGATATTCGCCGAACATGCGCAAGCCCCGGCTCAGGCGCTGTTTCACGCCGGCGAGGCCGAACCGCAGCATCTGCCGCCACAGCGGCTGCGGCTGGTCGAGCAGGCGCCCCTGCTCGAACAGCTCGCGAGCGGAAGCGCGGCGTAATTTTCCACTCGAAGTCTTCGGGATGGCGTTGGGCGGAATCAGAACCACTTCGTCCGGAGCCGCATCGAGTAAGGGCGTGACCGTATCCTCGACGCGCTGGCGCAACGCGGCCAAGGAAGCGACGTCGGTCTCGCGCGTCTCGGCGAGCAGGATCAAGCGCTCCGTGCCGCGCACGGGATCCTGACTGCCGAAGGCGACGACGCAACCCTTGCGGATGCCGGGGACCCCGCCCGCCGCTTCCTCGATCTCGGCCGGATAGATGTTGCGGCCGGTCCGGATGATGATGTCCTTGGAGCGACCCGTGATGTAGACGTCGCCGCCCGCGATATAGGCGCGGTCGCCGCTGTTCAGCCAATCGCCGTCATAGAGCTCGCGCGTCTTGGCCGGATTGTCGAAATAGCCCTTGGTGGCCGACGGCCCGCGAAATTGGAGCCGCCCCTCTTGCCGTTCGCCGAGCTCGCCCGTCGGTCCGACGATGCGAATCTCATGCCCGGGAAGCGCACGGCCGCAAGCCACGATCTCCAAGGCGGTTGCATCGCTCGCGGCGGCAGAGACGGCGCGGGCGCGTTCGCCGAGCGCCGCGCGATCGACCCGATCGATGACGGGCGCGCGAACGCGCGCCGGAAACGAGAGCCCTACCGAATTCTCGGCCAAGCCATAGACGGGCACGAGCGCTTCGGGCTTGAAGCCGTATTTGGCGAAACGCGCCGTGAATTTGCGGATGATGTCGGGCGAAACCGCTTCGGCGCCATTGAAGACCATGCGAAGCGAGCTGACATCAACGCCTGCGATCACCTCGTCGGCGATCCGGTTGAGGCAAAGCCCGTAGCCGAAATTCGGCGAGGCCGACAGCGTCGCCCGATGGCGGTGGACGGCCCACAACCATTGCTCCGGCCGCACGAGGAAGGTGAGCGGCGACATGACCACGAGCGGCGCGGCGAAGTAGAGGCTGCCGAGCCAGGCGCCGATCAGCCCCATGTCGTGGTAAAGCGGCAGCCAGCTCACGAACACGTCCTTCGGGCCCGCATTCATCGCGGCTCCCATGGCGCGAATGTTCGCGAGCAGATTGCCGTGGCTTAGCACCACGCCTTTGGGATCGCCGGTGCTGCCGGAGGTATATTGAATGAGTGCCGTGTCCGCGGCCGGCACGCCGGGGCCGTCGTCGCGTCCGCCTTCGTTCTGCGCTTCGACGCTCACGACATCGCGCAGGCTCTCGACCTGAAGCTTGACGAGCCGCGCGATCGCCGATGCCGCGGGCGGCGCGATGAGAAACGCAGCGCCCGCGTTGCGCAAGATGCCTGCCTGCCGGTTGAGATGCTCCTCGAGTTGCGAGGGCCGCGCCGGCGGATAGATGGGCACGGGCACTCCGCCGGCGTAGAGCACGCCGAAGAGCGCCGCGAAAAACTCAAAGCCCGTGGGCAGCATGATCGCGACCCGCTCGCCGGGCTTAAGCCCCGCGCGGATCAAGCCCCTCGCCGCGACGCGCGACCGTTCCGCAAGCTCGCGATAGGTCAGCTTCGTCTCGGCGCCGATATCCTGCCACAACGTGACGTGAACCCGGTCGCCGTGTTCTCTGACATGCCAGTCGAGCACCTCGGTGAGTGTCTTGAGCTCCGGCGGCGCCGCCTCGACCGCCTTCTCTTGCACCGGTTCGGAGCGCGCAAGATCGAGGGAAGGAAGAAGCGGCGCATGGGCCAGCGCCGGGACCACGTCTTCGAGAGTCTCCGCCTCGCCCAATAGAGCGTCGGGCACCCGCACCGAGAAGGCGCGCTCGACCCGGAGCAGGAGCTCCGCCCGGGTGAGACTGTCGAAGCCCCAGTCGCGTTCGAGCGAGCCGGTCAATCCGCCCATTCGCGGGCGGTCCGGGTTGATCTCGCGCGCAAGCTCGCTCGCGATCGCGACGAGCGAGAGGCCTATCTGTTCGCGGGTCTTTTGGTCGGAAGACTCTTGCATCGGCCGGCGCTCGGCTCCTCGTCACCCTTTATAGACCCGGCCGTTTCCCCCTTCGAGCCGCGCGAGGGCACTTTTCGCGAAGAGTCTAAGAAGAATCTAAATTGCCGGGCGCGTCATTGCCGGCGCGGTTCCCGTGCTAAGGTTCTCCCATGCGGAAATCCGGTTTCTGGCGCCGCGCCCTCATTGTCCTTGCCGCCATCTGGATCGTGATCGGCGGCAGCTTCGGCTGGAACCACGCCTATGACGATGTCGATGCGAAGTTCAAGCAATGCGTCACCGCGAATCCGGCCGATTTGCCGGTCTGCCGCGATGCGCGGAACAAGGCGCTTGCCGTGCCGAGAGCTGTGGCGGCCGCGATCGTCGCCTTTGGCCCGCTCCTCGTCCTGTGGCTCGTCCTCTACGCGTTTCGCCGGCTCGGGCGGTGGACCAAGCGCGGCGCCCAGTCGCGCGCACCCCTCAAGAGCGAGCCTGGCGCGGGCTGAAGCGGCGCGTGCTATGCTGGTCGCGCGGGAGGGCGGCGATGACCGAGAAAGTCGATACGGAAGCGAAGCAGGGGTTCCAGGGCAAGGTCCGTGATCTTGGCGGGGCGTTGCGCGACATCGGCGGCGCGGCCTCGCGCGAGACCCTGAGTTGGAGCGCCTATCAGTGGACCGTGCTTGCGCTCCTCACCGCGATCTTCCTCCTCATCGCTCTCTCTTACGGCGGCATCAGAGCCGAGCTTGCCGCACTGAGGGAGAACGGCGGCGGCGCGCCAGCGCCCGCTGAAGCCGATTTCAGCAAGCGAATGTCGGATCTCGAATCGAGCCTCGGCCGGGCGCTCACCGAGATGAAGTCGGGGCTCGCGGCCGATCTCGCCGCGATCGGCGCCAAGCTCGATGCGCTCGGCCGAACACCGAAAGCCGCCGCCCCGACGTCCAAGCCTCAGCCGAAGCCGCGGCTGCAATAGTCGCACCTCAGGGATTCTTCAGGATCTCGGCGACGCGGCGGAACATCTGATCGGGTGGCCCTTGGGCACCGCCTGGGCTTCGTTCATGAACACGACCACGGTGGCGCTGGTGCCGTTATCGTGGAACATCGCGGCGGTGAAGCCGAAGCCTTCGCCGTTATGGCCCCACCAGCCGCCGGTCTCGCCGATGCCGAGCGTATAACGGTCGTAAGGCGGTCCCTCCTCCAGCGGAGCACCTTGGAGCCGCTCACTTTCGGTCGGCCTGGAAGTCCTCGAGGAACTCCTGGCCGACATATTCGGCGTTGCCGCTCGACATGCCGGCGAGTTCGCGCAAGGTAATCGACGCGCCGTCGGTGACGCCGCTCACGTATTTGTCGATCGGATCGTCGAGGCTGAGCTTGCCCGCGTCCGCGAGCTGCAGGATCAACGTCACGGTGAATGACTTCGTGATGCTCCGGAGCGGCCAGATCATGTCCTTGGTCACGAGCGCCTTCGTCTTGAGGTCGGCAAGTCCTGCCGTCCCGATCCATGTGCCGTCCCCTGGAACCCACATGCCCACGACCGCGCCGGGCACGTTATAGGTCGCCATCCTCTGGTCGAGGGCCTCGCGAAGCCTGGTTTGGAGTTTTTCCGGCAGGTCGCCCTGCGGCGCTGGGCTCACGGTCACGCTGGCAATGGGCCCCGTGGGCGTACGTCAGCTGCACTTGCGGGGGTCGCCGCTGCAAGGGCAATCGCAACAGCACCCACGCAACGCGCGAACGACCGATCCATTTGCTTGAACTCCTTGCAAGCGGCGAAATTCAACAGGCATCTACAGTCCGACTGCCGGAATCGCAAGAATTGGCGCGTATCGCAGCGTGCACCCCGAGCCTTGCCAATTGGGCGCTGCCGCGGCTAGAACGGCGAGGCACGAAGCGTGGCCCCGCTCGCCTTGCGCGGCAAAGGCTCTCGCGCCACATATCGCCCTGGTGGGGGATCGTCTAACGGTAGGACAGCGGACTCTGACTCCGCCAGTCTTGGTTCGAATCCAAGTCCCCCAGCCAGCTCGCGGTGGCCGCCTCCGTCATGGCTTCATCAACTGATCGTAGACGAGCTCGAACGCCGAGGCTGACACGCCCATTTCGCCGCGAAACGGGTGATCCATCAAGACGATCAGCGAGATCAACGTCGCCAGAAAGAACGACAGGATGCCGCCGAGCAGGAGGTGAATTCCGAGTCGCAGATCGAACAGCAGAAGAAGGAAGATATTGAGCAACGCACCGAGCGCGACCGTGTACCACATGACGGCTGGGATGCCAGCGTTCACGCTGTGGAGGCGCGTCCTGCGATACTCATAAAACGTGTTGAATTGCCTCATAGCCGTATCGTGCAGCGATTCCTGCGATTTGGTTTCGGGTTCGAAACTGACGAGGCGCGCGTGGAAGTCGGCGATCTTCTTCACCCCTCCAGGCGGCACGATCCCAAGCCGTCTCCTTAGATGGTGACCACGATCATTCCATCAAGGCCGCGAAATCTTCAACACGCTCGGGGCGATGCGGGCTTTTAAGGGAGGTCCCGATGCCGCGAAGCCGGTCACTTCACGGAGCTGACTGGGATGGACCGACTCATCGGTGAGAAGAAACGGCCCCAGGTCTTCGCCCTGAGGCCGTTTGTCTGTTCCCGGCGTTTCCGGCTTACAGGCCCATCGCCTTGTGGGCCTCGTTCATATATTTCATGCACTCGGCATTGTTGCCGGCCTTCATCGCCGCCTTCGATTGATCGAGCGCCGCCGTCGCTTCCTTCTGCTTGGCGGGATCGGTCATCTTGGCGATCATTCCGTCCATCTGCTTCATATGCTCGTCATTGCACAGGTCCTGGGCGGCAAGCATCGGGCTGAACGCCATGCTCGCGAGGAACGCTGCGACAATAGGTGCCTTGGACATGACTTTCCTCCAGGGTTGGGGTTGGCCCCGGAGACATAACGCTCGAGCGGCGCATTTGGACGACGCCCGTCTCTATCCTGTGGCGAGCCGATAGACCTTGACCCGTGCCGGTTTTCTGGGCCTCATTGCCCGTTCGACGCTTGAGCCTCGAGGAGCCCGCCCATGCCCCGTGTCATTGTTGCGTTCGTCTTCGCCGGAATCTTGACCACGAGCGCCCTTGCGGCGAACAGCGAGCTGACGCGCTGCCTCGACGCCTGGACCATCATCGGCGCGGGCGGCGACATATCCGATCAGGCGTTGAAGGCGGCGCAAAGCGCCTGCGCGGAACTCAAGCAATCCTCAACCGACAAGGACACGCTCGCGCGGGTCAATGCGGCGGCCGAGAACATCGACGAAGAAGTGAAGCGCCGCGCCGCCGGAGGCCGCTGACGGGAAGGTTATAACAGGTCGGCGAAGTCTCTTACACCGACCACGGCCCAAGCCGGTCAGTTGGATTCCAGGCCATTTCGGCATGCGCCCTGTGAGCGGAGCGCCATCGCGCAGGCAACCACCGCCGAAACGAAAGCTCGATGCGGCGAAGCGGCGAGACGCCCAGGTGATGCCCCTCGTCTTGGACCACGAGCGCGCCTGCGTGCCCGGCATGTTTCTCGAGCCATTTCGGCCCGGGCCCGCGCATATAGTGCAGCTCAGGCCGGTAGCGATCCGTCAGGTGTCTCATGCCTCAACCCCTCGACCCCCCAAGAAGCCGGCTCGCTTTCGAGCCGATGCCTCGCGTCGAGAGTGAGCGCAAAGCGGTTGCGAATGGGTTTATTCGGGCAAACAGTGCCCGCTTCCCAGGATCACGGTTAATCGATGGTGGCTGGAGCGCGAACGGCGGCGCGACGTTGCGAGCGTTTGCGCGAGACCCCCGTTATCGGCTAGGCAAGATTGCTTCAAATCGGGATCGACGAGCGATGAAAACGAACACGCGCCGCCGGGCGCTCGGACTTCTTGTCGGCATGGCGGCCGCGCTGCGGTTCCCGCAACTGCCGCTTGCAGCCGCCGCCGCCAAAGACTGCTTCGACTCGAAGGCGTTCGGCCCCTGGAAGGCGCAGGCGACCGACACGCAAGCGGGCGCCCGCCTCACCGAAGTGCAATTCGCTGCGAGCGGCTGCGATCTCCGCGTCGAGGTCCTGGTCGCGGCGAGCTTCGAGGGGAAGATCGTCGTTTATGGCGATCCCGACAAGACGCCGCTCCCAAAGAAGGTCCTGATCGATCCCGAGAACCGCCTGATCGCCTGGAGCGAGGACGGCAAGGAGGCGGTGAACGAACCGCTCTGCGGCAACGGCACCGGCATTGTCGACAACAAGGTGAGCATCGTTCTGCCGCTCGCTTGCGCGCCGCTGTTTCGCGAGAGCAAATCGATCGACATGGCGGTCAAGCTTGCCGGCCAGGAAGAGTGCCGCTTCAGTCTCGACGGCGAAAGCTTGCGCGCCGGTCTCGCCTGGGCGTCCGAGCGCCAAACCGCGCTTGCCGAAGCCCGCGCCGAGGAAAAATGCACCTCGCCCGAAGGCTGCTTCATCACCTCGGCCTGTTGCGAGGCGCTCGGGCTTGCCGACAATTGCTTCGAACTCCGCGCGCTCAGGCGCTATCGCGACGACGTGCTCGCGCACGAGCCGGGCGGGGCCGACGCGATCGCCGCCTACTACGCGTTCGCGCCCTCGATCTTGGCGCGGCTCCCGCGCGAAGGCCGGGAGCGCCTGCTTGTCTTCATCTATGCGCGCTACGTGCTGCCGAGCGCCGTCGCGGCGACGCTCGGCCTCAATGCCCTCGCCTATCGCCTGTACCGAGGGATGCTTCGCGATCTCGCCAACGCCTTCGCGCCGGAAGAGTTGCTGGGCCAATGGGATAGAACGGCGTAGCCCCCGCTTTGCCGCAATCGGGCCGACTTGGCGCCGCACTCGATAGTTAACCTCCTCGCCAACAAGAAAAGACGTTTTGCCCCGGTTTTCGGGGCCCCCTCGCGCAAAGCATAAGACGGCATACCGCGAGCTTTTTTCGCTTGCCGCCAGCCGACGCAAATCTTCGTCTTCGCGGGCCTGAGCGAAAATGGCTATGTGTCTCGGGAACTTTCTTCTCGCGGCGCGCGTAATTGCGGGTGAAACGGGGGAAGTGTGTTGCGTTCGGTTTGCGTTGTTGGCCTCGTTCTCGCGGCGTTCTTCGCGAGCGGGCCGGTCCAGAGTGCCGAGAGGGAAGCGAAGCGCGAGGCGGGGGAAGCCTTCCTCGGCTTGCTCGCGGGCCCTGTCGCCGGCTCCGAGACCGTGCTCGCGGCCGATATGGCGAGTCTCTTCCCTGAAAGCGACCTGAACGTCCTTCCCATCCTGGGCGACGCCGGCGCCGGAAACCTTGCCCGTCTCGACGCGCTCAAGGTCGATCTCGCATTCGTCTCGACCGAGGTTTTGGCCGAAGAAGCGGCCAAGGATGCGAGCCTGCACGAGCGTCTCGAACTCGTGACGCGGCTTGCTCCGCAGGAGGTCCATATCCTCGCTCGCGCCGATATCGGCAAGCTCGCCGATCTCGCGGGACGCGAAGTGAATTTCGGACCGCAGGGCTCGGCTTCGGCGATCACGGCGGCCGCGCTGTTCAAGGCTCTGCAAATAGAGGTCGCCTCTTCGAGCCTCGACTTCGGCGCCGCGATCGAGCGCCTGAAGGCCGGCGCGATCTCGGCCGTGGTCTTTGTCGGCGGCAAGCCCTCGCCTGTGATCGGCGCCGTCCCGCCCAATTCCGGCATTCATCTCTTGCCTGTCTCATTCGGCGAGGCGCTCGCGGCCAACTATCTGCCGACCCGGCTTGCCGGAGCGGATTATCCCAATCTCATCGAGCCGGGCGGGGAGGTTCCGACCGTCGCGACCGGACTTGTGCTGCTCGCGGTGACGTCGGCGGAAGGCTCCGGCTCCGCCGAGCGCGTTGCCCGCTTCGTCGAGACGATCTTCCCGCGCTTTGCGGAACTCCAGGCAGAAGGGCGTCATCCCAAATGGCGCGAAGTGAATCTCGCGGCATCGCTTCCGGGCTTCAAACGAAACGCGGCTGCCGCGTCATGGCTGCTTGGGGAGCAAGACCGCCCGAAGAAAGGGCCCTCGATCGCCAAGGCCGATGCAAGCCAAGTCCCTATTCTTGCGCGGAGCCAATCCCTGAGCAAGGAACAAAAGGAAACGTTGTTCGAGCGCTTCATCGAATGGCAGCGAGGCAGCGAACGCTGATGCGCAGCACGAGAGGGAGCGGACGACGGCTATTGGCAATTCTGACGACCGGCGCGTTCGAACGGAGTGAGGGCGCCTTGACGGGGGAAATCGGGGCGTGGCTCGCGCGGGGGCGCGGGCAAGAGAGGGAGTTAAGCGTATGACGAGTTACACGCCGCCCGTGCCGGAAGACCTCAATTGGCATCCCGTCTATCGCGCCAATGCGCTGCTGCGCGAGGCCCTGCAGAGCACGACCCAGTCGCTCGAGTCACTCGAGACGCATTACAGCGTCGAGCAGCTTTCGAATGCGATCGAGAACGTGCTGCAAGGACCGGTGCAGATTACCTACCCGAGGCCGCTCGCCCTGCGCCTCGACAATTTGCACGTCGAGGAGAAGAGGATCCCGGGGTTGGAAGCGTTCTTGCGCCCCATCCAGCATGCCCCGGGCGCGCCGGTCGCCGATGCCCGCGACGGCGGCGCGGACAACTTGGCTGAAACCGAACGTGACGATTTTTCCGGCGAAGGGTGGGACGATGCCGAGCTTGCCCTCGACGAGACCCCGCCGCTTCGGGCCGATTTCCCGCTCGACCCCGCCTTGCGGCCCCGGGAAGTTCATATGCACACGTTGATGGGCGAATTCCAACGCCGCCAGCGTTCGGCGAGCCTGCTCGTTGCGGTCTCGGTCGCAACCGCCGTTGTGCTCGCCTTGGGAGGCTTCGTGCTTGCTGCGAGTCTGGCGAGCCACGCCGGCGCCGGTCCGCTTGAAACGCCCCGCTCCACTTCGATAGCCTGGTCGAAACCGGCCTCCGCCACGCCTCCGGAGACTTCGGCCAATCGCGCCACCAAAGGCGAGCCGCTCGCCCTTCCCGCGCAATCCGGCGCGACGCCCTCTCCGTCACGGCAAATCATTCTTGCGGCAAGCGGGCGTCACATCGCCCTGGGGCCGCTCCTCGCGCCGAGTCTTGCCCGCTACTTGATGATCCGCGGGCTTCCGCCTGAGGCCACGCTCTCGGCCGGACGCCAAAGCGGGGGCGGCGCCTGGATGGTGAAGGGCGAACACGTTCCCGGCCTCACCCTGACGCTTGGGCAGGCCGCTTCCGGCGATTATCCGGTCGAGGTCTATATCTTGGAGACGGGCGACGGACCGCAGGCGCGGCGAAGTTTCCTGTTGCGGGTGGCGCCGTCCGAGCGCGCCATGGTCGCGGCTCCCGCCGCGACCCCGGCCCCTGCCCCGGCCAGTCCCGGTATCGCTGCCGCCGAGGAGTCCACCGTTCCGTCAGGCTTGCTGCGCGACAGAGCCATGCAGCTTCTCGGCGAGGGCGACATCGCCGCGGCGCGGATGCTGCTGCTCCACCTCGCCGAGCGCGGCGATGGCGAGGCGGCCTACGATCTCGCCCGCACCTTCGATCGCGAGATGCTGGCCGAGCTCGGCGCCAAGGGCGTGGACGGCGATGCGGCCAGCGCCCGCGGTTGGTACGAGCGCGCCTCGCAGGATGGCAACGAAAAAGCGGCCAAACGTTTGAAAATCCTCGCTAGTCTCTCGGGAGCAAATCCCTCCGACTAGTCAGAGGAAGGCCGCAGCTGCTCATCCGAAGGGTAACCTATCGGGGGGAGTAGAGTGGT
>DASTKZ010000085.1:0-2242 GCA_035715445.1 Methyloceanibacter sp.
CGAGCCGGAGAAGCTCCAGGCGTTCAAAAAGGGCATCGGCCATCTCGCCCGCGCGCGGCCCAAAGTGCCGGTCGTGCCGATATTCATGTACGGGCTCGGCAAGGCGCTGCCCAAAGGCTCGGCACTGTTCGTGCCGTTCAATGTCAGCGTCACTGTCGGCGAAGCGCTATACGGGAAAGCCTCCCACGATGCGTTCGTGGCCAGCCTGGAGCAGGCAATGACGACGCTCGCGGCCGAAGAGAAGGTACCGGCCTGGGAGTGATCCTAATCGCGGGCGTCGAGGGGCGGGCTGCATTCGATGAGCGCCGCGATGAAGGCGGCCGAAGCGCCGAGCGCGCCGATCCACCGCACATGATTCCACAGGCCCCACGCGGCGCGGAACTCGTTCCAGTAGCGCCCCGCATCCGCGCTCTCCGGCTTCATAGGGAGGAGTTTGTTGTTGAGCGGCAAGTTCTTGAGCAGCGTCACGCCGAAGGGGCCATTGAGATAGAGCAGGCTGCCGATCAGGAGATAGAGCGCGCCCGGTTCCGACCAGCGCAAGGGGGCGGCGATGCCCAAGAGCGCCGCGAGCGCCGCCGTGCCGAAGAAGACCGTCAAGAACAGCGGACTCTTGATCGCGACGATGAGCGATTGCATAGCGGCAATGCCCGAGCGCGCGGGCAGGCGCGCGAGCGCAGCCAGCACGAAGGCCGAGAAGGCGAAGAAGGCCCCGGCGATCAGGCCCGAGCCGAGCGCCGCGAGCAGCGTCGTTGCGGTGAGCAGCCGGTCCATGAAATTTCCTCCTCTGTCGCGGTTCCGCCCACCACTACCGCGTTTCGAACGCCGAAGCGACCGTCTCGGCCAGGGTCTCGATTCGCTCCGCCGGCGCGTCACCGATGAGAAGGAATCGGCGACCGGATTGCGCCCAGTACATCAAGTTCAGTCCGTCGCGGCTTTCGACCTCGCCCTCTCCCTCGCCGCCCGGAGCCGCCATGATGCAGAGGGCAACCGGCCCGTGGTCCTCGCTCGCATAGAGAAGCTCGGCAATGGCGCGGTCCTCGAAGTGCAACAATTCGGCTCGCTTGAGCGTAAGCCCCGCGAATGTCACGCGTGGCACCGAGAGATCGAGCCCCAGCCTTTCTCCGAGCTTAGCGAGTTGCGCTTCGAGCTCGGCGCTCGGAACTTCAATGGCCGCAAGCGAGGCAGCGTTGTAGAGCGATAATTGTCCCGCGACCGCGCCGACCCACGCCTCTTCCAGCTCATCCGCTTCTTCGAACAGCTCGGCCGGCGCTTTGGCAACCAAGTATCCGGCCACGCCGCCGCAAAGGAGAAGCAGGAGCGAGGCGGCTGCGGCGACCAGCATCCGGCGGTAGCGAAGTTGCGGGCGCGCTTGCGCCTTGGCGCTCGCGGCGGCAAAGGCAGTCTCAAGCCGTCCGCGTGGCGCGACATCGAGCAGCGTGTCGAAGGCGCCGCGCAAGGGGCGCCCCGCTTCGGCGAGAGCGGCGAGCCGAGCCTTCAGTGCCGCATCGTCACGCAAGCGCTGCTCGAGCTCTTGACGGCGCGGCGGATCGAGCTCGTCGTCGAGATAAGCGACCAGCAGGGCGTCCATGTCGTCCCGCCCCAGTGCCATCAGTCAACGTCCCGATCTTTGTTCTTGGCAGCAGGCGCCTCAAGGCCGCCGAGCTTGAGTCGCACCGCGGCCAACCGGCTCATCACAGTTCCTATCGGCACGTCCAGAACGTTAGCGGCTTCCTGATAGGTAAAGCCTTCGACATAGACGAGTAACAGCGTCTCGCGTTGCGCCTCGGGCAGCCCCATTGCCTGCCTTAACACTTGGCCGGCCAAGATATTCGTCTCGATCTGCTCGGCGCCGTCGGATACGAGGGCATCCTCGGCATCGACCAAGCCGTGACCGGTGCGAATTCGCTGCGCCCGCAGCTGATTGAGCCAAATCGAACGCAGGATCGAAAACAGCCAACGGTCGAGACGCGTCCCGGCGACGAATTGCGACGAATGCTCGAGTGCCCGCAAAGCTGTCGCCTGCACCAGGTCCTCCGCGGCGACGGGATCGCGGGACAAAATGAGGCCGTACCGCCAAAGCCTCGGGAGCAGAGCGGGAAGCTCGGCGACGATGACATCGCGGGAGGGGGCCTGCATGCCCGAATAGCCCGGCGGCTTCACGTGTTTAGAGGCCATGACCCTATCCAACAGGACCATAACTCTAAGTCGGCGCCGCCGAAGGAGGGGAGTAACATGATGGTGT
>DASTKZ010000086.1:0-15193 GCA_035715445.1 Methyloceanibacter sp.
GTCGTTCGACTGCCGCGCTCTGGCAATTGCCGCCCTGATCGCCATCTCGTCGCCCGCGTTGGCGGCGAGGCGACCGGACCTGAAATCAAGACTGCGGCTGGAAATCAAACCCGTTTAGGCTGGGAAATGGTGGAGCCAGGCGGGATCGAACCGCCGACCTCGTGAATGCCATTCACGCGCTCTCCCAACTGAGCTATGGCCCCTTCAGGTGTCTGGTATCAGGTATCAGGTGTCAGATTTAGGGTGTCGGCGGCAAGTGTCAAAATTGATCCCTGGCGCCTGACATCTGAAACCTGACAATCAGCCTTCCTCACCCTTGTCGCCGCCGACGATGCCTTTCACGTCGGTCTCGCCCTCTTCCTCTTCCTCGAGGAAGGCGTTTTCGTCGTCGCCCGGCGGAATCTCCGGCGCGTCGTCGCCGAGATCGACCATCTCCTCGTCTTCGGCAATTGCCGCTTCGGCGCCGGCCTCCTCGACCTCCTCCAGGCTGATGACTTCCGGCGTTTCCACCGCCGGCCTCGGCTTGACTTCTTCCACCTTTCGCGGCGCCGGCGCTTGCGCGCGTTCGCTGCTGCGGCGCGACGGCGCGGTCGGCAGCTGGTAGGCGGCCTGGCAGACCGGACAGGTAATGGGCGTCCGGTTCAGATCGTAAAACCGCGCTCCACAGCTCGGGCAAACGCGCTTGGTCCCCCGTGCGGGTTTCGACATCGAACGTCCTCGATGATGGGCCTCAGAATGGGCACCCCATTGCCACGCCGCATCTGTGCTGTCAAAAGCTATTGAAACGCCCCAAATTCCAGCCTGAGACGCTATGAAGCAACCCCTGACCGCACGCTCATCCACACGCCTTTCCGGGCGGGTGCGGGTGCCGGGCGACAAGTCGATTTCCCATCGCGCGCTGATCCTGGGGGCGCTTGCCACCGGCACGACCCGGATCACCGGGTTGCTCGAAGCGGAAGATGTCGCCGCGACGGCAAACGCGCTCTCCGCGCTTGGCGCCGAGGTCGAGCGTTCGAACGGCAAGGTAACGGTGAGGGGACAGGGCATCGGCGGCTTGCGCGCCCCATCCTCGCCGCTCGACTTCGGCAATTCCGGCACCGCGACCCGGCTCATGCTCGGCGTCATCGCCGGCCACGACATGCAAGTCGAGCTGACGGGCGATGCTTCGTTGCGGCGGCGGCCCATGGGCCGGGTGCTCGCGCCGCTTGCGGCCATGGGCTTGCAAACCGGGGCGGAAGCCGATCGCGCCACGCTCCCTCTCGTCGTCCGCGGCACCTCGGACCTTCTCCCTATCGTTTACGGCCTTCCCGTGCCGTCGGCGCAAGTGAAGTCGGCCGTGCTTCTCGCCGGTCTTCACGCGCCGGGCCGCACCACGGTGATCGAGCCCTTGGCGACGCGCGACCACACCGAGCGCATGCTGGGATTTTTCGGCGCCGAGCTCGTCGGCGAGGAGCGGGGCGAGGGCGCCCGCGCGGTGACCGTGTGCGGCGACGCCGAACTTCACGGCGCGAGCATCGCCGTGCCGGGCGATCCGAGTTCCGCCGCGTTCCTGATCGCCGCGGCGCTGATTGCGCCCGGCTCCGACATTGTCGTCGAGGGCGTGCTGCTCAATCCGACGCGAAGCGGCTTCATCGAAACTCTGCTCGAGATGGGCGCGAACATCGAGACGCTCGACCGCCGTGACGAAGTCGGCGAGCCTGTCGGCGATCTTCGCGTGCGGTCGAGCGCGCTGAAAGCCGTGCGCGTGACCCACGAGCGGGCACCGTCGATGATCGACGAATATCCGATCCTCGCTTGTCTCGCCGCCTTCGCCGAGGGCGAAACCGCGATGGAGGGGCTCGCCGAGCTGAAGGTTAAGGAGAGCGACCGTCTCGCCGCCACGGAAGCGGGCCTTGCCGCTTGCGGCGTCGCCGTCCGCGTCGCGGGCGATGATCTCTTCGTCGATGGCAAGGGCGCGGTTGAAGGCGGCGCGCGCGTCGAGACGCGGATGGATCACCGCGTCGCCATGGCCTTTCTTACGCTCGGGCTCGGCGCCCGCGCCCCTGTCACTGTCGATGACGTGACCATGATCGGAACGAGCTTCCCCGGCTTTGTGCCCGTGATGACCCGGCTCGGAGCGAATTTCGCCTCATGCTGATCGCGATCGACGGTCCCGCCGCCTCGGGCAAAGGCACTCTCGGCAGGCTCATCGCCGCGCATTACGACCTTCCCCATCTTGACACCGGCAAGCTCTACCGCGCCGTTGCGCGCGATATCTTGGCGGCCGGCCACGCGCCCTCTGACGCGGACGCAGCACGTGCGGCGGCCAACGCGCTCGATCCCGTGACGCTCGACGACCCGAAGTTGATGGAGGGCAGGCTCGGCGAGGCCGCTTCGATCGTCGCAAGCCATCCGGGCGTCAGGGAAGCGCTCCGCGCCTATCAGCGCGCCTTCGCCGGCCAGGTCTCAGGCGCCGTCATCGACGGGCGCGACATCGGCACAGTCATCTGCCCCGACGCCGACGTGAAACTGTTTGTGACCGCGAGCGCCGAGACGCGGGCGCTGCGGCGCTATCGCGAGCTCCGCGAGGCCGGCCATGGCGTGACCGAGGCCGAGGTGCTGGCCGATATCGAGCGCCGGGATGAACGCGACAAAACCCGAGCCATTTCCCCCTTGCGCAAGGCCCGGGACGCGTACTTGCTCGACACCACGAATTTGGATATAGACGCGGCGTTCAAGGCAGCCATCGCTTTGATCGATGCTGCGATGGGCCGTGCTGGGCGGGCCGGTTGAGGTCATGCCCTTTTTGCATTGGCACATCACTTTTGGATGATTTCCGCGAGGGTTAGCGGACCGAGGAGAGGGCGAAGAAGCCCGCTCCGCCAGGTTTCGCGAGTCCTGTCGCGCCGGCACGAAGACCGACCGTTTGAGCCTTTAGCGAGGCAGGAGACCGAGTATGATGCGACGCCGAGTAGGAGCCTAGATGACCGAGCCGCAAGCGAGTGTGAGCCATCCGAGCCGCGACGAATTCGCGGCGCTTCTCGAGGAGTCGCTCACCGGAACCGCCCTCCAGGAAGGCAGCGTGGTCAAGGGCACCATCGTCGCAATCGAAAAAGACGTCGCCGTCATCGATGTCGGGCTGAAGACCGAAGGCCGCATCCCCCTCAAAGAGTTTGGTGTCTCGGGCCGCTCGCCCGATCTCTCCGTCGGCGACGAAGTCGATGTTTATCTCGAGCGGGTCGAGAACGCGGCCGGTGAAGCGGTGCTGTCGCGCGAGAAGGCCCGCCGCGAAGAGAGCTGGACCAGGCTCGAAGAGAAATACAAGGCGGGTGAGCGCGTCGAGGGCGTGATCTTCAACCGCGTCAAGGGCGGGTTCACCGTCGATCTTGACGGCGCCGTGGCCTTCCTGCCGGGAAGCCAGGTCGACATCCGCCCGATCCGCGATGTCGGCCCCCTGATGAACGTGCCGCAGCCCTTCCAGATCCTCAAAATGGACCGCCGGCGCGGCAATATCGTCGTCTCGCGCCGTTCCGTGCTCGAAGAGACCCGGGCCGAGAAGCGGAGCGAGATCGTGGCCCGGCTCGAAGAGGGCCAGGTCATCGACGGCGTGGTCAAGAACATCACCGATTACGGCGCCTTCATCGATCTCGGCGGCATCGACGGTCTGCTTCACGTCACCGACATGGCGTGGAGGCGCGTCAATCATCCGAGCGAGATCGTGAATGTCGGCGATACGGTGAAGGTGCAGATCATCCGCATCAATCCGGAAACGCAGCGCATCAGCCTCGGCATCAAGCAGCTCGAAGCCGATCCGTGGGAGGGCATCGCCGCCAAATACCCGACGGGCTCCCGCTTCAAGGGCACGGTCACCAACATCACCGACTACGGCGCCTTCGTCGAGCTCGAGCCCGGCGTCGAGGGGCTGATCCATGTCTCGGAGATGAGCTGGACCAAGAAGAACGTCCATCCCGGCAAGATCGTCTCCACCAGCCAAGAGGTCGAGGTCCAGGTGCTCGAGGTCGATCCGGACAAGCGCCGGATTTCGCTCGGGCTGAAGCAGACCCAGGAGAATCCGTGGGTCGCCTTCGCCGCCAATCATCCGCCTGGATCGACCATCGAAGGCCAGATCCGCAACATCACCGAGTTCGGCCTGTTCATCGGGCTGGATGGCGGGATCGACGGCATGGTGCATTTGTCGGACCTCGACTGGTCCAAGTCGGGCGAGGACGCACTCAAGGAATACAAGAAGGGCGATATGGCCAAGGCTGTGGTGCTCGAATCCGATTCCGAAAAGGAGCGCATCAGCCTCGGCATCAAGCAGCTCACCGCCGACCCGTTTGCCGCAGGCGCGCCTTCGGCGAAACTGAAGAAGGGCATGCGCGTGACGTGCGAGGTGACCGCCGTCAAGGACAACGGGCTCGAAGCCAAGCTCATCGATCATGACCTCACCACCTTCATCCGCAGATCCGACCTGTCGCGCGACCGTTCAGAGCAGCGACCCGATCGCTTCGGTGTCGGCGAGAAGTTCGATGCCGTCGTGACCCAGGTCGATGCCAAGACGCGCAAGGTCTCGGTTTCGATCAAGGCGCTGGAGATCGCCGAGGAGAAGGAAGCGGTGGCCCAGTACGGCTCAACCGATTCCGGCGCTTCGCTGGGCGATATCCTCGGCGCGGCCCTGAACAAGGCGAAGGGCGACGACGACGACGAGGAGGAGCCGGCAGCCAAGCCCAAGCGCAAGCGCGCCAAGGGCGACAGCCAATCGAGCGGCGCCGCGGAGGAATAGGCTTAAAGGCGCGTGAGCCTCTGGTTCGTTGCGCGAGGATGAATGGCTCTCGACGCTGAAAGCGTGATCGACCGCCGGCGGCTGAAGCGGCGCGTGACGGCGTGGCGTCTTGCGGCGCTGGTGTTCGGCCTTCTCGCTCTCGGCTTGTATCTCTTGGGCGGTCGCGACGGCGTCGGGCCGGCGAGCCTCTTGCCGCATGTCGCGCGGGTGACCGTGTCGGGCCTCATCACTGACGACCGCAAGATGAACGAGCTGATCGAAAAGATCGGCAAATCCGACCAGGTCAAGGCCGTCATCCTCGACATCAACAGTCCGGGCGGCACCACGACCGGCGGCGAGGCGCTATACGACGCGGTGCGCCGCCTCGCCGAGAAGAAGCCCGTGGTCGCCGTGTGCGGCACGCTTGCCACTTCCGCCGCCTATATCGCCGCGATCGCCACCGACCGCATCTTCGTCTACGGCAACACCATCACCGGTTCGGTCGGCGTCATCTTCCAATGGGCCGAGGTGACCGAGCTCCTGAAAACGCTCGGCATCAAGGTCGAGGAAGTGCGAAGCGGTCCGTTGAAGGCGGTGCCGAGCCCGTTCGAGCCGGCCGACGAGAAGGCGCGCGCGCTCACCGAGGAGATGGTGCAGGAGGCGAAGGTCTGGTTCATCGATCTCGTAAGCAAGCGCCGCAGCATCGACGCCACATCGGTTCCCGGCCTCACCGAGGGTCGCATCTATTCCGGCCGTCAGGCCGTCGAACTGAAGCTCGTCGATGCGATCGGCGACGAGAAGGTGGCGATGTCCTGGCTCGCCAAGGAGCGCAACGTTCCGTCGGGCCTGAAGGTCGTCGATTGGAAGCCGGCGGAGGAAAGTTCGGGCTGGTTCGGTTGGTTGTCGCAGGCTTTGGGGGCCGTTTTTGGCCTTTCAGCTGAACGGCTTGCCGGCCTCTTTGGCCAAATCTCGTCCACCCTCAAGCTTGACGGTCTTGTTTCGGTTTGGCACCCTGCATCGAACTAGCGGGGGGATGTAACCCCTCGCGGTGCGCGGGCGAGGTGGAAACGTTCCATGATCAAATCGGAATTGATTCAGAAAGTCGCCACCGCCAATCCGCATCTCTTCCATCGCGACGTCGAGCGCATCATCAATATCGTGCTCGATGAGATCACGGGCGCGCTTGCGCGCGGCGATCGGGTGGAGTTGCGCGGATTTGGCGCCTTCACGGTGAAGCATCGCGCGGCCCGGCAGGGGCGCAATCCGCGCACGGGGGACACGGTCTTTGTCGAGGACAAATACGTCCCCTTCTTCAAGACCGGCAAGGAACTGCGCGAGCGCTTGAACCCCGACGGCGCCCGTTAGCGGGTGCCGCATGAGAGTCCGCGCCAATGTGGCGTAAGCTCGCCCTTGCCCTCATCCTCGTGCCGTTTGCGCTTGTGCTGATCACGCTTGCCGTCGTCAATCGGACGGAAACGACCCTCATCCTCGATCCTTTCGGGGGAAGCGAGGGGGGCTACGCGCTTCAAGCGCCATTCTTCCTCTTCCTGCTTGGCGCGTTCGCTCTCGGCCTTGTCGTCGGCGGGATCGCGACCTGGTTCCGCCAAGGCAAATGGCGCAGGACGGCGCGGGAAGGGGCCCGCGAGACGCGCGAATTGCGCCAACAGACCGACAGGCTTGAACGGGAGCTCGAGGGCGCCGGGGTCGTGCACGACCGGCCACGCCTCGCCGTGGACTGAGCCCGGTCTGAGGGATCCCCGCTAACTGTCTGGCAACGTCTTTGTTGCACTGCGATAGACTTTTGGCCCAGGATTGGCATAGGGTGGCGCCGGGGCGAGCCCCAAAAGCCGCCAAAAACCTCACACCCGAGAGCTTGAAGGTGCCGGTTAAGGTCAAAATCTGCGGCGTGCGAACGCCTTCCATCGTCGAGACGGCGGCCGACGCAGGCGCAGACTATGTCGGGCTGGTCTTCTTCATGAAGAGCCCGCGCCACCTCACGACCGCAGAGGCGAGGGTGCTCGCCAAGATCGCGAAGGGGCGGATCGGAACCGTGGCCGTGCTGGTCGATCCGAGCGATGCGCTGATCGATGACGTGGCCGAGACGGTCGGCCCCGACCTTCTCCAGCTTCATGGCGGCGAGAGCCCCGAGCGCGTGGCGGCGATCAAGGCCCGCTCGAACCTACCTGTGATGAAGTCGGTCTCGATTGCCTCTTCGGCCGACGTCGCGGAAGCAAGCGCCTACGCCGCGATCGCCGACCGTATTCTCTTCGACGCCAAGACCGATGAAGGTGCAGAGCTTCCCGGCGGCAATGGCGTTGCCTTCGACTGGCGCGCGCTTCAAGGCTTCGGCGCGCCGTTTGCGCTGTCGGGCGGCCTCACCCCCGACACGGTCGCAACGGCCATCGCCATGACCGGCGCTGACCTGGTCGATGTGTCCTCGGGCGTCGAGCGCGCGCCCGGCGAGAAAGACCCCGATCTCGTCAAGCGCTTCATCCGCGCGGCCAAGAGCGTAGCCCAGCAGCCGAGGGCCAAGGCATCATGAGC
The DNA here is from genome assembly GCA_035715445.1 of Methyloceanibacter sp. GTDB lineage: Bacteria > Pseudomonadota > Alphaproteobacteria > Rhizobiales > Methyloligellaceae > Methyloceanibacter. The sequence continues at coordinate 7,286 of DASTKZ010000086.1, forward strand.
GCGCGCGACCAACAAAATCCCCTCAACACCTATCGCTCCGGGCCCGACGAGCGCGGCCATTTCGGCCTCTATGGCGGACGCTACGTCGCCGAGACGCTGATGCCGCTCATCCTCGATCTCGAACACGCCTACGCCGACGCCAAGGCCGATCCCGCCTTCCACGCCGAACTCGCCGATCTTCTCGCCCATTACGCCGGCCGCCCGAGCCCGCTCTATTTCGCCGAGCGTCTTACCGATCAACTCGGCGGTGCCAAGATCTACTTCAAGCGCGACGAGCTGAACCACACCGGTTCGCACAAGATCAACAACTGCCTCGGCCAGATTCAAGTCGCCCGCCGCATGGGCAAGACGCGCATCATTGCCGAGACGGGCGCCGGCCAGCATGGCGTGGCCGTGGCGACGGTCGCGGCGCGCTTCGGCCTTCCTTGCGTCGTCTACATGGGCGCGACCGACATCAAGCGGCAGCGGCCGAACGTGTTTCGCATGAAACTTCTCGGCGCCGAGGTGCGGCCGGTGACGTCGGGCTCGGGCACGCTGAAGGACGCCATGAACGACGCGCTTCGCGACTGGGTCGCAAATGTGCACGACACCTTCTACATCATCGGCACGGTGGCGGGCCCCCACCCCTATCCCGCCATGGTGCGCGACTTCCAATCGGTGATCGGGCGCGAGACGCGCGAGCAGATGCTGGAGCGGGAAGGGCGCCTGCCCGACACGCTTGTCGCCTGCATCGGCGGCGGCTCGAACGCGATGGGCCTGTTCCATCCCTTCCTCGACGAGCCTGCGGTCGCGATTTATGGGGTCGAAGCCGGCGGCTACGGCCTCGATGTGGCGAACGGTCATGCCGCCTCGATGACCGGCGGCAAGCCCGGCGTGCTGCACGGCAATCGCACCTATCTCCTTCAGGACGAAGACGGGCAGATCCTCGAGGGCCATTCCATCTCCGCCGGCCTCGACTACCCGGGCGTCGGTCCCGAGCATTCCTGGCTCAAGGATAGCGGCCGCGTGAACTATGTCGCCGTGACCGACAAGGAGGCGCTCGACGCCTTCCAGCTTTGCACGCGGCTTGAGGGGATCATCCCCGCGCTCGAGCCGTCTCATGCGTTGGCTTATGTGAAGAAACTCGCGCCGACTTTACCGCGCGACAACCTTCTCGTCATGAATATGTGCGGGCGCGGCGACAAGGACATCTTCGCCGTGGCCGAGCACCTCCGCATGGAGATGTGAGCGTGACGCGTATCGACAAACGATTTGCGGCGTTGAAGCGCGAGGGCCGCGCGGGCCTCGTCACCTTCATCACCGCGGGCGACCCCGATTACGCGAGCTCGCTTGCGATCCTGAAGGCGCTGCCGGCCGCGGGCGCCGACGTCATCGAGCTCGGCATGCCGTTTTCCGACCCGATGGCCGATGGTCCGGCCATCCAAGCCTCGTCGCAGCGGGCGCTAAGGGCCGGACAAACAATGGAAAAAACGCTTGACATGGTGACCGCGTTCCGCGCCGCCGATGACGCCACGCCCATCGTGCTAATGGGTTATTACAACCCCATATATGTATATCCCGTCGATCGCTTCATCGCCGATGCAGTCGCGGCGGGAGCGGATGGTTTGATCGTGGTCGACATGCCGCCAGAGGAAGACGCCGAGCTTCGCCCCGCTGCCGCGGCCGCGGGCCTCAGCTTCATTCGCCTCGCCACGCCGACCACGGACGGAAGGCGCCTGCCCGCCGTGCTCGCGAACACGAGCGGCTTCGTCTATTACGTTTCGATCGCGGGCATCACCGGGACGAAAGCGCCGGACTTGAGCGAGGTCGGCGCTCACGTCAGACGGATCAAGGCGCAGACGAGCCTGCCGATCGCCGTCGGCTTCGGCGTGAAGACCGAAGGGCAGGTCGGCGCGATCGCCCGCCTCGCCGAGGGCGTGGTCGTGGGTTCGGCCATCGTCAGCGCCATTGCCGAGAGTCTCGACCGGGAGGGCAACGCCACCCGCGCGACGGAGCCGCAAGTGCTTGGCCTGGTCGAGCGCCTCGCCTCGGCGTTGCGCCATCCGGCCGAAGCCGCGGTGCTTTGATGTTCGAGCCTTTGAGAGGCTGAGAGAGCCGTGAACTGGATCAATAGCGTCGTCAGGCCTAAGATCCGCAGCATCCTTCGCAAGAAGGACATGCCGGACAATCTATGGGTCAAATGCCCCGAGACGGGGCAAATGATCTATTACAAGGACCTCGAAGCGAACCAGTTCGTCGTCCCCGGCTCGAACTTTCACATGCGGATGTCGGCGGCCGCGCGGCTGAAGTCGCTGTTTGACAACGGCGAATACGAGAACTTGCCACTGCCCGAAGTTCCGGTCGATCCGCTCAAGTTCCGCGACGAGCGCCGTTACACCGACCGGCTCAAGGACGCCCGCCACAAGACCGGCCTTGCCGATGCGCTCCTCGCCGGCGCCGGGCGGCTCGAAGGCCAGGCGATCGTCGCCGCCGTGCAGGATTTCGACTTCCTCGGCGGTTCGCTCGGCACGGCGGCCGGTGAGGCGGTGATCGCCGCCATGCGCGCAGCGGTCAAGCGCGAAACGCCGTTCATTTTCTTCGCCGCCTCCGGCGGCGCGCGCATGCAGGAAGGCATCCTCTCGCTGATGCAGATGCCGCGCACGACCGTGGCCGTGCAGGAGCTGCGCGAGGCGCGGCTCCCCTACATCGTCGTGCTGACGCATCCCACGACCGGCGGCGTGACCGCGTCCTACGCCATGCTCGGCGACGTTCACATCGCCGAGCCCGGCGCGCTGATCGGCTTCGCCGGCCCGCGCGTCATCGAGCAGACCATTCGCGAGCAGCTTCCGAACGGTTTTCAGCGCGCCGAATATCTCCACCAGCATGGCATGGTGGACATGGTGGTGCACCGGCATGAGCTGCGCGGCACGCTCGCCCGCATTTGTCATCTTTTGGCGCACCGGCGGCCGGGCCGCGAAATTGCCCTGTCCGAGGCCAAGGACGGCAAGCTCACGCGGACGGCGCCGCCCTCGACGATCACGCTTTCCGGCAACGGCCTCGACACCGCTCATGCCGAGGACGAAGAAAATTCGCCGGACGCGGCCGGCAACGGGTTAAACCTCAATCCGCCGCGCGGCATCTGAGGGGCACGAGGGATTGACTGAAATTCCGCACAGCGTCGGGCGAGCCTCGCCCCGCCCCCGCAGAGCGTCGAGCGATACTCTGCTCGAGGGGCTGAAGAAGCTGCATCCGCAATCGATCGACCTCTCGCTCGGGCGCATCGAGCGCTTGCTCGCTTCCCTCGACCATCCCGAGCGGAAGTTTCCGCCGGTGCTGCATGTCGCCGGAACCAACGGCAAGGGCTCGTTTCTCGCCTTTACCCGCGCCATCGCCGAGGCGTTTGGCAAGCGGGTGCATGTCTATACTTCGCCGCATCTCGTCGATTTTCACGAGCGCGTCGTGCTCGCCGGCCCGCACGGCTCGGCGCCGATTGCCGAGGATCTGCTGGTCGATTGCCTCGCCCGCGCCGAAGCCGCCAATGAAGGCGAGCTGATCACGCTGTTCGAGATCACAACCGCGGCCGCCTTCCTCGCCTTCGCCGAGACGCCCGCCGACTATTTGCTGCTCGAGACCGGACTGGGCGGACGGCTCGACGCCACCAATGTCGTGGCGAAGCCCGCGCTTACCGCGATCACCCCGGTCTCGATCGACCATGTCTCCTTTCTCGGCGACACGCTTCAGCAAATCGCGGGCGAAAAGGCCGGCATCCTCAAGCCGGGCGTCCCGTGCGTGGTCGGCCGGCAGGAGACCGAAGCGTTTCGCGTGATCGAGGTGCGCGCCGATGAGATTGGCGCGCCGCTCCATGTCGCCGGCCGCGACTTCGATATGTACGAGCAGCACGGCCGGCTCGTGTTCAGCACGCTGACGCGATTGCTGGACCTGCCTCTGCCGCGCTTGAAGGGCCCCCATCAGATCGACAATGCCGGCACCGCGATTGCCGCCGCTGAGCTTCTGTTCGGCGACGCGCTCAACCCCCGCGCGCTCGAACAAGGCCTCACCCACGCCGAGTGGCGGGCGCGGCTCGAGCGGCTTCCCGTCGGCAGCCTCCATGCCTATGTCGCCGACGGCACTGAAATCTGGCTCGACGGCGGCCACAATCCTGCCGGCGGCAAAGTCATCGCCCAGGCGCTTGCCGAACTCGAGGAGCGCGTGCCGCGACCGATGCACATCGTGTTCGGCATGATGGAGACCAAGGACGCCCACGCCTTCATCGCCCCGTTCAAGGGGCTCGTCGAGCGCGTCTACACCGTGCCGATCCCGAGCGAGCCGAACGCCTTCAGCGCCGAGGCCCTGGCCGAGATCGCGCGCGCCGAAGGCTTCGACGTGACGCCTTCGTCGAGCGTGCCCGACGCGCTGCTGAAATCGCAAGCGGCGCTTTCAGGCCCCGGACGCGTGCTGATTTGCGGCTCGCTCTACCTCGCGGGCCACGTGCTCAAGCTTCACGGTTAGAGTTAGGCGCCCGCCGCGCCGTTTATCCAGGCGGCAAGGTGGGTCTTCGGGTAGGCGCCTTTGAGCGTTCCCGCGACCTCGCCGTCCTTGAACAGGATCAACGTCGGGATCGCACGCACATTGTAGACTGTCGGCGTGCGCGGATTCTCGTCGATATTGAGCTTGGTGATCTTCACCTTGCCGTTGAGTTCCTTGGCGATCTCTTCGAGAGCAGGGGCAATCTGCCGGCACGGACCGCACCACTCAGCCCAAAAATCCACGACCACCGGGGTCGGGGATTTCAGCACCTCGGCTTCGAAGGTGTCGTCCGATACTTTTTCCGTTGTCATTTGCTTCTCCTGATCGCCGCCGCTCTAAGGGGCCTTCCCTCTAGTCAGAGGGGGAACCTAGGTATGGCCCGTGAGACCGTCAAGGCTCGACCGGCGCGCCAAACAGGCGCTTCTCGGCGGCGTCAAGAACAGTTGAGGGGACTTCCATCAGCCTCGGGCCGTCTGTCCACAAGAGCGCCGCCCGCAAGCGCCGCCCCGGGAAGATGGGCGCGAGCGCCGTCCGGTAGCCGGCAAGCTGGGCGATATAGGCCGGAGCGACCTCCTCAAGCCTCGTGGGCGGCGGCCGATTCGTCTTGTAGTCCACGATGAGAAGGCCGTCCTCGACCACGGCGAGGCGATCGATCTGGCCTTCGAGATCATAGTCGCCAATTCGCGCCACGACCGGCACCTCGGCGAGGCTTCCAGGCTGGAACAGCGGCGCGAAGCGATCATCCCGCGCAATCGCAAGCGTCTCGGCGACGATCTCCGCGCGAAGCTCGGGCGCAAGATCGGTGCCGCGCGCGGCAACGAAGGCTTCAGCCGCGCGCTCATGCTCGCCGGGCGCAATCTCCGGCAGATGCTCGAGCAGCGCGTGGACGAGCCGGCCCCTGGCGAACCTGTTTTTCTCGCAAAGCGCGCGCGGCGAAAGCGGGGCCTGGTCGGGGAAGGGCTCCGCCATCGCCCCACCGTAGGGGAGTCGCGAAGGGGCAAGCTTGGCGCGCGTCCGCTCCCGCGGCGCCGGCGCAAGCGCCCACTCCGGCAAGGGCACGCCCGCATCCTCCTTGCGCTTTGCCGCGGCCTTCTCAACGGGCTTCGTCTGCTCCGACGCCAGTCTCCCGACCTTCCTGCCGCCGGGGACGTCATGCTCGGGGATCGCACCAAGCCCATTCTTGATCAGGTCGTACCAACACTTGTCTTCGCGTTTTTGTAGTCCCTGCCAGCCGCAGACATAGAGCCGATCCCGCGCCCGCGTCATCGCCACATAGAGCAGGCGGTGGTATTCCTCGCGCTCCTCGCGCTCGCCATCGCACTTGCTCGCGTCAAGCGTCGCAAGCTTCGAGTGACCTTTGGGCGGCCATACCAGATGATCGACATCTCCGGGCGATGCGCCCTCTCGCGGCAATGGGTAAAGCCTTGGCCCTTGGTTGCGCGCTCGCGAGCAAGTGTCGGGCAGGAATACGATCGGCGCCTCCAGGCCTTTGGCGCCGTGCACCGTCATGATGCGGACCTCGTCGCGCTGTTGTTCCATGTCGCGCTTGATTTCGACGTCGCCGGTGCGAAGCTCGTTGAGGAAGCCTTGCAGCGAGGGCGGGGAATCGCGGTCGAAGGCGAGCGCGCGGTCGAGAAACTCGTCGATCGCTTCGGCGGCTTCCGGCCCAAGTCGCGTCAGCATGCTCTTGCGCAAGCGCTGTCCATCGGCGCCGAGCAGCTCGGAAAAGAACTCGTAAGGCGGCAGGAAATCCGCGCGCCGCAGAAGCTGCGACAGCTGCTCCCGGGCCGCGGCAAAGCGCGGATCGTCCTTGGCTTTGTCTTTCAGCGCCGACCACAGCGATCCGGAGCGCCGATAGGCGAGCGTGAAGAGATCGTCGTCGTCGAAGCCGAACAGCGGGCTCTTGAGCGTGACCGCAAGCGCAAGATCGTCCTCCGGCATGAGCAGAAAATCGGCAAGCGCGATCAAGTCCTGAACCGCGAGCTGATCGGTCAGCTTCATGCGGTCGGCGCCCGCGACCGGCACGCCAAGACGCTTCAGCTCGCGGATCATCGGCGTCGTGAACGGATCGCGGCGGCGGACCAGGATCAGGATGTCGCCGGCCGAGATCGGGCGCCCCTGCGCGGCAAGCTCCTCGCCGGTATCGAGCCAGGCCTTGATGGTGGTGGCGATGCGCTTGGTCAGCTCATCGACGGAGCGGGCGGCGGCCTGCTCCTCCTTCCAAGGTTCGAAGGCATCGGCTGGCGCGGCCGGCGTCTCGATTTCGACCGTCCACAGCTCGACCAGCCCGGCATCGTCTTTGCGATACGCCTCGTGCGTGATCTTGGCGTCAGGGATGAAGATCAGCCCGTCGGTGGCAGGCGCCTCGGCAAAGACGCGATCGACCGCCTCGAGCACCGGCTTGGTCGAGCGGAAGGAGAGGGTGAGCGGCACGTCGTGCCACACGATCGAGAGTGCATTTGCCCGTTTCCGGAATTTGCGGCCGATCTCGCCGAACCGCACCGGGTCCGCGCCCTGGAAACTGTAGATCGACTGCTTTTCGTCGCCGACCGCGAACAGCGTGCGCAACCTGTCGCTTCTTCCGGCGCCCGCAAGGAATTCCGCCGCCAGACTCTCGATGATGGTCCATTGCACAGGATTTGTGTCCTGCGCCTCGTCGACGAGAATGTGGTCGATCCCGCCGTCGATCTTGAAGAGCACCCAGGCCGCGGCTTCGGCGCGCGACAGGAGGTTTTGCGCCTTGTCGATCAGGTCGTCGTAATCGAGCGCGACCTTCATGAGCTTCTGCCGGTCGTACTCGCCCCGCACGGCGTCGGCCAGCGCAAGCACCGAAGCGCTTGCTTCGGCCGTGCGGAGATGGGCGAGACTGTCGTACAGCGCGGCGAACCGCGCTTGTGCCTCCTCGAACCGCGCGACGAGCGCGGGCTCGGCCCTTGCGAAGCCCACGGTGAAAATCTGGCCTAACGACCTTCCATCCTTGGTGAGAAACAGGTCAGAGAAAGCAGTGACACGACTTTCGCCGGAGCCTTCCCGAGCCTTGCGAAGACTGGCCGCGGCGTCTTTGTCCGTCTTGGCGATTGAACCGAAATTCGAAAGCGCCTCGATCGCGTCGTCGATCGCATCGTCGCCGAGCGCATCGGCAAGCTTCGCGTGCAGCGTCGCCTCCGTCTCGGCGGCGACGCGGAACAGGCGCTTGAGCGCGAGGCACTCGGCATCCGCCCAATCGTCGCGGCCGCCGTGGTATTCGACCATCTGAGCAAGCTCGGCGCGCCTGCCGATCACCGTGTCGATCACTTGGCGGATGTATTCGCCGCTGTTGAAGGCCATGACCGTTGCGAGCGCCCTGCCGAGCAAACCGTCGCCATCGTCGGCGGCGCGGGCGAGCGTCGCGTCGAAAGCGGC
>DASTKZ010000087.1:0-23063 GCA_035715445.1 Methyloceanibacter sp.
CGCTCATTGCTACGCTCCCCCAGTCGCGGGACTATTCAAGATGCTAATCGAGCGAGTGCGATCCGGTCAATCTATCTTGCCATCAAATTCCTGATTTTGCGACACTTTCTATAGGGGTGTGGCTTTCGCGCGGCACTACCACCGCAGCAGCACGGCGCCCCAGGTAAAACCACCGCCCATGGCCTCCAGCAGCACGAGATCGCCGGTTTTGATGCGGCCGTCGGCGCGACCTTGCGCCAGCGCCAACGGAATCGAGGCCGCCGACGTATTGGCATGCTTATCGACGGTAACGATGATGCGGGCCGGGTCGAGCCCGAGCCTCCTCGCCGCCCCGTCCAGGATGCGCTTGTTGGCCTGGTGGGGCACGAACCAGTCGATATCCGAGGCGTGGTAGCCCGCTTGGGTCAAAGTGGACCCGATCACTTCGCTGATCTTGGTCACGGCGTGGCGGAAGACCTCGGGGCCGTCCATGCGAACGTGCCCGACCGTGCCGGTCGAGGACGGTCCGCCATCGACATAGAGCTTGTCGCGGTAGCGGCCGTCGGATCTCAAGCTGACGGCGAGGACGCCGCGATCGGTCAGCACTCCGTTGAGCTTCTGCGCCTCGACCACGAGCGCGCCGGCGCCGTCGCCGAAGAGCACGCAAGTCGAGCGATCCTGCCAATCGAGGATGCGCGAGAACGCCTCCGACCCGATCACGAGAGCCCGCTTGAACTGACCGCTCTTCAGGTAGTTGTCGGTGGTGGCGAGCGCAAAGACGAAGCCCGAGCAGACAGCTTGCACGTCGAAGGCCGCGCCGTGAGTGATGCCGAGCTCGGCCTGGATGGTGACCGCGGTCGCGGGGAAAGTCTGGTCGGGGGTCGAGGTCGCAAGCACGATGAGATCGACGTCCTCGGGCGCGAGCCCCGCGTCGTCGAGCGCCGCGCGCGCCGCGCATGCGCCCATCGACGAGGTCAGCTCGCCTTCGGCGGCGATCCGGCGCTCCCTGATGCCGGTTCGCTCGGCGATCCAGCTATCCGAGGTGTCCACCATGCGCGCCAAGTCGTCATTGGTCAGCACCCGCTCCGGCAGGTAGCCGCCGCATCCCCTCACCACCGTCCTTACAGTATTCGACATCATCACCCCGAACGTTACGCGGCCCCTTCCAACTCGAGCTTCGAGTGGAACCCGGCAATATCGCTTGCCAGACGTTTGACGACGCCACTCGACGCCATGTCATAGGCAAGATCGATGGCGCTTGCGAAACCCGTTGCATCGGTTCCGCCGTGGCTTTTGACGGCGATGCCGTTCAGCCCAAGAAATATACCGCCATTGAGCTGGCGCGGGTCCATCTTGTCCTTGAGGGCCCGGAAGGCACCTTGCGCCAGGACAGCGCCGATACGCGCAAGAAGCGACCGCCCCATGGCGGCACGCAGATATTCGCCGATCTGCTTAGCCGTTCCCTCAGCCGTCTTCAAGGCGATGTTGCCGGTGAAGCCGTCAGTGACAACGACATCGACCGCTCCCCTGCCGACATCGTCGCCTTCGATGAAACCCTTGTAGCGAATGGGAAGCGGCGCTTCCTTGAGAACGGCGGCCGCCTTCTTGATTTCGTCGAGACCCTTGACCTCCTCGACGCCGATATTGAGCAATCCGACCGACGGCTTCTCCATGCCGAACAGCGCCCGCGCCATGGCCGCACCCATCAGGGCAAACTCGGCGAGCTGGCGCGCATCCGCTCCGACATTGGCGCCGACATCGAGTACGATGCATTCGGCCTCGATGGTCGGCCAGATGGCGGCGATGGCGGGACGGTCGATGCCGGGGATCGTCTTTAGGCAGAACTTCGCCATGGCCATAAGCGCGCCGGTGTTGCCGGCGGAGACCGCGGCGTCGGCGCGGCCGTCGCGCACCGCTTCGAGCGCAAGCCACATGCTCGACTTCCACCGGCCCTTGCGCAGCGCTTGGCTCGGTTTCTCGTCCATGGCGACCGCGATGTCGGTGTGAACGACTTGCGACTTCGCGGCGAGCGCAAGGTGGGCGCGAAGCTCCGGCTCGATGCGGGCGGAATCGCCGACGAGGAGGAAGCGCGCCTCGGGATGACGGATCGCGGTAATCGCCGCGGCGGGAATGACCACGCTTGGACCGTGGTCCCCGCCCATGGCGTCGAGCGCAATGGTGACTGGAGCACCCATGATTGCTGCCGTTCAGGAGAACGATCAATAGCGGCGGGATAGCCGCCGCAGCCCCCGGAAAACAAGAGGAATAGACGCAAAAAAGCCGCCAGTGACAACCGGATTCTGGCGCTCTCGAGGGGCCTCTAGCGCCGTTTTAGAGCGGCAAGGGACGCAAATGGGCCGGTTCCGGCGCCCTCCCCCTCCAGGCGCTCGCCTTGCGGCCAATCGAAGCTTGCCTCCGGGCGCCGCGGATAAGGATCGAGCGCCGTGGCGAGGGTCTCGTAAACAATGGGTCCGAGATCGATCTTGCCGTCGTCGCGGATGGCCTCGGGCCAGTCGAGAACCCCGGGGCCGCCGGCTTCGGCCGTATCTCGCTCTGGTCGAGGGAGCAGCTCCGCCGGCCAGAACTCCATCTCGACCGGCACCTCGAGGCGCGCTTCGATCGGTTCGAGCGAGACGACGCAGGTCTGCTTCGCATCGGCATTAAGCGTGCCCGTGAGCACGAGACGTCCGCCGCCGCCGTGGTCGATGCGGTAGGCAAAGGTCAGCCGATCGAGGGCAACGAGATCGAGCATCTTGGCGACGGCCTCAAGTTCCGCCCCGGTCGCGACGATCTCGTCGCTGGCGCCGTCTCTGACCTCATCGACCTTGAGCGGACGTGACAGGATGGGAAGTTGGACGTCCTCGGTCATGTCAATCCTTCGAGCCTCCGCCGGAGCCAATCTCCGGAAATTTCACCTCGCCCGCGGCAAGCGCCGCCACGCTCTGCGCGGCAAACGCGCTAACGGACTCTCTTACATGGTGCGCGAGCCGCAAGCTTGAAGCCCCGCTTTGGTGTTGGTCCGAGGGAAGCGTACTTTCGAGAGAGGCCGCGATGGCCACATCGCCCGACGCATAGGCGCGCTCCAGGTCTTCCAGCAGGGCGGCATGAGCGGCGGCGACCTTCCTCACCTTCCGTGGGACGCTGAGATCGCCGACCCCGATCTCTCGGAGCACGGTTTCCATATCGGCGGTGAACCGGTCGGCCAGATCTTGGGCTATGCCGCGCGCAGGCTCGCCTTCCGCTTTGAGGCGGCGATGCACAGCAAAAAGGTGAAGCGACAAGACGAGAAAGCGCCCTTCGAGCGTGTCGGGAACGCCAAGCGCCTGATAGAAAACGGGAAGCCGCGCCTGCGCCACAATCGCGCCATAGAGTTTCCCGGCGAGCGGATTTGAAGCCTTGAAGGGGGTGAAGGGGTTCAAAGGACGGTCCGTTTGGTCTAGCCTTCGCAGCGCGGTCCTGCGCCGCGATACGGGTCATTTTCGGGGGATTTTCGTCTTTGCCTAGGTTGAGACTGCACTCGATTGCGGTACGTCCGGCGCTCGCCGCGCTTCTGCTCGGCGCGAGCTTGCTTGGCGGCTGCGGCGCCCAGATCGACCGGCACGGCCATGTCTTCATCGACGTCGATGTCAATTCCATCCAGGCCGGCATGACCAAGGAGCAGGTCACCACCGTGCTCGGTTCGCCCGATACCACGAGCACGATCGCGGGCGAGGCCTATTATTACATTTCGACCACGCAAAAGACCGTCGCCTTTCTCAAACCGCGCGAGATTGATCGCCAGGTCATCGCGGTCTATTTCGGCGGCGACGCCAATGTGCAGCAGGTCGCTCATTACGGGCTGAAGGACGGGATCGTCGTCAATTACATGAAGGACGAGACCCCGGCCCGCGGCAAGGACCTCGGCCTCATCGAGCAGATCTTCGGCAATATCTCCAACCGCGGCATGTTCAAGGACATGAGGCCGCCGGCATCGACGGGCGCGCCCCCGATCTAGACCGGCGAGGATGCCCGCTATTGATGGGCGAGCACCGCCAGCAACAACAACGCCACGATGTTGGTGATCTTGATCATCGGGTTGACCGCGGGACCGGCCGTGTCCTTGTAAGGATCGCCGACGGTGTCGCCCGTCACGGCCGCCTTGTGCGCCTCGGAGCCTTTGCCGCCGTAATTGCCGTCCTCGATATACTTTTTGGCGTTGTCCCACGCGCCGCCGCCCGCCGTCATGGAAATGGCGACGAACAGACCGGTGACGATCACGCCGAGTAGCATGGCGCCGAGCGCGGAGAAGGCGGCGCTCTTTCCCGCGATCCATTCGATGACGAAGTAGAAGGCGATCGGCGTAAGCACCGGAAGCAGAGAGGGCACGATCATCTCCTTGATCGCGGCGCGCGTCAGAAGATCGACAGCGCGGCCGTAATCGGGACGATCGGTGCCCTTCATAATGCCGGGCTTCTCCTTGAACTGGCGCCGCACCTCTTCGACGATGGCGGAGCCGGCGCGGCCGACCGCCGTCATGGCGATGCCGCCGAAGAGATAAGGTAATAGTCCGCCGAGGAACAGACCGACCACGACGTAAGGATTCGACAGGGTGAAGGTCGGATCGACGCCGGTGAAATAGGGGAACTTGTCGGCGTTGGCGGCGAAGAATTTGAGGTCCTCGGTATAGGCCGCGAACAGCACGAGCGCGCCGAGCCCGGCCGAGCCGATGGCATAACCCTTGGTCACGGCCTTGGTCGTGTTGCCGACGGCGTCGAGCGCGTCGGTCGTCTTGCGAATTTCCTTCGGCAGTCCCGCCATCTCGGCGATGCCGCCGGCATTGTCGGTGACGGGGCCGAAAGCGTCGAGCGCCACGATCATGCCGGCAAGCGCGAGCATGGTGGTCACGGCGATGGCGATGCCGAACAGACCGGCCAGCAGATAGGCGCCGACGATGCCGGACATGATGACGAGCGCCGGCAGCGCCGTCGATTCGAGCGATACGGCGAGGCCCTGGATCACGTTGGTGCCGTGGCCGGTGACGGAGGCCTTGGCGATCGAATGAACGGGACGGAACTTGGTGCTGGTGTAGTACTCGGTGATGACGACGATGAGCGCGGTGACGACGAGGCCGAGAGCGCCGCAGTAGAACAGCGAGCGCCCGGTGAAGCTCACCTCGCCCACCTTCATGGCGGTGTCCATGCCGACGAGCCATGAGGTCAACGGCCAGAGCAGGATCAGCGACAACACGCCGGTCGCGATCACGCCCTTGTAGAGCGCGCCCATGATCGACTGGCTCGGGCCGAGCCGCACGAAATAGGTGCCGATGATCGAGGTGATGACGCAAATGGCGCCGATGGCGAGCGGATAAAGCATCATCTGCATTACGCGATCCTCGCCGCCGGCGAAATAGATCGAGGCAAGCACCATGGTGGCAACGACCGTCACCACATAGGTCTCGAACAAGTCGGCCGCCATGCCGGCGCAATCGCCGACATTGTCGCCAACATTGTCGGCGATGGTGGCAGGGTTGCGCGGATCGTCCTCGGGGATGCCGGCTTCCACCTTGCCGACGAGATCGCCGCCGACATCGGCGCCCTTGGTGAAGATGCCGCCGCCAAGGCGGGCGAAGATGGAGATGAGCGATGCGCCGAAGCCGAGCGCGACAAGGGCGTCGATCACTTCGCGCGAGGCGGGATCGAAACCCATCAGGCGGGTGAGCACGAGGAAATAGATCGAGACGCCGAGAAGGGCGAGACCGGCGACGAGAAGTCCGGTGATGGCGCCGGCGCGGAAGGCGAGGCTCAAGCCGTCGGCAAGGCTCTTGGTCGCGGCCTGCGCAGTGCGAACATTGGCGCGGACGGAGACGTTCATGCCGATATAGCCCGCAACGCCTGAGAGGACGGAGCCGACGGCAAAGCCGATTGCCTGGGGGATGCCGAGCAAATAAGCGAGGATGGCGAAGATGACGACGCCGACAATGGCGATGGTGGTGTATTGGCGCGCAAGGTAGGCTTGCGCCCCTTCCTGGATCGCGGCTGCGATCTCCTGCATGCGCGCCGTGCCGGGATCCGCGGCAAGAACGGCTCTCGTCGTCCAGACGCCATAGGCGATCGAGAGCGCCCCGCAAGCGATAATGAGATAAAGAACCCAGGTCATGTCGGCTGCCTTCTATGCGTTGAATGGAATGGACAGGAGTCGTCGAAAACGGCCGGGCGCCCAATGTTGTGCCCCAGGCCCAAACCCCCGCGCGCGGCGTTAAGCCCGCGGGAAAATGCCAAAGTTGCTGCCTGCGCGCAACGGGTTCTCCGCGGCATTTTCAGCATGGGCCCGAGCGGGCCCGCCCCTAAAAATGGGCATATCCGCCGCTGTCGAGCTTGAGCGCATAGCCGTCGGGACCAAGCACGAGGAGCCCCGCTTCGGGGCTCTCCAGGCGCCCGATCTGCGTCACGGGTACGCCCTTTCCTTTCGCCTCGGCCTCGAAGGCAGGCCCGCTTGCTCCCGGCACCGCCGCCACGATCTCGTAGTCGTCGCCCGCGTTGAGCAGTGCGGCGAGCAGGCACGGTTCGTGGCGAACGGCCTTTTCCGCCGGCCGAGACAGCGGCACCCGCTCCGCCTCGATCACGGCGCCGACATGGCAGACGCTCGCGAGCTTGCGGACGTCGCCGGCCAGCCCGTCAGACACGTCGATCGCGCCTTGGGCGAAGTTGCGCAGGATGACGGCGAGTTCGCTATGCGGCCGGGGACGGCGATAGCGTTCGATGACGTGAGCGAGGTCCTCGTCCGAAAATCCCCAGTCGCGGGCAAGCGCCGGCTCCGTCAGCGCGCGAAGGCCGAGATAGGCGTCGCCGATCGTGCCGGTCACATAGAGACGGTCGCCGCGTTTTGCCCCGCGCCTCAGCACGGCATGGCCTTGGGGCACGAGGCCGAGCGCGGTGACGGTGATGCTCAAGGGACCGGGCGCGTGCGTGGTATCGCCACCCGCAAGAGCGATCCCGGCTTCGTTTTGAAGCGCCTGCAAGCCCGAGGCGAAGGCTTCGAGCCATGAAGGCGACGGCTCGGCGGGGAGCGTCAGCGCCAGGAGGTAGACGTAAGGGCGCGCGCCCTTGGCGGCGAGGTCCGACAAATTCACCGCCAAGGCCTTGTGGCCGATGCTGTCGGGCGGGTCGTCTTTGAGAAAGTGCACGCCCTCGACGATCGTGTCGCAGGAGAGCACGATCTCATGGCTCTCGGGCGGCCTGAGCACGGCGGCGTCGTCGCGCAAAGCGAGAGACGCGGCGTCGGTTGCAAGCGGGGCGAAATAGCGGGCGATGATCTCGAATTCGCCGAGGCGCTTTCCACCTTCCCGCTCGACGCCGTCAACCATCGCGCTCTCCCCCGGCGGCAAATTCCTGCGGCCGCTCTCTGTGCCCGAGGCGGTCGAGGATGCCGTTGACGACCTTCGGCTCCTCCTCCCCGAAAAACGCGTGAGCAATATCGACATATTCGGAGATGACCACGCGTACCGGCACGTCGCCACGAATGAGGAGCTCATAGGCGCCGGCGCGAAGGATGGCGCGAAGGATGGAATCGACGCGCGTGAGCCGCCAGCCCTCGGCGAGCTGCTTGTCGATCAAGGGATCGATGCGAAGCTGCTCGCGCACCACGCCCTCGACGATGTCACGGAAGAATTGCGGCTCCGCATCGGCGTAGCGGTCGCCTTCGATCTCCTGGCCCAAGCGATGGGCCGCGAATTCGGCGATCACCTGGTTGAGGTCGATGCCGGTCATGTCCATCTGGTAGAGCGCTTGAACCGCGGCAAGGCGGGCGGCGCTGCGGGACGAGGCGCGGGGGGCGATATCGCTGCGCTTAGCCATGGCGGCTAGCGCCGGTTTGCCGAAGAGAAGTGTTGTTCGAGCTGCAACAGAGTGAGGCAGGCTTGCGCCGCGTCGCGGCCCTTGTTGCGCCCATCAACGCTCGCGCGCTCCCAGGCTTGTTCGCGGCTTTCGCAGGTCAAGATGCCGAAACCGATCGGCACGGCATGCTGCACGGCGAGCTGATGCAGGGCCGCGGCCGATTCCCGCGCCACGATATCGTAATGCGTTGTCTCGCCGCGGATGACGCAACCGAGCGCGATGCAGCCGCGATGACGGCCGGCCTTTCCCACGAAACCATTTGCAAGCGCGAGGCTGAGCGCGAGCGCGATCTCGAGCGAACCGGGCACGGCGATGCGCTCATAGGCGATGCGATGCGCCTCGAGCGCGTCGATGGCGCCGCGCGCAAGCTCGTCGGCAATGTCCTCGTAGAAGCGAGCCTCGATGATGAGAACCGAACGCGGGCCTTTGCGTGCCATCGCCGCCTACTCCAGGCTCCGGTGGCCCGCCACCGTAAGCCCATATCCCTGCAAGCCCACGATCTTGCGCGCGGGAGAATTGCTCAACAGCACCATCTCGCGCACGCCAAGATCGAGCAAGATCTGCGCGCCGATGCCGTATTCGATGAGCCGCTGCTGGCCCTGCCCTCCGGTTTCGCGATCGAGGCGGGCGGAAATCGCGTCGGCGCGGGATTCGCGGATCAGCACGAGCACGCCGCGGCCCTCGCGCCCGATCGCCTCCATGGCCTTGTGCACGAGCGTTTCGCGGTGGGTTCCGACAGAGACGACGTCGTCGATTGTGTTGAGCGCGTGCACGCGCACGAGCACGGGGCCGCCCGAGGCAACGTCGCCTTTGACGAGTGCGACGTGCTCGGCTGGATCGACCGTGGTGGCGTAGACCTTGAGATCGAATGCGCCGCCGAAGGCGCTCTCGATCTTGGTCTCGGCCACGACCTTGACGAGATGATCGTAGCGGAGCCGGTAAGCGATCAGGTCGGCGATGGTCGCGATCTTGAGGCCATGGCGGTCGGCGAAGGCGATGAGGTCGGGAAGCCGCGCCATGGTCCCGTCGTCATTCATGATCTCGCAGATGACGCCGGCCGGATAAAGTCCCGAAAGGCGTGCGAGGTCCACCGCCGCCTCGGTATGGCCCGCGCGGATCAGCACGCCCCCTTCCTTGGCGACGAGCGGGAACACGTGGCCCGGGGTCATGATGTCGCGATAGTCCTTGGTCGGGTCGATGGCCACGGCGACGGTATGGGAGCGGTCATGGGCCGAGATGCCGGTCGAGACCCCTTCCCGCGCCTCGATTGAGACGGTGAATGCGGTCGAGTGGCGCGCCCGGTTCGAGCGCGACATCAGCTCGAGGTGAAGCTGCTTGGCCCGCTCCGGCGTCAGCGCAAGGCAGATGAGGCCGCGGCCATGCTTGGCCATGAAGTTGATGGCGTCGGGGGTCGCCATCTGCGCCGGGATGACGAGATCACCCTCGTTCTCGCGTTCCTCGGCATCGACCAGAATGAACATCCGGCCGTTGCGCGCATCCTCGACCACTTCCTCGATCGGCGAAAGGAAGCGATGGTCCTTGGCCTTCGGCGCAATCGTCACGGGGCTAGCCTTTCAGACTCTCTGAGGCGGGCGAGGTAGCGCGCCATGAGATCGACTTCAAGGTTTACCAGATCGCCGGGGCTGTGGTCTCCCCATGTCGTGTGGGCGAGCGTGTAAGTAATGAGGTTGACACCGAAGCGCCTGGCCTTCGCATCGTTAACGGTGAGAGAGACCCCGTCGAGCGCGACCGACCCTTTGGCGGCAATGAACGAAGCGAATTCGGCCGGGCTTTCCAGCACGAAGCGGACGCCGTCGCCGTCGGCCTCGCGCGCGAGGATGGCGGCCGTGCCGTCGATATGCCCGGACACGAGATGGCCGCCGAGCTCACCGCCGAGCGTGAGCGCCCGTTCGAGATTGATGCAGCGCCCCTCCCGCCACGAGCCGAGGGTGGTGCGCGCTAGCGTTTCGTTGGAAACATCGACAGCAAAGCGCGCGCCTTCGCCCTTTGCCTTGGCGACATCGACGACGGTGAGGCAACAGCCGTCGCAGGCGATCGAGGCCCCCTCTTCCAGGCTACGGCGCTTGAATGGGCAAGCAATGATAAAACGCGAGCCCGCTCGCTCCTGAAGCGTTCCTACGCCGCTGACAATGCCGGTGAACATCGCTCTACTCGCCGCCACCAACTCATCCGGTCCGGACCGAACGACCGGGTTTCGATCTCGATGAAATGCCCGCTTGCGGTCAGCCGATCAAGCCCGTCGCCCACGAAGGGCAAAATGCCGCTTTCGCCCACGCCCTTCGGACCCTGATAGATTACGGCCTCGTCCACCATGTCGGCATCGACAAAGGCGCGCGCCACCGAAGGCCCGCCCTCCACCAGCACGCGGGTTATGCCGCGGGAAGCAAGCGTCTCGAGCGCGTCGCGCACGGCAAGGAGGCCGTGGGAATCGACTGGAACCGGAACGATCTCGGCGCCACGATCCTGGAGGGCGTCGGTGTTCGGATGCTCTTCATCGGCGGAGCAGACGAGCCAGACCGGCACCATCATATCGTCGAACAGCCGCGCCTTGGGCGGCGTCCTCAAGCGGCGGTCCAAGACCACGCGAACCGGAGAGCGGCAGAACATGCCGGGAAGCCGGCACGTCAGGCTCGGGTCGTCGGCAAGGATTGTGCCGCGACCGACCAGTATCGCGTCGTGCCGGGCCCTGAGAAGATGGCCATGGGCGCGCGCATCGGGCCCCGTGACCCACACTGGCGCGCCCCGCCCTTGCGGGACCAATCCGTCGGCGCCCACGGCGAGCTTGAGCGTCACGGCGGGACGCTCCTCGGTGACGCGAAGGATGTGGCCGAGCGCAACCGCCTTGGCTTCTTCGGCAAGCACGCCGTCCTTAACTTCGATGCCCGAGGCGGCGAGACGTTGGATGCCGCGGCCCGATGTGCGCGGGTCGGGATCGCGGAGCGCGATGACGGCGCGGGCAGGCTTCGCCGCGGCGATGATCTCGGCGCAAGGCGCCCCCCTGCCCCCGTGATGGGCGCAAGGTTCGAGCGTGACATAGAGGGTGGCGCCCTTCGCCTTGGCGCCGGCGCGCTCGAGCGCGATTGCTTCGGCATGCGGCCGGCCGCCGGGCGCCGTCCAGCCGCGGGCGACGACCTCGCCGTTTGCGGCAACGACGATCGCCCCCACCGACGGATTCGGCCAAGTCTGGCCGAGCCCACGCCGCGCAAGCTGGAGCGCCTGCGCCATGTGATCCTCGTCGCTCAAAGTCATGGGCTTGAATGTGGGGTGTTTGCCTAGTCTTCGACAGGGGCGGCCGCCTTGCCGTCGCCACCCTCGTCGTCATCGGTCGCGGCGAGTTCGCCAAGCAGCGCCTCGAAATCCTTGGCCTCGCGGAAGTTCTTGTACACCGAGGCGAAGCGCACATAGGCCACGTCGTCGAGCGCCTTCAGGGCCTCCATCACCAGGCGGCCGATGGTCTCCGACCGGATGTCGTTCTCGCCCATGTTCTCGAGCCTGCGCACGATGCCGCTCACCATGCGCTCGACCCGCTCGGGATCGACCGGCCGTTTCCTGAGCGCAATCTGCACCGACCGCATGAGCTTGTCGCGGTCGAAGGGCATGCGGCGTCCGTTCCGCTTGACAACCGTCAGCTCGCGGAGCTGCACCCGCTCGAAAGTGGTGAAGCGGCCGCCGCAATCGGCGCAGACGCGGCGGCGCCTGATCGTCGAATGATCTTCGCTCGGACGCGAATCCTTCACTTGCGTGTTCGTGCTTCCGCAATAAGGGCATCGCATGGGCGCGACCCTCCCCTTCTGTCACCTCACGGGAACTATCGATAGATCGGATAGCGCTCGCAGAGTTCGATGGCACGCTTCTTCACGCTCGCTTCCACAGCGGCATTGCCTTCATCGCCCTTGGCGGCAAGGCCGTCGAGCACTTCGATAATCAAGCCGCCGATCTGCTGGAACTCGGCGACGCCGAAGCCGCGCGTGGTTCCTGCCGGCGAGCCGAGGCGGATGCCGGAAGTGATCGCGGGCTTCTCCGGATCGAACGGCACGCCGTTCTTGTTGCAGGTGATGTTGGCGCGACCGAGCGCGATCTCCGCCGCCTTGCCTGTGAGCTTCTTCGGCCTGAGATCGACCAGCATCAGATGCGTGTCAGTGCCGCCGGAAACGAGCGCGGCGCCGCCCTTGACCAGGCTTTCGCCGAGCGCCTTGGCGTTGTCGATGACGCCCTTGATGTAGAGCTTGTAGTCGGGCTTGAGCGCCTCGCCGAAGGCCACGGCCTTGGCGGCGATAATGTGCATCAGCGGCCCGCCTTGAAGGCCGGGGAACACCGCCGAGTTGA
The DNA here is from genome assembly GCA_035715445.1 of Methyloceanibacter sp. Classification (GTDB taxonomy): domain Bacteria; phylum Pseudomonadota; class Alphaproteobacteria; order Rhizobiales; family Methyloligellaceae; genus Methyloceanibacter. The sequence continues at coordinate 12,198 of DASTKZ010000087.1, forward strand.
TCTTCTTGCCGATCTCCTCGTCGTTGGAGAGCACCATGCCCGCGCGCGGACCGCGCAACGTCTTGTGGGTTGTGGTGGTGACGATATGGGCATGCGGCAGCGGGCTCGGGTGCAGGCCGGCGGCGACGAGCCCGGCGAAGTGCGCCATATCGACCATCAAAAGGGCGCCGACGGAATCGGCGATCTGGCGGAAGCGCGGGAAGTCGATGACGCGCGGATAGGCGGAGCCTCCGGCAATGATGAGCGCCGGCTTGTGCTCGTTGGCAAGCCGCTCGACCTCGTCGTAGTCGATGCGGTTATCGGTCTTGGTCACGCCGTACTGCACGGCGTTGAACCACTTGCCGGACAGATTGGGCGGCGCGCCATGGGTGAGGTGGCCGCCATGGGCGAGCGACATGCCGAGGACGGTGTCGCCCGGCTTTATGAGCGCGAGCATCACCGACTGGTTGGCCTGCGAGCCGGAATGGGGCTGGACGTTGACGAAGGAGCAGTTGAACAGGCGCTTGGCGCGGTCGATGGCAAGCTGCTCGACCACGTCGACATATTGGCAGCCGCCGTAATAGCGACGCCCCGGATAGCCTTCGGCATATTTGTTGGTGAGCAACGTGCCGGCGGCGTCGAGCACGGCCTGAGAGACGATGTTCTCCGAAGCGATCAGCTCGATCTCGTGCTGCTGGCGATCGAATTCCTTCTCGATCGCCCCCCAGACTTCGGGGTCGCTCTCCGCTAGATGCTTGGTGAAGAAGGCATTCTCGCGCGCCGCGGCGCGTCTTGCATCACTTGCCGTCATGGCCGACTGCTCCTCGAGCTTGCTCCCGCCGGGAAGCTCCGCGCACCTTCTGTGCCGCGTGCCTTCCTCCCTTGGGTATTTGGCTCGCTCTACCACATGTCGCGAAGGCGCGCCAGCAACAGGCTAGGCGTTGGCGAAGGCGAAGCAAGTCCATACTCTGCGGCGGCTGCTAACCGCGCCCGGCCGATCAATAGGCTGAAGCGGTCGCGGAGGCCCCATCGAGGCCGTAGATGTCGGGGCGGAAGTTGACCAGGCCGTCGGGCGTTCCCCAGGCGCTGATATAGGCGAGATAGACCGGGACCGGCTTCGCGACCTTGACGTCGACCTGCTCGCCCGTGTGCTTCATCGAGACGATCCGCTCGTAGCTCCAGCCCGAGGTGTCGCGCAGAATCCACTCGACCACCTGCTCGACATTGTAGACGCGCACGCAGCCTGAGCTTTCGAACCGCACGTTTTGGCCGAACAGCTTCTTGAGCGGCGTGTCGTGCATGTAGACGCTGTCCTTGTTCGGGAAGTTGATCTTCACGAAGCCGAGCGAGTTCTCGCTCTGAGGAAGCTGCCGGAAATTGTAGTTGTAAACTTCGGGGCTGTTCCAATTGATCTGGCGCGGGTCGAGCGGATTGCCGGCGGCGTCGAAGGCCTGCATGTGGTAGGCCGCGAGCATGTCCTGACCTCTGCGGGAGAATTCGCGCCCCTTGGGCACGAGATCCTTGATGACAATGGTGCGCGGCACATACCAATAAGGATTGAAATTGATCTCCTGAATCTTGCTGGAGATCTCTGGCGTCGGCCGCTCGGGCTTGCCGACCACGGCGATTTGCCGCAAAGCGACTTCGCCGCCTGCGACCGCCTCGACTTGCGCGGCCGGAATATTGACCACGACGTAACGGCCGGCCGCGTTTGGCGTGAGGCTTTGCAGCCGTTTCAAACTGGCTTGAAGCTGCGCGAGTCGGGTGTGGGCCGGAGTTTGTAGCGCCTCGATCACCGCTTTGGTGTCAACGATGCCGGTTGCGCCGATTCCATGGCGCGTCTGAAACTTCTTCACGGCGACGACGACAGCGGCATCATACTCGCCCGGCACGCTTTGCCCGACGAGGTCGCCCGTGATCTCGAGCCGCCGTTGCAAGATTTCGATCTCCTGGCCGCGCTGGCCCGGCTTCATGGGCATAGTCGGGACGGTCGGCCAGCCGCCTTGCGCGACGATCGCCTTGTATCGCTCGATTGCGGCCTTGGTCATTTCGATATTGCGAGCGGCGAGCGTCGGCGAGCCGAGCGGCGGATTGGTGATGAGCAAGGCCTCGTCGCCACTGGGAAGCTCCGAGGCATGCGGCGCCGTCACGGGGTCGGGCCCGTTGCCCTGCCATTTCTGATTGGCCCTGCCTCCACCGAAGAAGGGAAACAGTCCGGGCCGGCCGGCCTGCTGCGGCGGCTGGAATTGCTGCTGCTCTTGCTGCTGTTGTTGCTGCTGATTCTTACCGGTCAGCCAGGAGAAAGGACCGGCGTTGGCTGGAACGAGGCTTGTAGCAAACAGAACGACAGCGAATCCCGCAGCCGCGGCGATCGCTCCGCCCCTCTTGCCCTGTCCCTTAAGCATTCGCCGCTCCCCCTCGCTTGCGGCTACATCCCGCGCGAATATAAGCGCTTTTGCCCTGACACTCTAGCGCGAACGCCCTCACGGAAACGTCACATTCCGCTGACCCCAGAAGACCCGAAGCGGCAGCAGTTGACAAATCGCGCGTGCCCTGGCGAAAGCCGATTCAGGGTCTAGCGCCGGAATGGGGCGATTTTGGGCTGAAAAGACCGCAAGCCGCCAAAGACTTAAAGCCCCGGAGGCTTTGTTCTTTCCCCCGGGGCCGGTCGAGTCTTGCCTAAGCAATTTTGCGGGCTAGAGCTGGTAGCGAATCTGGTCGGTCCAGAAGCGCTCCAAACGGATGAGCGCTTTGTTGAGCACTTCGAGATCGTCGCTGCCGATGCCGCCGACCTGTTCGAGCGACTTGAGTTGGCGCTGATAGAGGGTGTTCACCAGCTTGCAGATCTCCTGCCCCTTGTCGGTGAGCTTCACCCTCACGGAGCGGCGATCGACGGTCGAGCGCTGATGGTCGATGTAGCCGGCGTCGACGAGCTTCTTGAGATTGTAGGAGACGTTCGAGCCGAGATAGTAGCCGCGGCTCGTGAGCTCGCCCGCGGTCAACTCGGCCTCGCCGATGTTGTAGAGCAACAGCGCCTGCACACTGTTGACGTCGGTCCGGCCCAAGCGTTCGAACTCGTCCTTGATGACATCGAGCAGTAATCGATGGAGCCGCTCGATGAGCTTCAAAGAGACAAGGTATCTGGTCTTGAGGTCGTTTGCTTCGCCGACGTTCTCACGCATCCCCATGTTCAGAACCATACCCATCGCCTACCCATTGTTAGTTGTTAAAATACCCAACTTGGCCAAAACTATAGGCGCGGCAACCTAAAATCCGCTTAAGCGAGACGCTTAAGATTGCATGAAATTCTAGCATGAAGTTGCAACGATGTTAGCTCGTGTTTGAGCGCAGTCCTCACAGCCCCGGAGTCAAATCCGCAAGCACAAGTTCGTCCTCGGCGGGCGTGGTAAACAGGCGCTCGACCGCCGCATCATCCACGGACGCAAGCGTGGCCGGTTGCCATTCGGGGGCGCGCCCTTTGCCGGCGATCCGCGCGGCGATCCCTTCGCGATAGTCGTGACCGCCGATGAGGTGCGAGGCGAGGCGGAATTCGAGCTTGAGCGCTTGGGCAAGGTCGAGCGACTTTCCCCGTCGATACTGACTGAAGGCGACCTTGAGCGCGGTCGGCGACTTGGCGCGGATCGTCGTCGCGGTCTCCTCGGCGAACGCCTTGTCATCGCCCTGTTCCGCGTCGAGCCGGGCGAGGATCGCTTCGACCGAAGGCGCGGCGAAGGCGCGGTCGATCAGCGGCGTGTGGCGTACGAGCTCGCCTTCGCCGGGATCGCGATGGAGGCCGTCGAGCAAGCGGTCGATCGGATGATTGTCGCTGAGCGCGTCCTTGATCACGGGGAAATGCGCGGCCGGAATGGTGTGGCTGACGAGACGCTGGCGATAGGCTTCGGCCGGTCCGATGATGCGCCCGGTCAGGGCAAGATAGAGTCCGGTCCAGCCGAGCAGCCGCGGAAGGAAATACGTGCCGCCGATATCGGGCAGGAATCCGATGCCGACTTGCGGCATGCCGAAGCGGTAGCCCTCACCGGCGACACAATGGGTTCCGTAAAGCGTGATGCCGATGCCGCCGCCGAGCACGAGCCCGTTGATCAGGGGCACGTTCGGTCTGATGAATTTCTCGAGCAGCCAGACATGGGTGTAAGCAGCGCGATAGAACTCACGGATCGCGCCCCGCGCATCCTGCTCGCTCCACTCATGCAAGGTCTTGAGATCGCCCCCACTCGAAAAAACGGTCGGGTGTGCCGATTGCATCACGACACCGTAAATGTGGGGCGCGGGCGCCCAGACGCGATATTTTGCGGTCAAGGCTTCGAACATTTCCCGCGTCAGCGCGTTTAGACGTTCGGGGCGGTTCAAGGTTACCACGCCCGCACGGTCGTTTTCTTCGAAGCTGACGCCCGGCGCTTCGGACAAAATGCGATGTCTCCCTACTCGAATTCGGTGTACTGACGCGCCATATCAGCGCCGACAGGCGCGATAAAGGCCCGCGGCAGCTAGCACCCAATCCTTGAAACCACAAGTTTCGCAACAAAGGCAATCGCCGGCTGACATGACCTTGAACTTGCTCGCCCGGCTGACGCTTGTCCTCCTCATCGCGCTTCCGGCTGCGGCCAGCGCCGAGGTCGCGGACCTTCCGCCCTTGCCGCAGCGGAACCCGTTCCGCGCGCCGGCGGCGGCAAAGCCGGTATTGCCCAAAGACCAACCGACCATTCCGTGGACCGAGGCCGAGATCGACGCAGCCACGGAGAAGTGCAAGACGCTCCTGACCGGAGACCCGCTCGACTACGAAATCCTTCCGCCGATCAAGGAAGGGCTGTGCGGAACGCCGGCGCCGGTCTTGCTGCGCGCCGTGGGGCACGATCCGAAAGTTGCGCTCGACCCGCCGGCGACACTGAGCTGCCCGATGGCCGACACGCTCGGCGAATGGCTGAGGAACACTGTCCAACCGAAGGCGAAGGAGTTGTTCGGAAGCCCGGTGGTCAAGATCCAGAACGCGTCCTCTTATGTGTGCCGCAACCGCTACAACGGCACCAACACGCTGTTGAGCGAGCACGCGCTCGCCAATGCGTTCGACGTCTCGCAATTCCTGCTTGCCAATGGCACGCGCATCACCGTGCTCGATCACTGGCCTCGCGTCGCGACGCTGCCTCCGCCCTCGCCAAATCCGGCGCGCGTAGACGACAGCGCGGCGACGAACAGTGTAGCGAAACAAAAGGTCGGCGATCGCGGCAGCGACATCTTCACCCCGGCCAAGGCCGAGAGCACCGCTCGGCCCTCGCCGCCTGTCGTCGTGACGGAAGAAGATCGCGCGAGCGGCAATGCGATCGCGTCGTCGAACCCCTTCGTCAAGCCCAAGGACGGCGCTCGCGACAGCGACATCGCCGCGCCGACGACGGCCGAGAGCGCAACTCCCTCGGCGCCATCGGTCGAGACGGAAGAAGATTACGCGAGCGGCCATCCGTCAAACCCCTTCATCAAGCCCGAGAGCGGCGATCGCGGCGAGGATGCCGTCACCCCTGCCAAGACCGAGAGCACAACGCCGCCGCCTTCGGTCTCAACGGAGCCCGCGCCCGATGCCAAGGGCCAATTCGTCACGTTCCTGTTCGAGGACGCATGCCGCCATTTCGGCACAGTGCTCGGCCCGAACGCCAACGAGGCGCACAAGGATCATTTCCATCTCGACATGAAGAAGCGGCGCAAGTCGAACTTCTGCGAGTAGCCTGGTCGAATTGGCAAACCATAGCGCGCGAGAGACATTGGCGCCGGGAACGGGCCGATGGTAGTTTGCCGTGAAAGAGTGAGGCCGAGCGGCCGAGAAGCGCAAAATGACGGCTCCGAAGGACAGACCCATTTCATTGCGGAATGAGCGGGCGAAACGCACGCGCGCGACGTCCGAACAGGTGAAAGGACCGGGGTTTCCCGCGACCCGGATGCGGCGGAACCGCCGCGCCGGCTGGTCGCGCAGCCTCGTGCGCGAGACCACCCTCGCAAGCTCCGACCTCATCTGGCCGATCTTCCTGATCGAAGGCACGGACCTCCGCACCCCGGTCGCCTCCATGCCTGGGGTCGAGCGGCTCTCGGTCGATCTTGCCGTCAAGGCGGCCGAAGAGGCCCGGGCGCTCGGCATCCCGGCGATCGCGGTTTTTCCCTACACCGATCCCTCTTTGCGCGACGAGGCGGCGAGCGAAGCGGTCAATCCGGGAAACCTCGTGTGCCGGGCCGTGCGCGCCATCAAGCAGGCGGTGCCCGAGATCGGCGTCATTTGCGACGTGGCGCTCGACCCCTACACCAGCCACGGTCATGACGGGCTTCTGATCGGCGGCGAGATCGACAATGACCGCACCGTCGAGATTCTCATTCAGCAGGCGCTGGTCCAGGCCGAGGCCGGCTGCGACATTCTCGCCCCTTCCGACATGATGGATGGCAGGATCGGCGCCATCCGCGCCGCGCTCGAGGCGAACGGCTTTGCCAACACGCAGCTGCTCGCTTATGCGGCGAAATATGCCTCGGCATTCTACGGACCGTTTCGCGACGCGGTCGGCTCCGGCGCGCGGCTCAAGGGCGACAAGCTGACCTATCAAATGGATCCCGCCAACGGCGACGAGGCGCTCCGCGAAGCCGCGCTCGACATCGCCGAGGGCGCCGACATGGTGATCGTGAAGCCCGGACTCCCCTATCTCGACATCGTGTGGCGGGTCAAAGAAGCCTTCGCCGTGCCGACCTTGGTCTACCAGGTGTCGGGCGAGTATGCGGCGCTCGTGGCGGCGGCGGAGCGCGGATGGCTCGATCGCGAGCGCGCCATCCTCGAGAGCCTGATCGGCTTCAAGCGCGCGGGCGCGGATGCGATCTTGACCTATTTTGCGCTGGAAGCGGCAAAGCTGTTGAAGCGGCTGACGCCCTAGTTCGTGACCTTGACGGTCTTGAACACGACCTTGGCATCCTTCTCCTTGTCGAAATTGTCGCCCGACAGGCCGAAGCGCCAATCGCTTTTCGGAGCCTGGCCGCGCAGGTCGCGCACCTTCGTGCCGTTGATGAAGAACGTCACGGTGTTGCCCTCGGTCTTGACGCGGAGCGTGTTGGTGGCGCCGGGTCCCTGGTTGATGGCGGCGGAGTCGACATTGGCGGCGATGGTTCCGAGCCATCTGCCGTCCTGCTTCCGCGCGATCCAGAACTTGCCGTTGTTGACAATGCCGAACTGGAAATAGGTCCGATTGTCCTCGCCCCAGAACAGGAGGCCCGCGCCCAACATCGGCTGCTCGCCCTCCGGCCAAACCGTCTCCGAGCAGATATCGGCATCCTTGACCGTGTAGGTCACGTTCAGATTGGACTGCATGTCGTCGGGCGGCAACTTGAAGACGAAGGCGCCGTCCTTGAGCTCGACGGTGTCGCGCAAGAGCCAGCCGCCGGCGTCGTCGGCGAACTTGTCCTCGAAGATGACTTCGCCCTCGCAATCGGCGGCGGCCTGCCACGCGGGATTGGCGAGCAAGAAGACGGCAAGTCCTGCCGTCAGCAATGATTTCCGCATCGATGCGTCCTCGTAGCTTGTGCCTAAGCCCGGGCCTGGCGGAATTGTTAACGCTTCGGCTCCGCCTCGGCAACAAGCGCATGCTTGTTTGCACCGACAACCGTAACTATCTAGCGCGAGAGAGCTTTTTTGGAGCCGGGAAAGAGATGAGCGACCCGAAGACGATTCCCCAACGCGGCACGAATTTCGCCGACCGGCCGCACGCCTACGATCCGGTGACGCAGCCGCAGGTATTTGCCGGCGTGATCGGCAAGCGGTCGCTTGCCTTCATTGTCGATGCCATCATCATTACGGTATTGACGGCAATCGCCTACGTCGTGGTGGCCCTGCTCGGAATCATCACGCTCGGACTGGCTTGGCTGCTGTTCGGCCTTGTCTTTCCGGTCGTCGGCCTCGGTTATAACGCGCTGACGATCGGCGGCCCGAAGTCGGCGACCATCGGCCAGAGAATGATGGGGCTCGAGGTGCCCATGTGGTTCGGTGGCAAGGTCTCGCCGCTGGTCGCGGCCTTCCATGCGCTCCTGTTTTGGTTCTCGCTGGTGGTGTTCTGCCCGATCCTGCTCTGGGCCCTTTTCGACCAGCGCAAGCGCTGCCTGCACGACATTCTTGCCGGCGTCCTGGTTATCAACCGGACGTAGTTCCCGCGAATCCGCCCCGTCAGGGGGAGGGTCGAACCGAGCGCGTTCGGGCGCGCCAGGTGGATTGCGTTCGCCGCCTCCCTTCCACTAAGCTCGCCGGAGGGGGAATGGATTCGGTCGATCGGACGTGACAGAGCATAAGAACAACTTTCCCGAGTTCTACATCACGGCGCCGCAGCCCTGCCCCTACCTTCCCGGGCGGCTCGAGCGGAAGCTGTTCACCCACCTCACCCGCGACAAGCCGCGGTTCCTCATCGACAATCTCCTGAAAGGCGGGTTTCGGCGCAGCCAGAACATCGCCTACATGCCGTATTGCGATGCCTGCTCGGCTTGTGTGCCGGTCCGCATCCTGGTCGATGTATTCGAGCCGAAGCGCTCGCTCAAGCGCATAGCCCGCATCAATTCCGATCTCGTCGCCACCCGCATGCAGCCGGCCCCGAGCTCGGAGCAATACGCGCTGTTCCGCGACTATATCGACGTGCGCCACGCCGATGGCGGCATGGCCGAGATGTCGGTGCTCGATTATTCGCTCATGGTCGAGGATAGCGTGGTCGAGACGTTCGTCACCGAATACCGGGTGAAGCCCGATCCGCGCGGCGACGGTTCCTCGCCGCTCATCGCCGTCTCGCTCTGCGATCGTCTCAGCGACGGCATCTCGATGGTTTACAGCTTCTACGACCCGACCCAGCGGCAACGCAGTCTCGGGACCTACATGATCCTCGATCATGTGGCTTACGCACGGAACCTCGGACGCCCGTTCGTTTATCTCGGCTATTGGATCGAGGGCGCGCGGAAGATGCGCTATAAGAACCGCTTCATGCCGCAGGAACGGCTCACCTCGAAGGGCTGGGTGCGGTTCGACGACGGCGCGGCCCAAAGACCGGCGCGTTGAGCTTGGCTAGAAGCGCGGGCCGAACTTTCCAGACTTGGGGAAGCCTTTGGGCGGAAGCCGCCCGGCCTGGGCGCGCGCGCCCCACCAATCGCGCAATTCGGTAAGGACGAAAGAGCGGCCGGCGGCGTCGGTATAGGCAAGTCCGTCTTTCTTGCGGAACACTTTGGCGTCGGCGAGGCCGCCGTCCTTGTAGCGCTGGAGCCTGACCCCCTTGCCGCGTGGCATCTCCGGGAGCTCGGCGAGGGGGAAGAGCAGAAGCTTGCGGTTGTCGCCGATCACCGCCACGCTGTCGCCGTCAACGGGCGCGCACATCGCCGCTTCTTCGCCCGGGGGCACGTTCAGCACCTGCTTGCCCTTCCGCGTCATGGCGAGGATTTCGTCCTCGGCGACGATGAATCCGTGGCCGCTCGTCCCGGCGACGAGAAGCTTCCGTCCCGGCTCGTGCACGAACAGCTCGACCGCGTCAGCCGCCTCCTCGATGTCGATCATCAGGCGGAACGGCTCGCCCTGACCCCTGCCCCCGGGCAATTTGTCGGCGCCGAGCGCATAGAAGCGGCCGTTGGTGGCGAATAGAAGCAGCGTGTCGGTCGTCTGCGCCTTGACCGCCCGCTTCAACTTGTCGCCCTCCTTGAACGCAAGGCTCTCGGTCTCGGTCTGGTGGCCTCTGATCGCGCGGATCCAGCCCTTGTCCGACAAAACGATCGTGACCGGCTCCTTCTCGATCATGGCCTCGGCGAGCTCGGTCTCGACCCCTTCCGGCGCGTCGGCGAAGCTCGTGCGGCGCTTGCCGAGCATGGTCTTCTGGCCGAGTTCGGCTTTGAGCGCCTTGATCTCGCCCGCGATCTGCGCCCACTGCTTGTCCTTCGAGCCGAGCAGCGCCTTCAACTCCTTTCGCTCCTTGCTGAGCGCATCGTGCTCGCGCTTGATCTCCATTTCCTCGAGCTTGCGCAGGGCCCGCAGTCTCATGTTGAGGATGGCTTCCGCCTGCACGTCGGAAAGCTTGAACGCCTTCATCAGCGCCGGTTTCGGCTCATCCTTCTCGCGGATGATTTTGATGACCTTGTCGATATTGAGATAGACGATGAGGTAGCCGTCGAGCACTTCGAGCCGGTGGTCGATCTTGGCGAGCCGGAATTTAGAGCGGCGGACGAGAACGACCTGGCGATGGTCGAGCCATTCGCGCAAGACCTGGCGCAAGCCGACGACATTCGGCACCTGCCCCCGGCTCAGCACGTTCATGTTGAGCGGAAGCCGCGTCTCGAGCTCGGTCAACTTGAACAGCGATTCCATGAGCACGACCGCATCGACGCTGCGGCTTTTCGGTTCGAGCACGAGGCGGACGTTCTCGGCGGATTCGTCGCGGACATCGGCGAGCAGCGGCAGCTTCTTCTGCAGGAGAAGCTCGGCGATGCGGGCGACGAGACGCGCCTTGGGGATCTGATACGGAATCTCGGTGACGACGATCTGATAGGTGCCGCGCCCGGTATCTTCTTGCGTCCAGCGGGCGCGGAGGCGGAAGCTGCCGCGCCCCGTCTTGTAAGCCGCGACGATCTCCGCGCGCGGCTCGACGATCACCCCGCCGGTGGGAAGATCGGGACCGGGAACGAAATCGACCAGCTTGTCGGCGGTGGCGTTCGGAAACTTGATGAGGTGAAGCGCAGCGTCGCACAACTCGCCTGCGTTGTGCGGCGGGATATTGGTCGCCATGCCGACCGCGATGCCGGACGAGCCGTTGGCCAGGATGTTCGGGAAGTTGGCCGGGAGGACCACCGGCTCCTGCTCGGAGCCGTCATAGGTCTCGCGGAAATCGGCGGCATCCT
>DASTKZ010000088.1:0-31539 GCA_035715445.1 Methyloceanibacter sp.
GGGTAGCTGGACTACCTGACCTCGGCGGCCCTGGCCATCATTCGTAGACGGGGGAATTTGGTCGGGGCCGCTTGCGGCGGATATGAAGAAGCCCGCGAGACGGGGGGACTCGGGGCTCCGGGGTCCTATTGGGGGGACCTCAGGATGGCCAGGGAAGAAGCCATCACCTAGGAACTCCTAGCACCCTAAGCCTTCATTACAACCCTTAGAAAAATGAACTTTCCGTCATGCTACCCATCGCGCGGGCGAATTGATTGAACCCAAAGCGGTCTGATATCACGGGGCCCATGGATCCTCTTCATGCGACCATTGAAGAGTTTGCCGCTGAGGGATTCACCCATGTCCAGTGCTATTGCCCGCGATGTCGCATGATGAGGCTAAGGCCGATTAGCTGGCTACCGCGCATCTCGATGGGACTGACAATTGCGCAGCTTTCAGCACGTCTGCGCTGTGCGGAGTGCGGTGGTCAGCTTCACTCGGTCAAGCCTTGGCGAGTGGAAGACGTATTAGGAAAGCCGTTAGGGCGTAGAGGGTGATCTAGCCGCACTCTTTGGTAGTCGGGTCATCAGTCCGTTCCCCAAATCGGATTTTCCAGGAGGAACGAAGCTCCGGTCGAACGTGCTTAGCGAAATGCTCCAAGAGTGCATAGATCCAGCCATACATTTGCTCTCGGTCGGCGGATCCAATCTTCTCCTCGGGCACAGACGTTCGCTCAATAGTCAGGTGTGATATTTGTTTATTGATCTTTTTGAAAAGAGTTTGCCTATCGGCTGAGTTCATGGGGCGCCCGTAGTCTGCCGTGGCAAAGCTGCTGGCCTTGAGGGTGTCGTCCCGAAGGACCTCAACAAAGAACTCGTTGAGATTGCGGGCATGACCGCAGAATGACTCCATAAGCGCGTTGGTGATGATCTGATCTGAAACCCGTTCGCCATTTAGGGCTTTCCGAGTCTCGTGCAGCATCTGGATTTCGTAGAGTAGGTGTTCACCGAGCAGTTCCTCCTGCCGGGTTAGATAAGTTCTCATCGACGTATTCCTGCATCCCTGGTTAGGCCCACGTCACACCTCCACAAAGTAGGGCGCCGGGCCGCCGTTTGTGGAACATCAAGTTCATGTTATTCTATTGGTTAGCCAGCCGACCGCCTTCACCTTGCCGGCTGGTTAGGCCCGGCCCCGTGTATCCCAATGCGCAGGGGCCGGACCGCCTTCCCTGGGACATCACCTTCATCGCTCCGTTTTGACGGCGCCTTCAGCATGTCTGCTTAGTGCCCAGAAGCGGACTCGCATTAGCCATTAATTAACTATAAAGCCGCAGGGTCCGACCCACAGTTTCACGTCCACTTGGGGGAGCCCGCAAATGCTTAAGGTCTTGCGAAGTGCAGGTTTGGCAGCGCTTAGTGCTGCATTGTTTGCATTACCCTCGTCAGCTCAGGCTGCATGCCAACTGATTAAGGCCACTCATAGCGCAAGATCTCATGCTGAAGCCGCCCAAATGTCCCGCGCCCTTGCCGCACAAAGCGCCGACGATCTGAAGCGTGCCAAAGGGTGGCGCTACGTCAGCCTTTCCGCGCACAAGGTGAAGGGTGATCCGTTTTGGAAGGCCGTACGCCCTGCTGGGGTCCCCCAGAATGCTCAATTGAAGCCAGACATCGTCACCTCGCACTTCTACACTACCTGCTTTACCGGTGTGGTCGTGCCTTACGTCTGTACGACGGGCGCGAGCGTCTGCGGGCAATAAAGTCAAGGCGTGCGCAGCGACGGTGGTCATGCGGCCTCCGTATCAACCGAAACCGTTTCGGGACTGTGGGGCTCGCCACGGGGGGTTTCCCGGTAAGTTTCGAAGCGAAGTCCGTCCCTCCGCCTCTCGCCCGTGCAACGCTTCGCGGCCCGCTCAATATCGATCATGGTCCGGGGGCGTCCTGTCTTGCCGTCGCAGATGGTGAGCTTCCCGGTGATGCCTTGGGCTAGCAGTGCCCTGGCAACGTCACACTCAGGATCTCGCGATCGCTCGACTAAGAGCTTGCCGTTGAACAGCACCGAATAACGATAGCCGTCACGGCCCCCGACCCATATCGGGTGCAGCCTTGCTTTCATGTCCAAACTCCGATCTTGAAAATGATGGGGGAGCGATTATTGGCAACCGCTCCCCTGGGCATGGCAGGGCTGGGCTAAGCTTTGGGCGCTTGACGTTCCCTGCCTGCGCGGCGGACGGCAGAAGATGCCGGGCCGCGCCCTTCATGCCTGGTCTGGGGATAAAGGGGATAAGGCGTCAGCCTCCGGAACGAGTGAGCTGATACGGCGTTTACCTCCGTTCACCCCCGCACGGGTAAACAGCGGGGTCGCCATTAGTGTCTAGTAGTCAGTATCTCGTCGCGATCCCGTGGGGCTGGCTCCTGACCTTTTGGGCGCGACCATGGGGGACTTTCTGAAACACGAGACGTTGGTGGTAGCACCGGGTGTCCTGGTGGCGATCCTCACGCTCGTTCACGTCTGGCTTTAGACCGACTAGGGCGCGGGCCTTCGGCACCGGCCCGTTCGGCGGGCACCATTTTGCTATTCTGTACACGGCGTAAAAGTTTGGCTAACGTAGCCCGTCGCACCTTTTTGTAATGCGTAGGGGGCAGCAATCATGGCAGGACGCTACCAAGGACGTCACACATTAATAGACGCTACCGGGGCTCACCGGAGTATTGAAGTCTTCTGGCAAGCCAATGGATGGTTTTGGCAACGATGCCAACTCAGAGAGGTCGTTGGACCCTTCACCACCAGCACTGAAGCCTATGAAAGCGCCAAGTTATCAGGTGCGAACAGCGCCCGGTGCGAGCATGCGGCTGATCACTCGCCAGGCGCGCCTGTCATTAAGGAGCGCCGATTTTAATTACCGTTGCGCGGCCTCATAGTGAACCCCGGCCAGGCCCAATACCCGACCGGGGCTAATATTGCAGGGATGAAGCGGCTATTGCCCTGCAGGGATGAAAGGATAGTCTAGCTGCTCGGCCCTAACTTAAGCGGCGGCGCTGGCTCAGAGACTACTGCCTGCTGGTGATGCCAAAAACAGCCTCCAAGTCCAATAGCTGCTGCGATGGTGATTACGACAGCGACAAAGATGCGCATTGGGTCAGTCCCTCATTTTCGTGCCTAGCTCTGAAACGCGCCCCGTGCTGTGAGAGTTGCAATAGTTCCCACTTAACAAGCCGGGTGTTGCGCTGAGGCCACTATCCCACCATCGTTTCCAACGGCTTGAAGTCCATAGGCAACAGCGACGAATTATTCCATCAACCTAAACCAATCTTGAAGGCCTGAGCGACGGCTCTTCGGACTAACCAATTCGGGGTGTCTTTCCGCCCGTGGCACTACCGCCTTCGCGCTCAAGAGATACTCACCTCCCTCCGCTAGGCTCCTTTCAGACCCACCGGCAGTCCATCCCCCTTGATAGGTAGGTCGGGGCCTAGCGCGGCCGTTCATGTGCTGTTAGCAGCGGTACCGCTTGAATCCTGCGGAGTGCTGCGCTGTTGACTCCTCTCCGTATGCGAGCCGCGGTGCTGGGTCCCTCTCGTTGCCCCAACCATGATCGGGTTCTAGAGTCGATTACAGTCAGCCCTGCGGACTTGCCCCCTCAAGGCTGGCGGCCCGGTGCTCTCGCCCCTCCCTGATGAGGCTTGAGGGTGCCGGGCTTCTCTTGAATCCGTCGTGAGACTACACATCTCTGTGCCGTAACCCCCGTACAGGGTTTCAACGGGATCGCCATTGGTGTCTCGTAGCCAGTATCTCGTCGCGATCCCGTTCCCGCGCCCTAAGAACCACACTATTAAGCGCTAGGTAGCCAGCCTTTCGAGGCTGGTTAGGCCCGGGAACCCCCCGACTGGTCTACGATGAACATTGCACCAGCGACCCGCGCACGTATCACAACGGAACGGTATGCAGGCATCCTCCGCAAGCACATCCTGCCCGAGCTTGGCCGCATCGAATTGCAGAAGCTAGACGGCACGGCGATAGATGCTTTCTATGCATCGCGTCGCAAGTTGGGGTTGGCGGCACTCACGATGCACAACATCCACTCCTTGCTTACGCTGATCCTTGCCTCCGCCGTCAAGGCAAAGAGACTGGTGCGCTCGCCCATTGCTGATGTGGAAACCAAGCCGAAGGCAAAGCGCCGCGACAAGATCGAGGTGTTAGACGAGGCGGAGCTTGCTGATCTGCTGGATAGTTTCCGTGGTCATTGGCTCTATATGCCAACGCTGCTTGCTGCCACCACCGGCTTACGCCGTGGCGAAGTTCTTGACCTACGTTGGCAGGACATCGACTTTCGGAAGGGCACCCTGCAAGTGACGCAGGCCGTAGAGCTGGTCGCCCGCAAACTCAGCGTGAAGCCACCGAAGACAGCTCGCAGTGCCCGCACCATCAAGTTGCCGAAGCCAGTTCTGTCAGAACTAGAGCGTCACCGCAAAGAGCAAATAGAGCAGAGGCTAAAGGTTGGGGTTGGCGGAAGGTCGGACCTTGTATTCACCACCCCACTGGGTGAGATGCTACGCCCTAGTTGCTTCGGTGAGGCTTTCGCTAACAAGGCCGCAGCGGTTAAGCCAGTTACGTTCCATTGCTTGCGACACACACACGCGACTCAACTCCTCCGCAACGGTGTGCCAGTGCGTATTGTCTCGGCACGACTAGGTCATGCCAAGCCATCGATCACGCTCGATATCTATTGCCATCTTCTCGGGGGCGAAGATAACGATGCAGCCCGAGAAGCGGAGGCGATATTGCTTCGCGTGTTGGCACCGTAATTGGCACCGGTAGGAACGGACGGGCGGTGATAGGCGGGTAGGTCGTTCAAGCGAAAACCGCAGACAGCCGCCAAAAACGCAACGCAGGGTGACCAACTGAGACTGGCGGAAATGCGTTTGCCAAATTAGCCAGATTTGCGCGAGGTGCTAGAATAGATGCATGGACCTCGACGAACTCCAGCCGGTCAAGAAGCCCAAGGGCTATGAGCTCGGGCAGGATTTGAGCAAGCTTTCGGTCGGCGAGCTGAAAGCGCTCATCGGCGATCTCAAGAACGAAATCGCGCGCGTGGAGGAGACGCTCGGCGCCAAGCAATCGTCGAAGAGCGCGGCCGAAGCCGCGTTCAAGCGCTAGGCGCGTGATCCGCGCCGTTCTTTAGGTAAATCGAGCCTTAGCATTAACGCGTTCTTAGGAGTTCTTGCGTTAAGGTCTCGGTCATCCAGCCTTCTGGATCTGAGTGGCTTTCCACTCTGTTTGACGCCTCCCTGTTAACTTCCTGAGCCGCCGCCTGGCGGCTCTTTTTTTGCCCCAATCGCCCGCTTTAACCTTGGAGGCTGATGAGCGGCGCGTCTTCCGCCGCATGGCATATGATGCCCCCGGGGCTCGTGCGAGACGGGAGTAGGGCATGGCGGGGAAGTCCAAGAGCGGGGACCGCGACGGTAACGTTACGGTCTCATTCGGCGCCAAGTTTGCGCGCTCCGACCAATTTAAGACAGTTTTTCGCGAGGGCATGGCGCTGGTCGAGGCGGCGGCGACCTATCTCGATGGCGACGGCCGCAAAGAGGCGCGGAAGCTCAGGCCGCCCCATTCGCTTGCTTACGCCACCGAAAGCATGCGGCTCACCACTCGGCTCATGCAGCTTGCTTCCTGGCTCCTGATCCGCCGCGCCGTCTGCGAAGGGGAGCTTACGCCGGAGCAGGCGAAGGCGGAGCAGAGCAAGATCAAGCTGCCCGTGATCGGGAGCGAGCAATCGGCCGTGCCCCGCGATTTCGCATCGTTGCCTCCGCGTTTGCGCGAGCTGATCGAGCAAAGCATCAAGCTTCAGGAGCGGGTCATCCGCCTCGATCAGATGCTCGGCACCGAGGCGATGCCGCAAGCCGGCGGCGGCGACCACCCGCTCAAGATGCAGCTTTCGCGTCTCAGGTCGGCCTTCGGCAAGGACGCCGAGTAGGCGGCTTTCGGCGGACGAAACGCTATTTGAGGAAGCCCGCGTATTTCCGCTTGAAACGGGTGAGCCGGCCGCCGCGATCAGTGAGATGCTGGCCGCCGCCGGTCCAGGCCGGATGCGTCTTCGGATCGATGTCGAGCTTGAGCGTGTCGCCCTCGGCCCCATAGGTCGAATAGGTGACGAACTCGGTGCCATCGGTCATCACCACGTTGATGCGGTGGTAATCCGGGTGAATTTCCTTCTTCATGGCGTCTGGCCTTCGTGAAAATCGGCGGATTCGGTTGAGCGGAGCCTATAAAGGAACTTGCCGGAGGCCGCAAGGCTGCGCCGTAAAAGCGCGCTTCTCGACCCTTTCCGGCGGCCCGTTCCGCCCTTAATGTCCCGCGCAACGAACTAGCTGGGCCCATTTTTGTGCAATCGGTAAAGCAACCACCCGAAGGCCGCTTGCGCGACCGGGAAAGCGAGGCGGATGGCGCGGGCAGCGGGGAGGCGAGGCGCTCCTCGCTTCGCTCGCTCGGCGCGCTTAAGCCTTATCTTTTTCGCCACAAGGGGATGCTCGCCGCGGCGCTCGTCGCGCTCGTTGTTTCGGCCGCCGCGACCCTTGCCGTGCCGCTCGCCGTGAGGCGCATGATCGATCTCGGCTTCTCAGGGATCGATCCCGGCCTCATCGACAAATATTTCGCGACTCTCGCCGGCATCGGCCTCATTCTCGCGCTGTCAAGCGCGGCGCGGTTCTACGCGGTGAACTGGCTGGGGGAGCGGGTCGTCGCCGACATTCGCCGCGACGTGTTCGCGCATCTGACCGAGTTGAGCCCGGCCTTCTTCGAAGTTTCGCATTCAGGCGAGATGATGTCGCGGATCACGGCCGACACCACTCAGGTGAAGGCGGTGGCAAGCACGGCGATCTCGCAGACGTTGCGCAATATCCTGCTCCTGGTCGGCTCGGCCGTCATGATGATCGTGACGAGCGCGAAGCTGTCGCTCGCGGTGCTGATCGCCATTCCCATCATCGTGCTGCCGCTCGTCGCCTATGGCCGCTCGGTGCGAAAGCGTTCGCGCGAGGCGCAAGACACCCTCGCGCATGCCTCGGCTTACGCGAGCGAAAGCCTGGCGCGGGTCAGGGTGATGCAGGCCTTCACCCACGAGAAGGCGGCGGCGGCGCGCTTCGGCTCGGCGGTGGAGCGATCCTTCGCGGCCGCCAATTCCCGGACCAAGGCGCGGGCGGGGCTTACCGCCATCACCATCTTCCTCGTCTTCGCGAGCGTCGTCGGCGTCTTGTGGTACGGCGCTCAGGAGGTGCTGGCGGGGACCATGACCGGCGGCAGGCTGTCGCAATTCGTGCTCTATGCCGTGCTCGCGGCCTCGGCCGTCGGGGGCTTGAGTGAAGTTTGGGGCGACGTGGCCCAATCGATGGGCGCCGCCGAGCGCCTGGGCGAGCTGCTCGAAACCCGGTCGAGCATCACAGCGCCGCCAAATCCGAAGCCGCTCCCGGCGCCGCCGCGGGGCGAGATCGTGTTCCGCGACGTCTCTTTCTCGTATCCGCTGCGGCCCGATGCGAGCGCGCTCGATCGCGTGAGCTTTCGCGTCGCGCCGGGCGAACGCGTGGCGCTGGTCGGGCCGTCGGGCGCGGGCAAGACGACCATCTTCGCGCTCCTGCTCCGTTTCTATGACGCCGATCGCGGCAAGGTCGAGGTTGACGGGCTTGGCGTCGGCGAAGTCGCGCTCGATCAGCTTCGCGCCCGCTTCGCGCTCGTGCCGCAGGACACCGCGCTGTTCGCCGACACCGTCGCCGCCAACATCGCTTATGGCGCGACGGACGCGAGCTGGCAGGCGATCGAGGCCGCCGCGCGGGCCGCCTTCGCCAACGATTTCATCGCGGCGTTGCCGGAAGGTTACGACACGATGCTCGGGGAGGCGGGAGTGACACTCTCGTCGGGGCAGCGCCAGAGAATCGCAATTGCGCGCGCCGTGCTGCGCGATGCTCCCATTCTGCTCCTCGACGAGGCTACGAGCGCGCTCGACGCGGAGAGCGAAACGCTCGTGCAGCGCGCTCTCGACAAGATCATGGAGGGCCGCACCACGCTCGTGATTGCCCATCGGCTCGCGACGGTGATGCGGGCCGACCGCATTCTCGTGCTCGACCATGGGCGTTTGATCGAAGAGGGAACGCATCAAAGCCTGATCGGCAAAGGCGGCATCTACCAACGTTTGGCGGAGTTGCAATTCGCGCCCGACGCCGCCGAGTAGGCGGGGCAGTCGGAGATCTAGCGCTCGGTCAGCTTCAATTCGATGCGGCGATTCTTGGAGAGCGCCTGCTCGCTGTCGCCCGCCTCGATCGGCTGGAACTCGCCGAACCCCGCCGCGACCAGCCGGTTTGCCGGCACGCCCTGTTCCATGAGATAGCGCACGACCGAGATCGCGCGGGCGCTCGACAGCTCCCAGTTCGAGGGGAATTCAACCGTGGCGATCGGCCTGATGTCGGTGTGGCCGTCGATGCGCATCACCCAGGCAATGTCGGGCGGGATCTTGGTTTCGAGCTCGTTCAACGCCGCGGCGAGCTTGTCGAGCTGGAACGTGGCCTCGGGCCTGAGCGCGGACGACCCGGTATCGAACAGCACGTCCGACGGGAACAAGAAACGATCCCCGACGATCTCGAAGTCGGACCGGTTGCCGAGCGCCTCCTTCAATTTGCCGAAGAAGTCAGAGCGGTAGCGCGCAAGCTCCTGCACCTTCTTGGCAAGGGCGACGTTCAGCCGCTGGCCGAGATCGGCGATCTTCGCCTGGCTCTCCTTGTCCTTCGCCTCCGAGGCCTCGAGCGCTTCCTGAAGCGAGGCAAGCTGGAGTCTCAGCGCCGCGAGCTGCTGGTTCAGCATCTCGACCTTGGCGAGAGCATCGTTGGTGATCTTTTTCTGCTCGTCGAGGGACGACGTGAGGCCGCGGACGCGATCCTCGGCGCCTTGGGTTTGGCCGCTCGCCGCGCCAAGCAAGCCTGTCAGCCGCTCGTTCTCCTTGTCTTTGTCGGTCAAGGTCGCCTGGAGCGCCGCCAGGCTGTCCTGGACGGACTCCTTCTTGGAGCGTTCGAGCGCGAGCAGCTCGGTCAGCTCGGCGAGCTGACGGTTGAGCTTCGACAGCATCGTGTCCTTGCCGCTCGTCGCCTGGGTGACGACGAAATTGGCGAGCATGAACAGCGACATGAGGAAGGTCACGACCAGCAGCAGCGTCGACAGCATGTCGACGAAGCCGGGCCAGTAATTGGCCTGGAAACGGCCGCGGCGGGCGCGCGCCAACGACATGGCTACTTCCGCTCCTCACGCATCGGCAGCTTGGCCTTGTCGGTGATCTGGCGCAGCACCGTGGCGAGCTCCTGCTGCTGCTGCGCCTGCTCGTCGGCCCATTCGCGCACCACCTTCTGCTCGGCGCGCATCTGCCGGATCAGCTTGTCGACGCCCGCGGCAAGGTCCTTGACCGCATCGCCGGTATTGTCGTTCAGAAGCTTCATCTCCACCTTCTCGTTGAGATCGGCGAGTGATCGCTGCATGTCGAGAAGGGCGAACCGCACTTGCGGCGCCGTGCCGGCGGCGCCCGGCGCTTCGGCCAATTGCAGCTCGGTGATGCCCGAGAGCCAATCTTCGAGCTCGTTATAGAAGCGCCCTTGGGCGTGTCCCGCTTGCAGGTCGAGGAAGCCGATGATGAGAGAACCGGCGAGGCCGAACATCGAGCTCGAGAACGCGATGCCCATGCCACGGAGCGGGCCGGCGAGGCCTTCCTTCAGTTGATCGAATAGCAGCACGCTTTCGCCCGCGTTGGTGTCGAGCGAATTGATGGTAGCGCCCACGGTGCTCACGGTCTCGAGCAAGCCCCAGAAGGTGCCGAGCAGTCCGAGAAAGATGAGGAGGCCGATCAGGTAACGCGTGGTCTCGCGCTGCTCTTCGAGACGGGAGGCGACCGAATCGAGCAGCGAGCGCATGGCCCCGGTCGCGAGCGAGAGCTGCCCGGTGCGGTCGCGCAACATGGTCGCCATCGGCGCAAGCAGAACGGGGCTCTTCTCGACGGTCAGCCCGGGATCGGAAATGCGGAAATTGTTGACCCAGTTGATCTCGGGGTAGAGCCGCAAGACTTGGCGAAACGAATAGACGACGCCGACCACGAGCACGCCGATGATGAGCCCGTTGAGCCCGGGATTGGCCAAGAAGCTCCGGCGGAGCTGCCCCGTCTGTCCGTCGAGGATGATCGCAAGCAGAACCGCAAGAATAAGGAACAGGGTCATGCGCCAGAGAAAGACCTGGGGGCGCGTGAGTTTGACCTTGTAAGTGACCGCTGCCATGCCCTGCCGTGGTTCGACTCGCCCGTGGACTTAAGCTTAACGGAATACTATTGCGGGCAAAACGGCAACCTCAGGGCGGCCGTTCCCGCGGTGCCCTCCGGGGTGCCGGGCCTTGGAAGGCGCGGTCAGGCGGTTGCGCTCTTGAGGAGTTTGAGCAGCTTGCGCTGGATCGCCTCGTTGCCGGCGACGATGCTGCCTTGCGCCAGCACCGCCTCCTTGCCCTCGGCGTCGCTCACGAAGCCTCCGGCCTCGCGCAGGATGACGATCCCGGCCGCGAGGTCCCAGGGCCGCAAGTTTCGCTCCCAGAAGCCGTCGAACCTGCCGGCCGCGGTCCAGGCGAGGTCGAGCGCGGCGGCGCCAAGCCGGCGCACGCCCGCCGATGCGGCCATGACGGCGCGAAGCTCGGCAAGGTAGAGATCGTGCGCCGGGCGCCCGCTATGGGGGATGCCGGTGCCGATGAGGGCGTCGGCAAGCTCCGACCGTGCCGCCACCCTGAGGCGGCGGTCGTTGAGGAAAGCGCCCTTGCCCTTCTCGGCGGTGAAAATTTCGTGCGTCGCAGGGTTGAGGATCAATCCCGCCACGAGCTCGCCCTCGCGCTCGAGCGCGATCGAGATGGCGAAATGGGGAATGCCGTGCAGGAAGTTGGTGGTGCCGTCGAGCGGATCGACGATGAAGCGGTGGGTGCGATCGGCGCCTTCGATCTCGCCGCGCTCCTCGAGGAGAAAGCCGTAGCCCGGCCGCGCGCGGGCAAGCTCGGCATGCAGGATTTCCTCGGCGCGATGGTCGGCGGCGGTGACGAAATTGGCCGGACCTTTGAGCGAGACCTGGAGTTGCTCGACCTCGCCGAAATCGCGCGCGAGGCTGCGGGCCGCCTTGCGGGCGGCGGCGAGCATCACATTCATCAGCGCCGAAGCGGGCATGGCGGCGGTCTCTTCATTGTCGTTGCGCGGCTCGACCGGGCAATCCAGCAATCCCGGCGCCTAGCTAAAGGTTCGAGACCGGCGACTACTGGATGCCCACCTTCGCGGGCATGACAAACAAAACTTGGATAGTCCGGGACAAGCCCGGCGATGACGCAAACGCTATTCCTCGTTTCCTAATCCGCGCGGCGGACGTACGTGAGCTCGTTGGTGTCGACCACCACGCGCTCGCCGACCGCGATGAAGGGGGGAACCATGACGCGCACGCCGTTCTCGAGCATCGCCGGTTTGTAGGACGAGGCCGCGGTCTGTCCCCTCACCACGGGTTCCGCCTCGACCACGGCGAGCGTCACCTGATCGGGAAGGGAGATGCCGATCGGCCGCCCCTCATGGCTCTCGACCGTCACTTTCATTCCGTCTTGCAGGAAGGCCGCGCGTTCTTCGAGGAAATCGGCCCGGATCTGGATTTGGTCGTAGGTGTCGGTGTCCATGAAGGTGAGCATGTCGCCTTCGGCGTAAAGGTACTGATAGTCCCTCTGCTCGAGCCGCACGCGCTCGACCGTCTCGGAGGAGCGGAATCGCTCGTTGAGCTTGGTGCCGTCGATCGCGTTCTTGAGCTCGACTTGCGCGTAAGCCGGTCCTTTGCCGGGCTTCACGTGCTGCGTCTTCACCGCGAGCCAGAGCCCGCCTTTGTGCTCGATCACGTTGCCGGGTCTGATTTCGTTGCCGTTGATCTTCATGGAACGCCTTAGGGGAGAGCTGATCGCAGGCCTTTAAGACGTGCGGGGCAAGCGCTGTCAAGCGCCGCTACTCGCTCAGGCGCTCGCTTCGCCAATTCGCGGCCGCTTCCTCCGCCTTGGCGCGTTCGTCCGGCTTGAGCTTCGAAAGGACGATGTCGAGCGAGAAATCGCTGACGCCGGCGCCGCGCGCGAGCAGATGCCATTTGGCCGCCTGCACCGGGTCGGCTTTCACCGCCACGCCATTGGCGTAGAGCCGCGCGAGCCGGTTCTGGGCGACGGCGTTGCCCTGTTCGGCGGAAAGCCGGAAGAGCTTGGCGGCGCGCGCTTCGTCCACGGCCACGCCTTGGCCTTTGAACAGCATGATGCCGTACTCGACTTGGGCATCGGCAAGGCCCGCGTCGGCGGCGCGACCGGTCCACTCCGCGGCCTTCTTCTTGTCGGGCGACACGCCGCGGCCGAATTGGTAGAGCGCGCCGAGATCGTATTGCGCCTGCGCATTGCCGGAGGTTGCCGCCTTCTCCATCCATTGGGCGGCCTTGGCTTCGTCGGCGGGACGCCCTTTGCCCTGAAGGTAGACGAGGGCGAGATTATATTGCGCGGCGGGATTGCCGTTCGCGGCCGCTTTCTCGAACAAGTCGGCGGCGATGCGGAGGTCCTTCTTCACGCCGAGGCCTTCGGCGACCATGAGCCCGAGCGAAAACTGCGCATTGGAATCGCCGAGATCGGCCGCCTTGGCGTAGGCATCGGCGGCCTTGCCGTAGTCTTGGGCGACGCCGAGCCCTTCGGAATAGATCTCGCCCATGAGCGTGTAGGCTTCTTTCGAGCCCTTCGCCGCTTCCTCTTCGGCGAGCTTGAGCGCGGTCAGGTAGCGGCCTTGAGCGTAAGCCGCGTAAGAGGGGCTTTCGGCCGCGCCCGCGTGCGGGGCCAGCGCTTGCAACAACGCTGCGGCCACGATGGCGGCGCATGCGCGAAAAGAGGTCAAGCCGACCTCCGCGACGCGCGAATGGCGCGGTCGATCTCGGCGATCAGCCGGGGGCTCTCGTCATCGCCCCAGAGGCCGAGCGGGGGCGCCACGAAATCGGCGCCGTGAGCGGCGCAGCGCGCCGCCTCCTCGGCATTGCCGACGTTCCAAGCGATGCAAGGCACGACGAAGATCTCGGACCACCAGGCGATAAGCTCGGCACACTGATCGATTGCGTCGCTATCGCCTTCGTTCGTCGGGCCGAAAGCGACGTAATCCGCGCCCGCCTCGGCCAGGCGCATGGCATCGTCACGGCTAAAGCCGCAAAAGACGCCGATACTCGCCTCCGCACCCAGGGTCTTGCGCGCCTCGGCGTAGAGCGTCGTATCCACGGCAAGATGCACGCCGTCGGCGCCGATGCGCGCGGCGAACGTTGCGTCATTCGCGACGAGGCAGGCAAGCCCGCCCCCTTGCACCAGGGCGAGAAGGGACGCGAGATCGCCGTTCGGTTGCGGCGAATCCGAACAAAGCAAGACACTTGCCGTATCGGTGCTGGCGATTGCGTGTGTGAGCCGGCTCACAAGTTGGGCCGAAGGGTGCATTGGAAACTGAAGGTATAGCCGGCAATGAGGCTTGATTTCGGCCATCCTCTTGAAATGTTCCCGCTCCGTTGCCCACGCCTATCGGTGCGCCCGTCTCAAATCATAGGGCTCGCACCACTGTCAATGTCAGCGGGCGGAACAAAACGACCGCGCGCATCGTTGTTGAATCAATTCTGCGCGCCGCGACATTGACATCAAGCCGCAGGTCCAGCAGCCTGAGGGTCTCTGACAAGAAGCGTGGCGCCTCAGCGGGGAGGGTGCAGCGATGGGCCAATCCGACGCCCTGCAACGGGCTGCTGAGCGGCTCGACATGGCTGTCGAGGAGCTCGAGGCCTTCTTGCGGCAGGCCTTTGCCGAAACCGAAGACGGCGTTTCGCTCGCGAACTTGCGCGAGAAGGTTCGCTTTCTCACCGAAGAGCGCGACCGGCTGCTCAAGGAGCTCGATGCCGAGAAGGCGCGCGTCCACCGTCTCGCGGCGGCCAATGACGAAGTTTCCGGGCGGCTTAGCGCCGTCATGGTGACACTCAAGGACTTGATGCCCGCCAACCCCAGGTAGATCATGGCGGAGATACAGGCCGGGGGCTGCCATGGGTCAGGTCACCGTCGTTCTGAACGGACGAACCTATCGGCTGGAATGCGGCGAAGGCGAGGAAAGCCACCTCATCGCGCTCGCAGAGTATCTCGGCACCCATGTCGAGGATATGAAACGGAAATTCGGCCAGGTCGGCGACGATCGGCTGATCCTCATGGCCTCGCTCCTCGTCACCGACGAACTCTGGGAGCTGAGGCGCGAAATGGAGGCGCTGAAGGCCTCCCTTGCCACGGCGCGGCGCGACCGCTCGGTCGCCGATGAATCGGCGAAGTCGGCCAAGGCCGATCTTGCGGGACGGATCGAGGCCGTAGCCGACCGGATCGAGGTCTTGAACGAGCGGTTCGGCAGCGAGGCCAAGCCGCCGGTCAAGACAAAAAAGCGTCCGTGAATCCAAACGGTCGCGCAAGCTCGGCGTCTTCGCTATAGTCGGGACGGCAGGCTGCGAGGTGCGTTAGGCGCACAATTCCCAGGGCCCTATAAGATCCTAAGGGAGCCGACCCTGACGGGGACCGTGGTCTCCGCCATTTGGCGCCCACCTACTGAAGTAGGGAAACCCGGGATCTTCGCTCCGACGGCCATCGCGGCCTGGCCATCTTCCCCCTCCGCTCATCTGGCGGGACGGCCCGCGATCCGCTATTGACGCCGCGATACTTGCACTTGGCGTCGAGGCGAACGGCGGCGGCTTAATGCGGATTCTGTTTCTCGGAGATGTGGTCGGACGCGCGGGCCGCAACGCGGTCATCGAGCGACTGCCGTTGTTGCGCGAACGCTATCGCCTCGACTTCGTCGTGGTGAACGGCGAGAACGCCGCCGGCGGCTTCGGCATCACCGAGCAAATTCTCATCGAGCTGCTCGATGCCGGCGCCGACGTCGTGACGACGGGCAATCACGTCTTCGACCAGCGCGAGACACTGGTCTTCATCGAGCGCTGCGAGCGCCTGCTCCGCCCGATCAATTTTCCGCCCGGCACGCCGGGGAAGGGGGCGGGGTTGTTCAAGGCGAGAACCGGCGCCGAGATCCTCGTCGTAAACGTTCAGGGCCGCGTGTTCATGGCCGATCTCGACGATCCCTTCCGCGCCGTCGAGCGCGAGCTCGAAGCCTGCGCGCTGAAGACCGGCGCCGACGCGATCCTCATCGACTTCCACGCCGAAGCGACGTCGGAGAAGGAGGCCATGGGGCATTTCGCCGACGGGCGCGCGACCGCCGTGATCGGCACGCATACCCATGTGCCGACGGCGGACGAGCAGATTCTGCGGAAGGGCACCGCCTATATCAGCGATGCCGGCATGTGCGGCGATTTCGATTCGATTCTCGGGATGGACAAGGAGGAGCCGTTGCAGCGCTTCCTGACCAGGATCCCCATCGCGCGCTTTGCGCCTTCGCTCGGCGAGGCGACGCTGTGCGGGGTCGCCGTCGACGTGGACGATCAGACCGGCTTGGCGCGCGCAATAGCGCCGCTCAGGCTTGGCGGCAGGTTATCGCAAGCCGAACCCGCTTTCTGGTCGGAAGGCTCTTAGGCCGGGCGCGGCCGCGCGCGCTCGTCTCGTGCCGCAGCCGCGCGGCCGTGGGCGAGAAGGCGCCGCAAGCACAGGATCGCATCATCGAGATGGCGCAGCGCGCGATCCGCATCGCTTGTTTCGTCGGACAGCGACAGCCGGGCTCTGGCGACATGGTCGGCGGCTTCGGAGCAGAGCGCCGAGAGTGTGATCGTGGGCGGCATGACGTTGTCCTCGCTGATAGCGGCGTGCGGCTTCAGTAACGGCTTCATGATTGCCCCCCTCTTGTCGGCAAGGCGCGCCTCGAGGCGGCGCGAGTCGCCAAGCTTCAATGGTCGGGCTGTTAGGGTTAAGGCTTCGCTAAAAGAGCGGTGAAAGGCGCAGGTCCGGCTGCTCCGCGCCGGTCCAAACGGCTCGCCCGACGCTCTGGATTTTGCGCGGCGGCGCACCTATAAGTCGCGGCCGGGCGTTAACGGCCGCTAACCAAAGGGATGCGAGGCCATGGCCGGCCATTCGAAGTTCAAGAACATCCAGTTTCGCAAGGGCGCCCAGGACAAGAAGCGCTCGAAGCTCTTTTCCAAGCTTGCCCGCGAAATCACCGCGGCGGCGAAGCTCGGCATGCCCGTTCCGGCGATGAACGCGCGGCTCAGGACCGCAGTCCAGGCCGCGCGCGCCCAGAACATGCCCAAGGACAATATCGAACGCGCCATCAAGAAGAGCGAGGAGGCGGGCGGAGCCAACTACGAGGAAGTGCGCTACGAGGGCTTCGGCGCCGGCGGTGTCGGCGTCATCGTCGAGGCGCTGACCGACAATCGCAACCGCACCGCAAGCGAGGTGCGCTCGGTCTTCACCAAGTTCGGCGGCAATCTCGGCGAGACGGGCGCGGTGTCGTTCAATTTCGACAAGCTCGGCGCGATCGAGTTCGATGCGGCCAAGGCGAGCGCCGAAGCGATGCTCGAAGCTGCGATCGATGCGGGCGCCGAGGATTGCGAGTCGAGCGCGGATGGTCACGTCGTCTATTGCCATCCCGACGAGCTGCATCAGGTGGCAAAGGCGCTCGAAGCGAAGTTCGGCGAGCCGCGCGTCGCGCGCATCCTGTGGCGGCCGAAGAACACGGTGCCGATCGGCGAAGAGGCCGGCCAGCGGCTGTTGCGCATGCTCGAGGGGCTTGAGGATTCAGACGACGTGCAGAACGTCTATGCCAATTTCGAGATTGCCGACGAGGTGCTTGAGCGCCTTAGCGCTTAAGGGCGCCTGCGCTTGGGGATAGGCTCCGTGTCCGATCTTGCCGCAATGCTTTCGACCGAGCGGCTCCGCCTCACGCTCGCGGTGCGCGATTGGCTCGTGGGCGAAGCGCGCGACATCGCCGATCCCAATGTCATCATCGAAGGGCTTTCCTTGAAGCTTCGCGATGCCGGCGTGCCGATCGACCGGGCCGTGAGCGCCGTTGAGTTCCGCCACGCCGAGCGGGCGGCCAATGCGCGCATCTGGGAATTCGGACGGCCTGCGCGCGAGCATATCTACGGGCACGATCGCGGCTCCGAAGCAACGGGACAGCGTCCGATCGCCGAGGCCCACCGCCTCAACCAATGGATCATTTCCTGGCTGCCCGACTTGCCTGACGACACTTACGACGACCTCCCGGAGCTCAAGGCGGCGGGCTATACCCAGCAAATCGCCGTTCCCGTCGCTTTGCCCAACGGCATGCGCAACGGCTTTACCTTCGCCACGCGCGCGCCGAACGGCTTTTCCGACGAGGACATCGCCGTGCTTCGCTCGATCGTGCCGACGCTTGCCGCGCTTCAGGAAATCCTCGCGCTCAGGCGCGTCATGCGCGAGGTCATGCGCATGTATGTCGGCAACGAGCCGCATTTGCGCATCCTCTCGGGCGACGTGAGGCGCGGCGAAGTCTTGCGCATCCGCGCCGCCATTCTCTTCGCCGACATGCGCGACTTCACCGGCCTCGCGGCGTCTTTGTCGGAAGAAGCGGCGACCGGGCTCGTGAACGATTATTACGATTGCATCGTGCCGCCGATCGATGAGCGCGGCGGCGAGGTGCTGAAGTTCCTGGGTGACGGGATTCTTGCCATCTTCCGCGCCGGAGAAGACGCCGACAGCGAAGCTTGCTTGCGCGCTTTCGCCGCGGCGCGCGCCGGTCTCCTCCGAGTCGCGGGGCATAACGCAAAGACAAATCTCGGTTTCGGCGTAGGCATCGCGCTTCATTTCGGCCACGCCGCCTTCGGCAATGTCGGTTCGGGCGCCCGTCTCGACTACACGGTGATCGGCCCCGACGTGAATCTTGCCGCACGCATCGCCGATCTCTGCGGCGAGTTGGACGAGGGGCTCTTGCTGTCCGATGCGTTCCAAAGCCGCCTGTCGGAGCAGGAGTTGCGCAGGTTGGGCTCGTTCCCGCTCAAGGGTGTTGCGGCGGCGCAGGCCGTGTTCGCGCCGGTCGGGCCTTGAAATGGTTTGGCGGCTTCGCGACAGCGAGAGGATCATCACGGGCAACGGGGCGCTGCTCGGCGCAAAGCACTTCCTCGTCGGCCTCACCCGCGTCCGCAACGAGGCCCTGCTCTTGCCCGATACACTCGAGTACCTCGGCGCCCATGTCGATGCGATCGTTGCGTACGACGATGCGAGCACCGACGACACGGTCGAAATCCTCAAGCACCATCCCAAGGTCGCGCTGATCGTCGCGAACGGCGCGTGGGAAGAGGATATCGCGGCGCGAAAGCTCGCTGAAGGACGCCATCGGGGGCTTCTGCTCGAGATGGCGCGCGCCGATCTCCTGCACGACTGGATGCTCTGCTTCGATCCCGACGAGCGCATCACCGGGGATCTGCGCGGCTTCGTGCGCTCCCTCGCGCATGACCAATGCGACGCGTTGAGGGTCCAGCTATTCGATGCCTATATGACCCAAGGCGACCATGCGCCCTACAGGCAGGGGCGCGAGCTGCTCGATTTCCGCCGGTTCTACGGCCCCGAGCAGCGGAACATTCTCATGCTCTGGCGCAACCGGCCCGGGATCGTCTTCGCCGAAGGCGATGGGCGCACGCCCCGGGGCATGGAATGCGAAAAGATCGCGCTTCATTGCCAGCATTACGGCAAGTCGCTGTCGGTCGCCCATTGGGAAGAGACCTGCGACTACTACATCCGCCACTTTCCGTTCGAGACCTACGGCAAGAAATGGACCGAGCGCAAAGGCCAGGCAATTCACTCCAAGTCCGATTTCAACCGCCCGCTCTATGAATGGGGCGAGACGCTGTTCGCCAACGCGGTTCCGATGTGAGCAACGTCGCCTGGCGCTCGGATTGAACGGCGTCAGTTGGCTTTCTTCTTTTTCTTCTTCGTGTTGCCGCGGTCGATGACGAAGGCGCTCTCGCCGCAATCGTTTTGGAGTGCCACGATCTCGGTCGGTTCGGCGTAGGTATTGAAGCCGCCGGAGGTCTCGGCTTGCACGCTCGTCTGCCGATTGCCGCAGATCGCGGCGGCGACGCCAGGCGCATTCTCGACCACGAAGGGGCGATTGCCCCGGAATGTGTTGCGCGTCATCTCTACCTTGGAAACGCGCGCCCGCTTGCCCGCGACCATGATTCCGCCGCCCGCGTTATCGAAGAACTTCGAATTCTCGATACGGACATTGGCGATCTTCTGCGCGTCCTTGTCAGGCTCGAGATCGATGCCCGCGCTCGGGCGCGTCCCGTGCGTGTTCTTGAAGGTCGAGTTGAGGACCAGCAGTCCGTCCGCGGCGATGATCGACAGGCCCTGGCGCCGGTTGGCATCGGCCGTCACGCCGCAGAAGCGAACGTCCTCGGCGTCCTGCACGTAGAAACCGTCGCCCCACATTTTTTTCGAGATCAATCCGGCGACGGTGATGTTCTTCGCGCCGTCTTCGATACGGATGCCCATGCCCCATTCACCCGACTTGCCGCGATGTTCGTTGCGCTCGCCTTCGAGCGCGCCGCCGGTCACCCAGACATTCGACGCGCCGGAGATGGTCAGGACCGCGTAATGCGTTTCGTCGTTTGGGATCGCCTTGAGCACCGCGCCGTCGGCAAGTTTCAATGTCATGTCGCTCTTGAGGTTCAAGTTCTCTTTGACCGCGTTCACCATGTAGACGCCGTCGGGCACGAGCACCGTGCCTCGTGTGCCCGCCACCGCGTCGATCGCGGCTTGAATCGCGGCCGTGTCGTCGGCGCGTCCGTCGCCCACGGCCCCCTTGTCCTTGACGTTGACGACAACGTCCGAAGAAGGCGGGGACGCGCAATTCTCCGGCGCGCCTGCGCGCGCTTGCACAGGCACCTGAGCGAGGGCGAAAGAAAGCGCCATTGCGCCGGCCAAGAGTTGTGGCGCGCTTTGTCTCAAATTTTTTGGTCCCCGTTGCCCTCGTGTTGGCTCAAACGGAACTTACTATCTCAAACCGAACTTACTATCAGGAACAATGCGAAGATTTGGCGGCGCAAGCCGCGCAGCTCAGATCTCGCATTGGCCCCCTCGGGTCTCGACAATGAGAAGGAGGACGGTCCCATGGAAGCCAGAGAAATCCACGACTACGCGCGGCGCTTCGTCGGCGCCCATGGCGACAAGGCAGAGCTTGAGGCCGCCCAGAAAGCCGCCGAATGCGAGCGGCAGGGTCAAAGAGCCCAAGCCATCGACTGGCGCCGGATTCAGGCGGCGATCAAGGAGATGCGCGGCCCGCATTCGAGTTGAACGAGGAGTGGCAGGTCTAGCTCGCGCGAGGCGAAGGAAAACCTGGCCGCTTCGGCTCGAAACAGATGAGCGCCGTGCTTTGCCGGACGACGAGCGCGCGGCCGGTATGCGCGATAGAAGGCGCCGTGGCGCCGAAGGTCGCGTTCGAGACGGCGCGAATCCGAAGCATGACCCAGGAATAACTCTCGCGACTCGCGGCGATTGAGGCTTGCGCCGCCTCTTTGGCCGTCGCGGCGGACCAGGCCGCCCCGCTCGAGACGTTGCGCCCAATCGAGGAAGCTGCCGCCCGCGAGTGAGCCGCGCCCCAAATCGATGCGCGGCGCGCATGCTCCGCTGAGGCGCGTGCTGTGGCATTGGCGGTCGCTGCCGACCAGGCCGCACCGCTCGATACGTTGCGCCCAATCGAGGTTGCTGCCGCGCGCGCGTGAGCCGCGCCCCAGGTCGATGCGCGGCGCGTGTTTTCCGCCGAGGCGCGTGCTGTGGCTTTGGCCGTCGCGGCCGACCAGGCCGCACCGCTCGATACGTTGCGCCCAATCGAGGCTGCTGCCGCCCGCGAGCGAGCCGCGCCCCAGGTCGATGCGCGGCGCGCATTGTCCGCCGAGGCGCGCGCGAGAATGCGGCCATTGACGGCGGTCCATTTCCAAGCCGCCGAAAGCGTCTGCCGAAGACTGACGGCGGCGGCGCGCACGTTGGTCGCGACCCACGCCGAAGCGGCGCTGCCGGCATAAAGCGAATTTCGCCAAAGAATGCGGGCGAGCGCGCTTGCGCGTCTTCCGGTTCTCACGAGCCAGCGCAGCACCGCGGCGCCAATCGCGCGCGACGATGCTACGATCCACGACCACGCGATCGCGGCATGCACGCGCGTCCACGCCCATGCGGCGGAAGACCAACGTGCGAGAAGCGCGGCAAGCGCGCGAGCCTGCGCCGCGAGCCAAGCCCAGGACGCAACGAGCCATCGCCGCGACAGACGGGCGAAGGCGAGTGCGCGCGGGCGCAGCCAGTCGATGCAAGCGATGACGGCATCGCGAATGCTGGTGTAAACGAAAACGGTCGTTCTCGCGGTGAACGACGCCACGCGGCGCGCCAGGCGGAGCGCGAGCAGTAAAACTCGCTGCAAAAACCGCATCAGGCGCCGGAACGCGAGCTCGGTCCGATAGATCAGCTCCTGAAGCATGACCCAGCGGGCGTGGCGCTTCTCCGCCAGCTGGTAATGCGCGAGCCATCTTTCATGCTGGCTGAGGTCGTCGGCCACAGCCGCCATGAGCGATTTCGACCCGGCAATTTCGGCTTCCGCCGCTGCGATTGGGTCGGGCTTTTGGATGGCAATCGTCACCGAGCGTGCTCCCTCAAACGAGGCGCGGGTGATAAGCGATGCCTGCCGGCGCCTTGACGGTCTTGGGGCGCGGCAAACGGCGTTTTCCCCCGTCGAAATGCCGCATTCAAGTCTAGCCCCAATTTCCTAACGCGGAGTTGTAGGTTGGCGTTCCCCACTGAAATTTTGTCTCGGGGGCGACCCCTCCGTGGCACACTTCCGCAAGTGATTCGCCGGCGAATTGGCCGCGGAATGCGGGGCACGGGAAATCGCCTTATGCGCAGCGTTCGCATCATCGGCATCGATCCGGGCCTCAGGCGCACCGGCTGGGGGGTCCTCGACGCCGACCGGGGCGGGCTTCGCTTCGTCGCCTGCGGGTCGGTCGTCTCCGACGAGACCGAGAGCTTGGGCGCGAGACTGCGGCAGATTTTCGACGGCCTGACGCGCGTCCTCGCCGAGCTTGCGCCGCTCGAGGCCGCCATCGAGCAGACCTTCGTCAATCGCGACGCCGCGGCCACGCTGAAGCTCGGCCAGGCGCGGGGGATCGCGCTCCTCGTGCCCGCCCTTTCGGGGCTCGCAATCGCCGAATACGCGCCTACCGCGGTAAAGAAGACCGTGGTCGGCAACGGCCATGGCGACAAGACGCAGATCCGCGCCATGGTGCGCTGTCTCTTGCCGCGGGCGACGTTCGACAGCGCTGACGCGGCCGACGCGCTCGCCATCGCCATCACCCATGCCCATTCCCGCTCCTGGCGGCGCTTCGAGGCCGCGCTTTCGCATGAGGGAGCGGCGTGATGATCGGCAAGCTCACCGGCATACTCGATTCCGTCTCGCCCAACGCGATCATCGTCGATGCGGGCGGCGTAGGCTATGAGGTGACGATCGGCGCCCGGACGTTCGCCGCGCTCCCGCCGCCGGGCGAGACCGTGACGCTCGCCATCGACACGCATGTGCGGGAGGACGAGATCAGGCTCTACGGCTTCGCCACCGAGCATGAGCGGGCGTGGTTCAGGGCGCTGCAGGAGGTGCAAGGCGTCGGCGCAAAGATCGCGCTCGCCGTGCTGGGGACGCTCTCTCCGGCGGACCTCGCCAACGCGGTCGCGCTGCAGGACAAGGGGCAGGTCGCGCGCACGCCGGGCGTCGGTCCCAAGGTTGCCGCCCGGATCGTTGCCGAACTCAAAGACAAGATGCCGTCGCTTGCGCCGGCGCTGAGGTCTGGGCGCGGCTTCGCTCCGATCGCGGTTCTGCCCGAAGGGCTCGCCGCGCGCGATGCCGTATCGGCGCTCACCAATCTCGGCTATGCCCATGGCGAAGCCGCAGCCGCGATCACGGCGGCTATCGGCAAGGCCGGGCGCGAGGCCCGCGCCGAGGACCTGATCCGCCTCGGGCTTAAGGAGCTCGCCTCATGAGCGAGAGGATGCTCCAGGCGGTGCGGCGCGACGAAGACGGCGGCGAAACCTCGCTCCGCCCGCAGACGCTCGCCGAGTTCATCGGCCAGGCCAAGGTCTGCTCGAACCTCAAAGTGTTCATCGAGGCCGCCCGCACCCGCCGCGAGGCGCTCGACCATGTCCTGTTCGCGGGGCCGCCCGGACTCGGCAAGACCACGCTCGCCCAGATCGTGGCGCGCGAGCTCGGCGTCAATTTCCGCGCGACCTCGGGTCCGGTCATCGCCAAAGCGGGCGACCTCGCGGCGCTTCTCACCAATCTCGAGGACCGCGATGTCCTCTTCATCGACGAGATCCACCGGCTCAATCCCGCGGTCGAAGAAATCCTTTACCCGGCGATGGAGGATTTCCAGCTCGACCTCATCATCGGCGAGGGGCCGGCGGCGCGTTCGGTACGGATCGACCTTGCCCGCTTCACGCTGATCGGCGCCACGACCCGCACGGGCCTGCTCACGACGCCGCTTCGGGAACGGTTCGGCATCCCGATCCGGCTCGACTTCTATGGCGTCGGGGAACTGGAAGAGATCGTGCGGCGCGGCGCTCGCCTGCTCGGGCTTTCGCTCGCCAGTGAGGGCGCGCACGAGATCGCGCGACGGGCGCGGGGAACGCCGCGGGTCGCAGGCAGGCTGCTTCGCCGCGTGCGGGACTTTGCCTCGGTCGAAGGCGCATCCGCCGTCGACGCCAAGCTTGCCGACCGCGCGCTGTTGCAGCTCGAAGTGGACGCAAGAGGGCTCGATGCGCTCGATCATCGCTATCTCGAACTGATCGCGGTCAATTACGGCGGCGGCCCGGTCGGGATCGAGACGATCGCGGCCGGCCTCTCGGAGCCGCGCGACGCGATCGAGGAAATCATCGAGCCGTATCTGTTGCAGCAGGGCTTCATCGCCCGTACGCCGCGGGGCAGGGTGCTGACGGCGCAAGCCTTCGCCCATCTCGGCCTGTCGCAACCGGCGCAATCGGCGTCGCAATACCCCTTGTTCAACGGCAGGGAGGACGAATGACGGTCCTCGCTCCCATCACCCGCGCATGACCGGGAGGTGGCCCGATATTGCCGGCCGCATCGAGGGCGAGACCCATGTCCTCCCGGTGCGCGTCTATTTCGAGGACACCGATTGCGCCGGCGTCGTCTATCACGCCAACTTCCTCAAATTCTTCGAGCGCGCCCGCTCCGACTTCGTCAGGCTGCTCGGCATCGACGCGACGGGGCTCGCTGAACCTGCGGCCGGCGAGCCCTCGGTCTTCGTCGTGCGCCGGGTCGAGATCGACTACCTCAAGCCCGGGCGCATGGACGACCTGCTCGAAATCGTCACCTCCTGCGCCGAGATCGGCAGCGCAAGCCTCGTGCTTCAGCAGGACGCAAGGCGCGACGGGGCGCTGCTCGTCCGCGCCCGGGTGACCGTCGTTCTCGTGTCGCGGGCGGGCAAGCCACAGAGGTTAGGGGCGCTTGTGCGCGAGGCGCTTCAACGATTCGTTAACCATCCGCGTGAAACCTAGGGCGTGCCGGTAAAGCGTCGCTTTGCTTCGGCCGTGAGCCGCGCCGCGCGACGAGGGAAAACGGGTCCAGTTTTCGTCATTGGCTCGCCATTGGCCGCGGGGCTTAGCCGGCACCGCCGTCGGGGCTGCGGCGAAGCTGCAAGGCCCGAGCGTTCGCCTCCTGGCCGTCGGCTAGGGCGATTTTGGAGCCACGAGGCCGTCATGAATCCGACCGATGCCGTCGTCGATCTCTCGATCCTCGAGCTTTTCAAGAACGCGCATATCGTCGTCAAAATCGTCATGCTCGGGCTGCTCGCCGCCTCGGTCTGGAGCTGGGCTATCATCCTCGAAAAGCTCTTCCTCTACACGCGAATGCGAAAAGAGGCCGACAAGTTCGAGCAGGTGTTCTGGTCGGGACAATCGCTCGACGAGCTCTACGAGGCGCTGTCGCAGCGACGGAATACCGGCATGGCTGCCGTGTTCGTGTCGGCGATGCGCGAGTGGAAGCGCTCGAGCGAGCGCGAGGGAAGCGAGCGCAGCGCGCGCCCGATGGCTGGCGTCCAACTCAGGGTCGAGAAGGTCATGGACGTGACCATCTCGCGCGAGGTGGAGCGGCTCGAGCGGCGATTGACATTCCTCGCGACCGTCGGATCGACCGCGCCCTTCGTCGGCCTGTTCGGCACGGTGTGGGGCATCATGACGAGCTTCCAGGCGATCGCGCTCAGCAAGAACACGAGCCTCGCGGTCGTTGCACCGGGCATCGCCGAAGCCCTGTTCGCCACTGCGCTCGGCCTGCTCGCGGCGATTCCGGCCGTCATCTTCTATAACAAATTCAATAGCGAAGTCGCGCGCCACGCGGCCCGCCTCGAGAGCTTCGCCGATGAGTTCAGCGCGATCTTATCGCGGCAAATCGACAAGACGGCGTGAGGAAAGACGATGGGAGCGGGTCTGCAGCCAGGAGGTGCCCTCTCGAACCGGAGAGCCCGGCGCCGCTCGTCCGCGCCGATGAGCGAGATCAACGTCACCCCGATGGTCGACGTGATGCTCGTGCTCCTGATCATCTTCATGGTGACGGCGCCGCTGCTCACGGTCGGGGTTGACGTCGAGTCGAAAGGCGAGCTGCCCAAGGTCGATCTGCCGAAGACGGAAGCGGGCGCGGTCGAGCCCGAGAAGGCGCCGTTGAGCGTCACCGTCGATCCGCAAGGAAAGATCTTCCTGCAGAACAGCGAGATCAGTTTCGACGATCTCGTCCCGAAGCTCACCGCGATCCGCGATGCAGGCGGCGGCAGCAAGATCTGGGTGCGCGGCGACAAGGGCACCGCTTACGGAAACGTCGCCAAGGTTCTCGCGCGGATCGGGCAAGCGGGTTTTCCCGTGACCATCGTCACCGACCAGATGGATCAACCGTAAGGGGGAGCGCGGAAAGGTGGTCATGAGCAGAAGCACGGCCATATCGGCGGCGCTCCACTCGGCGATCTTGTTCTTTGTGCTCGTGGCCTTTCCGCCGGCGAGAATCGACCCTGCGCCGCTGATCGCCATTCCCGTCGATCTCGCCGCGCCCTCCGAGGTGACCAAGATCAAGGCGGGGAGCAAGGATGCCAAGGACGACGCGCCGCTCGCCGGCAAGCCCAAAGAGAAAAAGCCCGAAGCCGTGAAAGAGGCGAAGGGGGAATCCGAGCCCGAGCCTTCGCCCAAGGCCAAGACGCCGAAAGAGACGCCGAAGCAGGCAGCGAAGAAGCCCGATCCGAAACCGGCGAAGCCCAAGCAGGCTTCCGCGCCGAAGAAGCCCGCAGCCCCGGCCAAGAAACGCATGTCCGAAACGGACCGGATCGCCGCCCTGCTCAACAAAGTTCCCGATGCGGCGGATGAGCCCGCTCCGGTACTTCCTTCCGAAGACGCGCCGGCCAAAGTGCGCGGACAGTCGAACGGCGCGGAGAGCGCGATGTCGGTCAACGAGATCGACGCGCTCAGAGCCCGAATCGCGCAGTGCTGGAGCCCGCCGCCGGGAGGGCTCGGCGCCGAGCAGATCGTGGTCAAGCTCCGTCTCAAGCTCAACGAAGACGGAACCCTTGTCGGCTATCCATCCGTCGCCAATAGCGGCTCATCGCCCTTCTTCCAGGCCGCTGCCGACAGCGCGGTGCGCGCGGTCTATCAGTGTCAGCCTTATGCGCTGCCGAGCGAAAAATATGCGCTCTGGCGCGACATGATCCTCAATTTCGACCCAAGCGACATGTATCGCGCCGGCTAGCAGAGACCGCCATGACCCTGACCGCAAATTCACGACTGACCCGCCTCGTTTCGCGCCTCACCGCGATCCTCCTTGTGATCGGAGGTCTCGCGCCGGTTCCCGCGCGCGCGGTGGTCGAACTCAACATCACCCAAGGCACGATCCAGCCGCTGCCGATCGCCATCCCCGATTTTGTCGGCGACGGATCGGTGGAGCCCGGGGTTGCGCGTGAGATTTCCGGCGTGGTGGCGAACGACCTCAAATCTTCAGGGCTGTTCATTCCGATCGATCAGGCCGCCTTCATCGAGCAGGGGCTTGGCCCCGATCGCATGCCGCGCTTCGAGGATTGGCGCGTGGTCAATGCGCAAGCCTTGGCCGTCGGCCGCATCGGCGCGAGCGAGGGCAAGCTCAAGGCCGAGTTCCGCCTGTGGGACGTGTTCGCTGGGACGCAGCTCGCGGGCGAGCAGTTCTTTGCCAGGCCCAAGGATGCGCGCCGCGTCGGCCATATCATCGCCGACGCCATCTACGAGCGGATCACCGGCGAGAAGGGTTATTTCGACACCCGTATCGTGTTCGTGGACGAGTCCGGCCCGAAGAACAAGCGGATGAAGCGCCTCGCGATCATGGATCAGGACGGCTCCAATGTGAGGCTGCTCACCACGGGACAGAATCTGGTGCTGACGCCGCGCTTCAGCCCCTCGACCCAGGAAATCACCTACACCTCCTTCGAGGGCGAAACGCCGAAGGTCTATTTGCTCAATATCGAGACCGGGCAGAAGGAGGTCGTGGGCGCGTTTCCGGGCATGACTTTCGCGCCGCGCTTTTCGCCCGACGGCCAGCGCATCGTCATGAGTCTGGAGCGGGACGGCAATACCAATCTGTTCGTGATGGATTTGAGAAGCCGGCGCACGATGCCCCTCACCAATGACAATGCGATCGACACGGCGCCGTGCTATTCGCCCGACGGGCGCGAGATCGTGTTCGAGAGCGACCGGGCGGGCTCGCGCCAGCTTTACGTCATGGGCGCCGACGGCTCAAGCCCGCGCCGAATCAGCCGCAGCGGGGGAAGCTACTCGACGCCGGTATGGTCGCCGCGCGGCGACTTGATCGCGTTCACCAAGATGAGCGGGGGGCAATTCCTGATCGGGGTGATGCGGCCCGACGGGTCGGGCGAGCGGATTCTGACGGAAGGGTTCCACAATGAGGGCCCGACCTGGGCGCCGAACGGCAGGGTACTGATGTTCTTCCGGGAGCAGCCGGGTGCTGCTGGCGGTCCCCGGCTCTTTACCATCGACCTCACCGGCTACAATGAGCGCCAGGTGGCCACGCCGGCTTTCGGCTCGGATCCGGCCTGGTCGCCGCTGGTCAATTAGGGCGTTCCGCTCTGAAAATCGAATATTCCCAATTCCTCGCGGCCGGTCCCTCACGCGCCGTTACGCTTTGTTAAGCATAACCCTTCACGCTGGTTAACGGAGCTTGATTTGGCCTCTTTTTCGAGGCTAGCTAGAGGCGAGGGACATCGGATTTGGCGTGGCATTTTGGCACCAATCGGCCGGAAAACGGTCGTTGGACAAGAGTCCGTTCTTGATCTGCATACCTCGCGCCGGTACATCGAAAGATGGCTATTGCCGTTTTAACCAAAGGAGAGAAGACCATGCAGGGTTTGAAGGGGGCCATCCTCGTCGCCATGATCTTGACCACAGGCATCGTGCTTGGCGGCTGTTGGGGCCATCACGAGAAAGCCGTCGTTGCTGAGCCCTTGAAGCTCGGCTAGGCGACATTTTGGTCGAGCAGGTTGTTGGCGTCTAACGCTTGGCGGATTCACGACGGAAGCGCTTAGCTCTTCCGTCCTAGACGAAT
This sequence comes from Methyloceanibacter sp., assembly GCA_035715445.1. Taxonomy (GTDB): domain Bacteria; phylum Pseudomonadota; class Alphaproteobacteria; order Rhizobiales; family Methyloligellaceae; genus Methyloceanibacter. The sequence goes on from DASTKZ010000088.1 coordinate 28,607, forward strand.
TCAAAGGATGCCGGGATGCCGCTCGCAGGGAGTAGCGGCCTCCCAGGCATCCTTTCATTTATTGGGGTTCACCCCGCCCGATCCGGCTCAATCGCGCCTGAGCTAGGACATCGTTAAGGACTTCCATTTTAGGATTTCCTTAAAATTCGACGGGTGGGAGTAACCAGTTCATGCGTTCGAGTTCTTTGTTTCGGCGCGCCGGCAAAATCGCGGGCGTCGTCGCATTGGCGATCCTGATGGCGGCATGTTCGCGCCAGGCACAGCCAAAGCAATACGGCCTCGGCGGAGAGGGGCCGGCAACCCCAGGCACGGAGCGGGATTTCGCCGTCAATGTCGGCGACGTGGTCCGCTTCGAGGTCGATAGCGCGGCCTTGACCGGCGAGGCGCAAGGGATCCTCGCCAATCAGGCCAATTGGCTCAGCCAGTATTCGCAATACCGGGTCACGATCGAAGGCCACGCCGATGAGCGCGGCACGCGCGAATACAACCTCGCGCTCGGTGCCAAGCGGGCCATGGCGGTAAGGAGCTACCTCGCGAGCCACGGGATCGGGGCGAACCGCGTCAAGACCGTATCCTTCGGCAAGGAGCGCCCGGTCGCGGTTTGCGACGACATCTCCTGCTGGTCGCAGAACCGCCGCGCCCAGACCGTGTTGAACAGCGCCGCCGTCGCCGGCAACTATTAGGTTTCCCGGGCGGGACCGGTTCCGCCCGGCTTGTGCTTTTGCAGCAGGAGGCGCAAAGAAGCCTGCTGACATGAGCACCTTGCCTATTTCACCGTCGGAGTCGCGACGGCTCTTCGCGCTTCTCGCGCCGTTTCCGCACGCAGCGCTCGCCGTGTCGGGCGGGCCTGACAGCCTCGCCCTCATGCTGCTCGCGGCGCGCTGGCGTGATGCGCGCGAGGACGGCCCAAAGCTCAGCGTTCTCACCGTCGATCATGGGCTTCGATCAGGCGCGCGCGCGGAGGCTGAACAGGTCGGACGCCTGGCATCCGCGCTCGGCCTCCCTCATAAAATCTTGACGTGGGAAAAGAACGAGCCTCCGCCGGCGAGCCTGCAGGCAAAAGCGCGGACCGCGCGCTACGATCTCATGGCGGCCTATTGCCATGCCCATGGCATTCCCGCGCTCGTCACCGCTCACACCCAAGACGATCAGGCCGAGACTTTCCTGATGCGGCTCAAGCGCGGCAGCGGCCTCGACGGCCTGGCCGCGATCCCGGAGAGGGGCGCATGGGCGGGCATCAGCGTCTTGCGTCCCTTGCTCGATGCGCCGAAGGCGCGGCTCATCGCGACGCTCGATGCGGCAGGACTCTCTTATGTCACGGACCCGAGCAATGCCGATCCGCGCTTCGAGCGCGCGCGGATGCGCGCGCGCGCAAGCGCGCTCGAAGCGTTCGGGTTGTCGCCGGAAGCGCTCGCGCTTTCGGCCCGCCGCTTGCGGCGGGCGCGCGAGGCGCTCGATGGCGCGGCGTGTGATTTTCTCGTGCGCCACGGCGCGATGAGCGCGGCAGGCTATGCCACGATCGATCGCGAGGCGCTCGCCGCGGCCCCGCAGGAGATCGCGCTCCGTGCGCTCGCGCAAGTGATCGCCGCGGTCGGCGGCGGTGAGGCGCCGGTGCAGCTTGCCAAGCTCGAAGCGCTTCTTGCCGCGTTGGAGGCAAATCCAGACAAGGCGCACACGCTCGGACGATGCCGGCTTCAGCCCGTCTCGGGGCGGCTCGGCTTCTTCCGTGAGGTGAGGAGCGGGGGGCTCCCCGTCGCCAAGCTTCGCCCCGGAGAGCGAGCGCTGTGGGACAACCGCTTCGCAATCGAGCTCGGCGCGGATGAGCCCGAGTCCCTCACCGTGAAGGCCTTGGGGGATGAGGGTTTTCAGGCGCTTAGAGAACGCTCGGACGCGGTTTCGGCGTTGCCTCGCCTTGCCGGGCGGACGCTGCCCGCCTGTTGGCGGGGCGAGGTGCTGCTCGGGCTGCCGCAACTCGGACTGCCGGGCTCGAGAGCGCCCTTCGTCGCGTTCTGCCGGGCACGTTTCGTGAGCGTGGAGCCGGCAGATTTCCGTTGAGAAAACATGCACCTCTTTCTGCTACTTAGCTTGGCAAACGCGATTGAGGTTCCTATGTTACCAAGGCTTAGCCTCAATTCGCCGTTAAAGTGTCACGCGAGGCTGCCTCATGCCGGTAGCCCGAAAGAAGCGAGCCGTCAGATCAGTCCATGAACTCGAATTTCCGCAACTTCGCCATTTGGGTGTTCATCGGCCTCCTCCTGGTCGCCCTGTTCAACCTGTTCCAGAGCCCGGGCGTGCAGGTCCGCGGCAACGAGATCAGCTTCTCGCAGCTGCTCTCCGAGGTCGAGGGCGGCAACGTCCAGGATGTGACCATCGCCGGCAATCAGATCACGGGACATTTCTCCGACGGCCGCAACTTTCAGACCTATGCGCCGAACGACCCGAACCTGGTCGACAAGCTCAACCAGAAAGGCGTGAAGATCACGGCCAAACCCTCCGAGGAAGACGTGCCCTCGCTCCTCGGCGTGCTCGTGTCGTGGTTCCCCATGCTGCTCCTGATCGCGGTCTGGGTTTTCTTCATGCGCCAGATGCAGTCGGGCGGCGGCCGCGCCATGGGCTTTGGCAAGTCGAAGGCGAAGCTCCTCACCGAGCGTCACGGCCGCGTCACGTTCGACGACGTCGCCGGCGTCGATGAGGCCAAGGAGGACTTGCAGGAAATCGTCGAGTTCCTCCGCGACCCCCAGAAATTCCAGAAGCTCGGCGGGCGCATCCCGCGCGGCGCGCTGCTTGTCGGACCTCCCGGCACCGGCAAGACGCTGCTTGCGCGCGCCATCGCCGGCGAAGCCAACGTTCCCTTCTTCACCATCTCGGGCTCCGACTTCGTCGAGATGTTCGTCGGCGTGGGCGCATCGCGCGTGCGCGACATGTTCGATCAG